>CAYOOA010000202.1:0-1546 GCA_964405455.1 uncultured Anaerolineaceae bacterium | reverse complement strand
GTCACCTGCGAGACATCAATGCCGCGGGCGGCAATATCGGTGGCAACCATCACCTTCACCCGGCCGGAGCGGAAACCATCCATGGCGGCCTGGCGGCGGTTTTGCGAGAGGTTGCCCTGCAGCGAGGTGGCGGAATGCCCGGCCTTGATCAACTGGCTGGCAATTTTCTGGGCGCGGTGCTTGGTGCGGGTGAAAACCAACACCTGGCCGTCCCCTGTTTCCGGCAGCAGGCGCAGCAGTAATTCGTATTTTCGCTCCTGGTCCACCGACAGTACGGTTTGTTTCACCGTCTCCACCGGTTTGGATGCGCCGATTTCCACCGTCACCGGGTTGGTGAGCATCTCGGTGGCCAGGCCGCGGATTTCGGCCGGCATGGTGGCGGAAAAGAGCATCGTCTGGCGCCGGGCGGGCAGCAGGGCAAGGATGCGGCGAATACTCGGCAGGAAGCCCATATCGAACATCATGTCCGCTTCATCCAGCACCAGCATTTCAATCCCATCAAGGTTGATCAAGCGCTGACCGACCAGGTCCAACAGGCGGCCCGGGCAGGCCACGGCGATTTCAGTGCCAGCCTGCAGGGCTTTCACCTGGGGCTGCTGGCTGACGCCGCCGTAGAGCGTCACACTGCGCAGGCCGGACTTGCGGCCCAGGCCCCGCAGGGCAACGTGGGTTTGTTCCGCCAGTTCGCGGGTGGGGGAGAGGACCAGGGCGCGCAACTTGCCGCGCGGCCCCTGCATCAGGCGTTGCAGGATGGGCAGCCCAAAGGCGGCCGTCTTGCCGGTGCCGGTCTGGGCCAATCCCAGGATATCCCGACCCTGCAAGAGGTGGGGAATGGCCTGGATTTGAATGGGGGTGGGGGTGACATAACCCGCGGCGGCAATGCCAGCCTCGATTTGCGGGTGAAAATTAAAACTATTGAAATTCATTTATCTTCTTTCTTACAAATAAACCGGCCGGGAAAATTGCCCCGGCCCGTAGATAATCGTAAACATTCGTTTTACGTGACAACGAGTGGATTATACCATAAAAAAGCAGCTACCACAGAGGGCATAGATAAGAAACCAACCCTCAAATCATTTTTGAAAAGCCACTCGCACATTCTTGGACTACGCAAGAAAATCGTTAAGATTACGCCAATCTCCAGACCGAGCGCCCCATAAGGGGTGCGAGCGCAAATAAAGATCGTTCACGGTCTGGAGACCGGAACGATCAGACAAACTATCAATTAAGAATCAATCTCCAACTAATAATCCTTGCGCAAGACCAGCACGTTGCGTTCCAGGGCAAAGCCCATATGTTCATAAAGATTATGAGCGGTATTACGGTAGGTATCCGTCTCGACGTAGATGCTTTCCGCCCCGGCGGCGACCAGGCGGCGCAGCACCTCCGCCAGAGCCAGGCGGCCGAGTGCATAACGGGTGTACTGCGGGTGACAGCCCAGCGGCTCGATCTGCCCGACCAGGCGGCCGTCTGCCAGGCGCTGCAACCAGCCGATGCAGAAGGCAGCCAACTCTCCACCCGGCGCCTCCACCACGATATCCAGATC
>CAYOOA010000201.1:0-1550 GCA_964405455.1 uncultured Anaerolineaceae bacterium | reverse complement strand
ATGACAGCCACCATGGCCGTCCTGAAAACCCAGTTGGCCCAGGCCGCCACGGGCACTCCGCGCGCCACCTCCTTGCCGACCACCGGTTTTGCCGATGAAGCCGGCCTGCCCGGCTTGATTGGCCTGGCCGCCGTCTTCGTGGTGGTCATCCTGGTTGCCCGCCGCCTGCGCAGCCACCGCTAGATAAAATAACGCCCCGGACTTGCCGGGGCGCCTGATCATTCGGTCGTCCCTGCCGGTTGGAGTGGATCCTCCACGCCGCTTGCAGGGACGACCGTTTTTTAAACCTTTTCTCCGTACAGTTTGCGGTGGACAACGCTCAAGGCCCGCACCTGTTCGGCCGCATGATAGGAGGAGCGCACCAACGGGCCGCTTTCCACCCATTTGAAGCCGATTTCCATGCCAAACCGGTGCAGTTCTTCAAACTCCTCCGGCGTGTAATAGCGCACGATCGGCAGGTGCTTGCGGCTGGGTTGCAGGTACTGGCCGATGGTTAAAATCTCCACCCCCCACGAGCGCAGGTCAGTCATCACCTGCTTTACCTCGTCCATCTCCTCGCCCAGTCCCACCATCAAGCCGGACTTGGTCAGCACGTCCGGATCCAGCAACTTGGCGTTGGTCAGGGTGGCCTGCGTCCAGGCGTAGTTATCCTGCGGCTGGACAAGCTTGAACAGTCGCGGCACCGTCTCCACGTTGTGGTTGAGGATCTCCGGGCGGGCGTCCATCACGATCTTGAGCGCCTCCACGCTGCCCTTGAAATCCGGGATGAGCACTTCGATCGAGCAGCCGGGGTGCAGTTGGCGGATGCGCCGGATTACCATGGCGAAAATCGGCGCTCCCCCATCCTTGCGTTCATCACGGTTAACACTGGTGATCACGGCGTGCTGCAACCCCATGGCCTTGACGGCCTGCGCCACCCGTTCCGGCTCCAGCCAGTCCATCAATTCCGGCTGACCGTGCTTGATGTCGCAGAAGCCGCACGAGCGGGTGCATACATCCCCCAGCATCAGGAAGGTCGCCGTACCGGAACCCCAGCATTCGCCCATGTTTGGGCAACCGGCTTCCTCGCACACCGTGTGCAGGGCTTTCTTGCGCATCAGGCCTTGCAGCCATTCGTAGGTCTCTCCGCTGGGCGCCCGCACCTTGATCCAGTTGGGGCGTCGCATCGGGGTGGTATCCAGGCGTTCCGGGTTCACCCGGTCTCGGGTTGGGTCTTTTGCCATCACATACTCCTAATCTTTTTGCTTGCGCGCGTATTTCTCGCGGTACATTCGTTGATCAGCCAGGTCAAACGCGCTGAGGAGGGATTGCCCCACCTCGGCCGCCGCCCCGCCGATGGAAATCACCAGCGGCTCCTGGCCGCTTTGTTCATTGATTTTTTCCAGGTTGCGCCGCAGGCGCTCCATGGAATGCTCCAGCGCGTTTTGGTCGCTATCCGGCAGCAGGATGGCAAATTCATCCCCGCCAATCCGCGCCACCACATCCTCGGACCGGAAAGAACTGCGCAGCAGGCGGGCCACCCTGCGCAGCAGGGCATCCCCGGCCAGGTG
>CAYOOA010000200.1:0-1685 GCA_964405455.1 uncultured Anaerolineaceae bacterium | reverse complement strand
GCTGCTCTGCCTGGATGAACCCTTCTCAGCCCTGGATGTGTTGAGTGCCGAGTCCCTGCGCGGCGAACTGCTGGAGCTGTGGACGGGCGGCAAGATTCCCACCCGCGCCGTGCTGATGGTCAGCCACAATATCGAGGAGGCCATCTTCCTGGCCGACCGGATCGTGGTGATGGACAAGGAGCCAGGGCGGATCATCGCCGAGATGAAGATCACGCTGCCGCACCCGCGCCAGCGCAAGTCGGCCGAGTTCCAGGCCCTGGTGGATAAGGTCTATTCCATCCTGGCCGGGCAAACCCGCTCGGAACAGGAGGAACTGGGCTCCGCCCCGGGTGAGGCCGGGCGTACCCGCAGCCTGCCCGAAGTGGTCATCAGCGACCTGACCGGCCTGTTGGAACACCTGGCGGAAACCCCGGAAACCAAGCAGGATATCTATCCCCTGGAGGATGTCTTTGGGATTGACTCGGACCATCTGCTGCTGTTGACGGAAGCGGCGGAGTTGCTTGGTTTTGCCACCATCGATAAAGGTGATATCTTGCTGACCCCGCTCGGCCAGACCTTTGCGGAAGCCAGCATCCTGGCCCGCAAGGAGATCTATGCCGTGCGTGCCCGCCGCCTGCCGATCATGCGCTGGTTGCTGACCATGCTGCGGGCTGCCGAGAAGCAGCAACTCAAGCGGGATGTGATCCTGACCGCTCTCAGCCTGGATTTTCCACCGGAGGTGGCCGAGGCCCAGATTGAAACCCTGATCAACTGGGGCCGTTATGCCGAGCTGCTGGCTTATGATGATGATAACGAGAGCATCTTCCTGGAACCGGAGCAGTCGCGCTCGCGGCCAACCGTGGCAGCGTAACGGTATCAAGAGAAAACCTATCCGTAGGTTGTGCAAAGTGCCCGGCAGAGGAATGAAGTTTTAATCATAAACTAGTCGGGTCATTGCCGGTCATGCAAATTGATTGCACCGGTCTGCGCGAAGCATGAACGTTCACGGTTTTCCGCTGGCTGCTTCGCGAGGAAGCTGGATCAACCAGACGGAACATCAAAGTAGAACAGGCGGTTGGCTCATTTCTTAATCTAGCCCTTGCAATCCTGCAAGCCGATTGAATCCGGCCCTTGAATCAGGTAGAGTCAGGTTATGAAAAAGTGGCTCGCCATCCTGCTTGTTCTCTGTTTGCTCCTGCCGGCGGTTCCCACCGCCCGGGCTGCCCAGCCGGATGCCGTACAGGCGCCGGTGCTCAAGTGGTCACTGGGCGGCTGTTATTCATCCTGGTGCCAGACGGGTTGGTATTCCTCCCCGGCCGTGGCCGATCTGGACGGCAATGGGACGATGGAAGTCATTGCCGGGGCTTATTCCCTATTCATCCTTAACGGCGCCGACGGCACTCTGCGCTACCCGGCAATTGACCCGCCGGGTGACCGTATCTGGCCGGATATCGTCCTGGCGGATTTGACCGGCGACGGCAGCCTGGAAATCGTTACCGCCCACGGCGGGGGTTACCTGAACGTGTATTCTGCTGCCGGCGGGCTGATCTGGTCGCGCCAGCCCACCCCGGGTTACGAACTGCGCTCGCTGGGCGCTTATGACCTGGACCTGGACGGCCGATTGGAGATTATGGTTGCCTCCACCCAATCAGATAATCAATGGTGGGTCTATGAGCCGGACGGCACCGTGCGCCCCGGCAGTTGGC
>CAYOOA010000199.1:0-1685 GCA_964405455.1 uncultured Anaerolineaceae bacterium | reverse complement strand
CCGAGCTGGACCCGATGATCGCCGCCCTTGGTTCCTTAATCGACAAGACCTTCCTCGTCCGCGGCAATCACGATAACGCTTTGTTGGGCAGCGCACTGCGCTGGGAGGTTTCCTTCTCCAACCTCCAGCGTCCGCTGCCGCCGGGCGTCACGGACTATACCCCGCTGGATCCGGGCAGCACCTATTTATCCTATTCCTTTGATTACGGGAATTCGCGCTTCATTGGCCTGGATGTCCCGGGGGATGTCAGCCGCATCACTGACCGCCAACTCCAATTTATTGATGAGCGCCTGGCGGATGCGGAAAAGTTAGGGTTCCGCCACGCCTTCCTCTTCTTCCACGGGCCGGCCTACTGCGTGGAAGCCCTCGAATGCGCCTGCTCCGCCCGCGCGGATGCCGCCTGTACGCCGGTCGCCCTGGTAGAGGTCCTCAACCGCCACCCCATCCTGGCGGCGGCCTTCCACGGCCACGACCATGTTTTGGGCTGGGTCCACCTGGATGAAACCCGCCTGCCCGGGCTGACCCACCCGTACGAGCAGTTCCTGACCAGCCCCGCCGGCGGCTATACCTACAATGCCTATATCCTCCCGGAGCGGATCGATTACTTCTACGCAGGTGTGCCAGATGTGCGCGGCTTTGCCGTGGTGGATGTGAACGGTACCTCGTTCACCGTCAGCCTGTATGATGTGTCCTCCGACTTACCCGTCTGGTCGATGACCTTCCCGGTGCGGGTCCACCCGCTGCGGCAGCAGGATTTCCGCATGCTTGCCCCGCTTCTCCAGGCGCAATGAACCGTCAGACCGTCCGCTGTGTGGGTATGGGCACGGGGAAAGTGGTCAATCCATTAACTCCATCCGCTTGGCCAACATCTGCTGCTTACTGTCCCTGTGCCCCCGCATTAATGTAGTGACTTTATCCGTGTTAATCCGTCTTCATCCGGTTGTTTCCGTGTTAAAAATCCCTCAATCGGCCTATAATTAACCCGTACCCCCATCCACTCCCCGCAGGAGATCCCCCCATGTCCGTCTACGACCTGAAATCGCTCAAGCTGCCCGTGCTCTACGGGCAATCCCTCAAACTCTTTGCCGATGTGGCCTGTAACCGGGTTACCCAGCCGCTGGTGCTGCCCACCCTGTTGGAAAACGGCGGCATCCCGCGCCTGCGCAAGCTGAAATTTGAGGAGGAACCGACCTTCTTCCCGCTCGCCATCCCGCTGGAACACGCCCACGGCCCGGCCAAAACTCCGCAGATGGATGCTCCTGAACGGCCGCAGCGCCCCGAGCTGCCCTTCCGCATGATCCGCGATTATGCCGAAGCCTACGCCTCCGGGCAGACCACCCCGCTGCAGGTGGCGGAGCGGGTCATTGCGGCCATCGCCGCCAGCGACCAAACCTCCCCGCCGATGCACGCTTTTGTGGCCAGCCAGGCCGAAGATATCCGCCGCCAGGCCGCCGAGAGCGCGGAGCGATTGAAGAACGGCACCGCCCGCAGCATCCTGGAGGGTGTGCCGGTGGCGATCAAGGACGAGGTGGACATGCAGCCCTACCCGACCACGGTCGGGACGAAGTTCCTCGGCAAGCAGCCCGCCGCGGCCGATTCCACCGTGGCAGCCCGCCTGCGGGCGGCTGGAGCGCTGCTGGTCGGCAAGACCAATATGCACGAAATCGGCATCAATCCCACCGGTG
>CAYOOA010000198.1:0-1731 GCA_964405455.1 uncultured Anaerolineaceae bacterium | reverse complement strand
CCGCGCCTCCGTGGTAAAAATTCTTTCCCTGGTGAAGTAATTTCACCGGCGGCAGCGGCACGGCCGTGGGACGGTTCTCCACCAGCGCCTCCACCTGTTCGGCGGAAATCCCCAGCGGCTGGAAGACCGTGGCGGCCGCGCGCAGCAGCAGCACGCGGTAGCGCGCCAGGTCAATCCGCTTGGCGGGCACCGGGTCGGGCAGGTCCCAGGCGTGCACATCCGGCCGGCCGCGCAGCCAAACGAAGCGGATGCGCTGCCCGGGCACGGCCTGGCGCCCGGCGGCGATCAACTGCAGGGCAGCCCGCGCCCCGGCGGAGGGATCGCGGTACTCCTCCGGCTTGCGGGTCAGGCGCTGACCGACCAGCAGGCGGGCAGGGGCCACCTGCCCGGCGCGCAGCTCGGCCAGGCGGCGGCGCAGGATGCGCATAGCCTTTGGAACCTGATCGGGCAGATCGGCGGCGCGTTTGGCCTCGGCCAGGCACTCCAGCAGCTCCATCTGCACATCGGCGATGAAGGCCGGCGTATCCCGGCGGCGGCACTCGATGCCGCGCACCTTGAGCGAGCCGTCCTCGAAGACGCCAAAGTAGCGGTTGGCCACCGAGATGCGCTCGTCCACCCGCGAGGGCAGGAACGCCACCCAGCGGTAGACGCCGTCCAGCGAGATGGAAAGCCCGGTGCGGGCGGCAATCTCGTTCAACAGCGGGGTAAAGTCGCCCGGCTCGACGGCATCCGGGCGCACAATCCACAACCCGTCCACGTACATGTGAATGATGGTGAAGCCCTGCTCCTCGGCCGCCTCCTTGGCCTGCAGCAGCGCCTCGCGTCCGCCGGAGGTGACGGCCTCGTGCGCCTCGATGCGCCCGAAGCGGGCATTTTTGTAGCCCAGGTAGCCGAAGCAGGTCACCAGCAGCCATTTGTGGGCGGAGGAGCGGGCCTTATCTGCGCCGCGGCGGGGGTGCCAGGCGGGCGTTTCATTAACACGCTGCTTGAGGGCGATGCGCTTCTCCAGCAGCGGCGCCAGGGTCATGGGCACCAGGCCGGGCTCGTCTGTTTTGGGGGTCAGGCTGCCCGGGCGCATCGTCTCCGGGGAGATGTTGTGGCGCACCATCAGGCTGGGGTACATCGAGACAAAGTCAATCCCGCCAACGTTGGCATGCAGCCCGACCAGCGGCTGGTAGACCATGCCGCCCTGGTCGTTGTGCAGCAGGTCCAGGGCGCTCTTCTCCGCCTCCACCTGCTGCTTGCGCCAGGGGACGAGGATGTCGTGCTCCAGGGCGGTGACGATCTGCATCGACGAGATGCCCGTGCCGGGCGAGGTGCGGGCGGAGTTTTGCACCGGCAGGCGGGTGACGCGGGCCGCCTCCAGCACGCCGGCCAGGGTGTAATCATCCCACAGGGCGGCGTTGTGGCGGTCAATGTGCCAGCGGCCGTAGAGCAAAATCTGCGCGCCGCGGTAGATGATCTGGCCGTAGGAGAAGTAGGTCCGCTCCGGGCGGCGGCCCACGCTGCGCCGCGGGTCGCGCGAGAGGGGCAGGGCCAGCCCGGCTTTGCCGGCCAGGCGCAGCAGGCGCGGCAACAGCCAGGTATCGCCCCAATCCGTCAGGATCAGGTCGGGGTCCAGGCGGGTCAGCAGCGCCTGCAGGTTGATCAGCAGCGGGCGCGGGGCATCCAACGCCAGCCGCCAGGTGGATCCGCCGGATTGCAGCAGCACGGCCTGCGGGTTGGCGTGGG
>CAYOOA010000197.1:0-1747 GCA_964405455.1 uncultured Anaerolineaceae bacterium | reverse complement strand
TGACCTCCGCCGGCGGCCGCGAGGCCTGGATGGCCGCCCTGGAGGGTGAAATCCGTCAGGTGTACCTGGAGATGGGTTGCAACATATCATAAATAGGCAACTTATTCACAATCAACCTCTGAAACAGAAAAAGAGGTGTAAAATACTCGCATTCCCGCTCCAAGGATCCCCCCCATGTCCCTTGAAATCCGAGAAGTAACCACCCTGCGCGAACTGCGCGCTTTCATCCGCTTTCCCCTTTCACTCTACCGAAACCACCCCTGCTACGTCCCCGCCCTGTTCATGGACGAAATGAACACCCTGCGCAAGGACAAAAACGCCGCCTTTGAGCACTGCCAGGCGCGTTACTGGCTGGCCTACCGGGATGGCAAGATCGTCGGCCGGGTGGCGGCCATCCACAACCGCCGGCATATTGAAAAGTGGAACCAGCCCTACCTGCGTTTTGGCTGGCTGGATTTCGTGGATGATCCCGCCGTTTCCACCGCCCTGCTGGGGCAGGTGGAGGAGTGGGCGCGCTCGCTCGGCCTGACCGCCGTGCACGGCCCGCTTGGCTTCACCGATATGGACCGCGAGGGCATGCTCATCGAGGGCTTTGATGAGGTGGGGACGCTGGCCACACTCTACAATTACCCCTACTATCCCGCCCACCTGGAAAAGCTGGGTTACGCCAAGGATACGGATTGGATGGAGTACCAGATCACCCTGCCGGAAAAACCGGATGAACGGGTGGAGCGGGCCGTGGAAATCCTCCAGCGGCGCTACAAGCTGCGCATGTTGAAGGTGAAACGAAAAAAAGAATTATTGGACGTGGCCTTGGATATCTTCCACCTGCTGGACGATGAATACAAAAACCTGTACGGCACGGTGCCGATGTCCGAGCGGCAGATGCAGAGCTACATCGACCAGTATTTCGGTCTTGTCATCCCCTCCTTCGTGCCGGTGGTATTTGATGAGAATAACAAAATGGTGGCGGTCGGGATCGCCTTCCCTTCCTTCTCCAGGGCCCTGCAGAAAAGCCGCGGGGAGTTGTTTCCCTTTGGTTTCATCCACCTGCTGCGGGCGATGAAGAAAAACGACCTGGCCGACCTGTACCTGGTTGCCATCCGCTCCGATTTCCAGGGCAAGGGCGTCAACGCCCTGTTGATGAACCAGGTGATCAAGGCCATGCGCGAGTTTGGCATTAAGAAGGTCGAATCCAACCCGGAACTGGAAACCAACGATGCCGTACGCAGCCAGTGGCGCACGTTTGACGCCCGCCAGCACAAGCGCCGGCGCTGCTTTATCAAGCACCTCGATCATGCTCAGCCTGCATGAATTCGAACAGCATTTCAGTTACCTCGATCCCGCCCTGCTGGAGATCGTGATTGAACTGCGCAATATCGTCGCCGAACTGGCGCCGCAGGCCACCGAGCGCATCCTGCGCTCCGGCCTGAGCTACCATGATGCCGCCCGCGGCGGGCCGGTCAGCGGTTGCATCTGCGGTATGCTCTTCGAGCGCGACGCTGTCCGCCTGACCTTCAACCTGGGGGCCTTCCTGCCGGACCCGGCCAACCTGCTACAGGCCGATCAGGGCCGCCTGGCCAAGCGCTTTGTCCTCCTCCATTCCTTCGACGCTGCCCCCTGGGACGACCTGAGAAACTTGATGGCGGCAGCCATCCAACTTGACCCGCATCAGTTATCCAATGAGGAAGTGGAAAACGTGAGGCTCGGCAACCTCGGCCGCTCTAAGAAAGGGTCGGGAGTTAGG
>CAYOOA010000196.1:0-1751 GCA_964405455.1 uncultured Anaerolineaceae bacterium | reverse complement strand
GCGCTGCTGGTCGGCAAGACCAATATGCACGAAATCGGCATCAATCCCACCGGTGCCAACGTCCACCACGGGCGGATTGCCAATCCATACGACCTGCAGCGCGACACGGGCGGCAGCTCCAGCGGCTCCGGGGCGGCGGTGGCGGCCGGGCTGGTGCCGGTAGCCATCGGCGCCGACGGCGGCGGCTCCATCCGCATCCCGGCCAGCCTGTGCGGCGTGGTCGGGCTCAAGCCCACCTTCGCCCGCGTCTCCGAGCGCGGGGCGGCCCCGCTCTGCTGGAGTGTGGCTCACCTGGGCCCGCTGGGCGCCAGCGTGGAGGATGTGGCCCTGACCTACCTGGTGGTGGCCGGTCCGGATCCGGCCGAGCCGCTCACCCTGCAGCAGCCGCCGGTCAGCATTACCGGTTGGGATACGCCCAATCTCAACGGCGTACGCATCGGCGTCTACCCGGAATGGTTCCATCATGCCACCCGCGAGATGGTCGAGGCCAACGAGACCATGGTGGCGGAGTTCCAAAAGGCCGGCGCGATCCTGGTGGAAATCACCGTCCCCGAGCTGGATGCCATGCGGATTGCCCACGCCGTGACCATCCTTTCCGAGATGGCTGCCTGCATGGAGAACTACCCAGAGCACCGGGACGATTTCGCCGACAGCACCCGCCTGAGCCTGGTACTGGGCCGTGTGACTTCCTCGCACGATTACATCCAGTGCCAGCGCATGCGCACCCGCGCCCTGAACATCTTCGAGAAGGTCTTCCAGGATGTGGATGTGATCCTCAACCCGGGCACGGCCCTGCCCGCCCCGCTCATCCCGCCGGCAGCGGAGAGCAACGGCTGGTCCGACCTGGGCGTCACCAGCGAGCTGATGCGCTTCGTCTTCCCGGCCAATTTCACCGGCCACCCGGCCATCTCCTTCCCGGTCGGCTATGATGCTGATGGCATGCCGCTCTCCATGCACGCCACCGCCCGCCACTGGGAGGAGGCCTTGCTGCTGCGTGTGGCTTACAACGCCGAGCAGCGCGTCCAACGCCGCCTGCCAAAGCATCACTGGGATTTGCTGGCATAATACCTTTACCCACATGGGATTCAGGTTAGAACAAATGGATGGAACAGGTATAGGTTGCTTTCATTCCTTCCTCATGTTTTCACCTGTTCCCTAAGATCGCTCCGGTTTCCAGACCGAGAGCGACCTTCATTGCGCACGATCTGGAGACCCGACCATTCAGGATAACTCTTTTGCGCAGTCCACCTCTCCAGGGAGGTGAGTAACTCTTTATCTGTGTTCTCGGATACTCCGAGTGTCAATATTCCTTTTTATTGACTCTTTCTTTTCGACGGCTTCGTGGTAAAAATGGGAATGGGAGGCAGCAGTTTGGATGGCGAATAACGAACAAATCTTTCATTCCTCGCAGCGTAGCGGGCTGCCGTTCACCGGGGGCGATTTCCTCTCCCTGGCCCTGGTGGTCGTCCTGCTCTACATCGGCGCGCGCCTGGCCTTCAACGCCCCGGCCGTCATTGCCGGGCCGGAGATCTCACTCTCCCCGGCCGCCCTGCCGTGGTACACTCTGCTTTCCGTGGGGCGGATGGCCGCTGCCTACGCCCTTTCGATGCTCTTCACCCTGCTCTACGGACGGACGGCGGCCTATAACCGCAGCGCCGAGCGGCTGCTCATGCCGCTGCTGGATGTGTTGCAAAGCGTGCCGATCCTGTCCTTCCTGCCGGTCATCCTGCTCAGCTTGAGCAGCATCCTGC
>CAYOOA010000195.1:0-1770 GCA_964405455.1 uncultured Anaerolineaceae bacterium | reverse complement strand
TGTACGGCAGCAACGGGATGCTCATCTTCGAGCGCAACCCGTAATACCCAATTCTTTCCTCTGGCTGTTTTTTTTCAATTAAAACAAAACACAGAAATCGAATTGATTTCTGTGTTTTTATCTGTGTTATCTGTGGTTGATACCCCTACCGCACCGCCTGCCAGACCGCATCGATGGCCTGCAGGGCGGTCAGGTTGCGCCACGGCCAGGCATGCTCCATGATCGCCGGATCATCCAGGTAGGGTGCCCCGGTTGTCAGGTGAAAGCCGTCCGGCTGCAAGCCTTTTCCCGGCAGGTTTTGGACGGCTGCCCAGAAATTCCACAACGGCACATCATACTCATACGCCACCCGGGCAATGGCCGCATTGATGCTCATATCCCCTTCCAGGTTATCGGCCTTGGTGGCCAGGATCGGCACGGCCTTGTGCGCCAGCGCATATTCCACGATCTGCCGCAGGTACTTCTCGTAGGTTTCGGCCGGATTCTTGGACCACCACTCTTCCATGCTGATGGTTACGATGGACGGGTGATTCAGGCGAAATTCGCAATCCAGCGGGGTTTCATTTTTCTCGCAGGCCTTCGGATCCGCCAGCATGGGGTTGAACACGCTGGCTACGTTAAATCCGCCGCGTACGGCCTGACTTTTCCGCCCCCACGAGCCGGCGAACTGGTCAATGGTTGCCTGCAGGGAGGCGTATTGCTCGCCCAGGCGGTATTCCGCAGGCACATCAAAGGGTGACAGGAACAGGGAAACCACGTTCTGGCAATCGCCGATCTTGGAGAAGGCGTGCGGATTGTTGCCCTCGGCCAGGCCCCGGGCGTACAAGTCCTTGAGCCAGGGAGAAACCGACGGCACCACCGGCCAGGTCTGCCAGTCCGCGGGCAGGGGACGGGTATCCAATGTGGGAGATGCGGTCGGTGTTTCTGAAGCCGTTGGGTTCCCGGTTGGTTCAATGGTTACCGTGGGAGGAATGGGCGAAGGATTGGGGGTGTTGGTTTCTGCAACCGGTAAATTTGTCGGTTTTAAATTGGCATTGGGGAGAGCCGTTGCCTGGGTGCAACCAGCCAGGCTGAGGACAATGAAAATCAAAATCAGGCGGAAAATTTTGCGCATATCGCCTGATTTTACCTGAAAAATACCCGCTGTAGATAATTTTGGTGTCTCAGATCCCGCAGCAGCCGTAAAGCTCGGCAAAACCGTAACTGGTCATCTTCAACGTATAGATTTGACCTGGATTGCAAGCCGGGTGGCGGTAGGTCAACTGGTAGAGTGTGTACCCGATCCGATGTTTGACCACGATTTGATCTGCAATGGACTCCCAATCAAGCTGCACATTCATCGGGCTAACGGTCACACCGGGTGGGAATCCACCCAGGCGGGGGGTATTGCTTCCGCGCAGTAGTTCCACCTCGTGCGCCTGCAGGTAAGCCAGGAAATCACCCTTGTCACGGATATTCTCGCCTGTCCACAGCCACTGGTCCGGGCCGCAATTCATCATGCCGGGCTTTGGCAGCCCAAACGGGAGTAGAAAATTGATCAAGGTCAGGGCCAGCAGCACCAGACCGGTAAAGATCAACGTGCGTTTCTGCTTTCGGTTCATCGGCCAACCCCGCCAGTTTCTGCGACGAAAGCGCCGTGCTGAATGAAAGATTTTGAATCTCTGGCAGGCAACCCGGCCTGCCCTGCGGTCACCTCGGCAGCGGAATGGAGCGCAGCACCAGGATGATTTGATACAGGCCGTGGTGTGGAATGATCGCGATCAGGTAAGT
>CAYOOA010000194.1:0-1823 GCA_964405455.1 uncultured Anaerolineaceae bacterium | reverse complement strand
CCATGAACTGGCTCAAGTTTTTCATTCGCTACTTCATGAATATTCTCTCCGGGGCGGCGGTCGGAGTGATTGTGGCGGGCCTCCTGGGCTGGATCCTGGCCGGCAAACAGGGTCTCTCCAACGGGGTGAACCTGGGGCTGCTCTTCGGCCTGCTGGCGGGGCTCACCGTCGGAGCGCTGCTGGCGCTCAACACCCGTTACTGGGGTGATTTCGCCGGCCGGATGGCCGGATGGTGGGTGAAGCACAAAGAAGAAAACCCCGAGGAGGAAAACTCCGACCAGAGGACTGCCAAACAGGACGAATAGGATTGAAACGCCGATGAAATGGATCCCGTTTTTACTGCGCTTTTTCACCTTCCTGGCCATCTCCGTCGCGGTCAGCACCCTGCTGCTGGGCGGCATCGGCCTGGCGGTGGCCGGCAAGGAGGGCATGCTCAACGGCGCCGGCTGGGGCGTGCTGCTGGGTGTGATGGTCGGCGTGAATTTCGGCGTGCTGCTGGCACTTTCGCCCAAGCGCTGGGAGGATTTTGCCGCCCGCGGCATCGGCTGGTGGATCAAGCGCCCCCAGGATGATCAACAACTACCCATGGAGCAGGAAGATTACAGCAAGTGGAAGCTGTAGGTTTTTGACCACGGAGTAAACGGATTTTCGCAGAAGATGGATTTTGCCGGGGAAGGTGAGGCACCTTCCCTGGTCGCCTGTTTAATTACATGCCCCGCCGGAATCCACCCCGGTTTCGTTGAAATCCTGCACGCCGTCCCGGCAGAAATTGCCAATGTAATTCAAATTGCGCGGGTAGTGGACCGAGAGAACATGCTCATACCACGAGATTCCACCGTCCACCTCCCCGGCGTGCAGGCAGGCCCCGGCCGAGGCGGTATTGTTGCAATCCTGCCAGTCGGGGTCCCACTCGCACAAGTCCACACTGGGGAACCAGGCCAACGGATCCGGGTCGCCCTCGCCGCAGGCCGGCCAGGAGGCATGCTGCCAGGCTGCCCAGTCCGGGCTGGCAAACTGGTAGCGGTCGGGCACATGGTTGATCGAATACAGCGCCCAATCCAGGTTGTGCAGCCATTCGTGGATGAGCGGCTCATACACCCGCTGGCCGTCAATGGTCACATAATGGCAGATATCGTTCAGTTGGATGCCCGAGAAACCGGCCCCGCGCACACTCAACTCCCCGTAGGAACTGCCGCATTCGTAGCCCAGGTGGCGGCCCTTGCTGCGGTCGTACACGCCGTTGACTACATAGACGAAATCCGTGGCGGTGGTGACGTAGGCATTCAGGAATTCATCGTCGATTTCAAACGGCCCGATGATGAAATCCGGGGCGGTGAAGCCGGTGAAATCCACCGGCAGCACCTGGAACTCGAGCTGCAGGTCCAGCGCCCCGCCGGTCCATTCCAGCGTTTTTTGCTGGATCAGTTTCATATCATCGATGATGTCCTGCACCTCGTAATCGCGCAGGCTGATCTCGAAGCAATCCTTGTACTTGTACCCGGCGTACTGCGGGTCGTTGATGTGCAATGGGGAGACGCCGGTCAGCGGCGAGGGCGGATCAAACTGCTCGCGAGTGCAGTTGCAGTCGCCGCAGTTCG
This sequence comes from uncultured Anaerolineaceae bacterium, assembly GCA_964405455.1. Lineage (GTDB taxonomy): Bacteria > Chloroflexota > Anaerolineae > Anaerolineales > Anaerolineaceae > CALESS01. Next base: position 225 of record CAYOOA010000194.1, on the reverse strand, counting down.
TCCCCTCGCAGACATTGCCGCTCATGAAGTCATTCCCCACAATGCAGGTGCGCAGCGGGGTGAGGATGAAGACCTGCATCAGCGGTTTGGAGACGGTAACTGCCGGGGTGGGAATGGATGTAGCGGTGGCGGTCGGTGGGATGGTGACGACGAGCGGGATGGTGGCGGCAACCGGCGGCGTGGGGGTGAAAGTCGGCGGGAGGCAGCCCGCCAGGAGTACCAGAA
>CAYOOA010000193.1:0-1826 GCA_964405455.1 uncultured Anaerolineaceae bacterium | reverse complement strand
AGCGTGCCCTCTTCAAAGGCGGCCTCCCCGGCGGCCAGGTAGTATTTGTCACCCTGTACCGAGGCCACGGTGATGGTGCCCCCGGCAAACCACGGCCGGTGCAACTGCGCCAGGGCGGATTTACGCGCGATCAGCGCGCCAACGCCGGTCGGGTAGCCAAACATCTTGTAGAATGAGATCGGCACGAAATCCGGCTGCCAGCGCGAGATATCCAGCGGGTTGGAGGGCACAAAGGCGGCGCCGTCCAGCATGACCAGCCAGCCGCGGGCGTGGGCCTTCTCGATCCACTCCAGCGGGTGCTGCACGCCGGAGAAGTTGGATTGGGCCGGGAAGGCAAACAGGCTGGGCTTGCCGGGCTGGATCAGGTCCAGGTAGGCGTCAATGCCGCTCTCGTCCACCCGCAGCTCGGGCAGGCAGACCGGGATGTAGGTTACCTGCGCCCCGCGGGCGCGGGCAAACTCACGGATGCCGTTGACCGAGTTATGGTTGTCAAAGGTCAGCAGGTAGCGGCTGCCGGCGGTGAAGGGGAACGATTCGCCGATCAGCTTCAGCGCACCGCTGGCGTTGGAAGTGAAGATGACCACGTATTCATCCGGCGAGGCGTTGAAGTGCTCCAGCACGGCCCGGCGCGCCTCCTCCGCCAGGTGAGTGGAGAGAATCGAGCTCGGATTGGAGGAGTGCGGGTTGCCGAAGACATTCTCGCGCAACAGGGCCATGTGCTTCTGTACCTGCGATTCGGCGTACAAGCCGCCGCCGGTGTAATCCAGGTAGACCGTTCCCAGCCGGTCCAGCCGGCCGTATTCGGTCTGGCGCAGTTCATCCAGCAGGTGGGTGGATGTGTATTCCGGGTAGCGCGCCTGGAATTGCTCGAAAGCCTGCCGGTATTCCTCTGAATGAGTGATCAATTCCATACAAACAAGCTCCTTTCACCCCCTGGAGGGTGATTTCTGGAATGGTTGAATGCTAACCGGCTTACAAGCCTTTCATCAACTGGTCGGCATAGGCGTACAGGGCCACCGCCCCGCCGGTATGCCAGAAGACCAGGGTTTCATGTTTACCAAATTCACCCTTGCGGACCAGGTCGATCATGCCGGCCATCGCCCGCCCGGTGTAGACCGGATCGAGCAGGATGCCCTCGTAGCGGGCCAGCAGTTCAATTGCTTCCTGCTCCGGCTCGCCCATGATCGAATAACCTGCGCCCAGGTAGCCGTCGTAGGCGGTCACTTCGGCAGCGGAGAAATCCGGCGCCCGGCCGAGCTTTTGCAACGCGCCGTTGGCGATGTGAGCCACTTCCGCGCTCAATTCAGCCCGGGTGCTGTCAATGGCGATGCCGGTCACCTGGCCTTTGAATCCGAGCAGCCTGGCGCCCACGCACATGCCTGCCTGGGTGCCGGCGGAGCTGCTGGCCACCACCACCCGGTCTGGCTGCAGGTGAAGCGGGCCCAACTGGCCGACCAATTCCTCCATGCCGGCCACAAAGCCCATGGCGCCCACCTCGTTGGATGCGCCAACCGGCATGAAATACGGGTTCGCACCCCCGGCGCGCAGCTCGGCCACCACTTCCTCGGCCACTTCCTCCCGTTCGCGGTCGCCGGCGAAGACCACTTTGGCACCCAGCAGGTGATCGAGCAGCAGGTTGCCGGTGACGTGCTGCGGGGCATACCCGCGCAGCACCACCACGCACTTCAACCCGTAACGGACGGCCGCAGCGGCTGTCTGGCGGCAGTGGTTGGATTGCACTGCGCCGAGGGTCACCAGGGTATCGGCGCCCTTTGCCAGGGCATCCGCCACGCTGAATTCCAGCTTGCGGGTCTTGTTGCCGCCGC
>CAYOOA010000192.1:0-1833 GCA_964405455.1 uncultured Anaerolineaceae bacterium | reverse complement strand
GGAATTCATGCGCCGCACGGGCCCGCGCGGGCGCCGTCAACCCACCGCGGAGGAGAAGCACGAGCAGCAGCCGCCCCTGGAGCTGCCCTATCCCCCCGAGGCCAGGCTGATTGATCTGCCGAACCCGCTGGAGGTGGATCTGCCTGTGATGGAAGTGCGCACCGCCATGGCGCAGCGCACCTCGCAGCGCAAGTACGCCCCCGGCCCGCTCAGCCTGGAGGAGTTATCCTTCCTGCTGTGGGCCACCCAGGGCGTCAAGCGGGTCACCTCCCGGCCGGTCACCCTGCGGATTGTCCCCTCCGCCGGGGCGCGGCATGCCTTTGAGACCCTGCTGCTGATCAACCGGGTGGAGGGGCTGGAGCCGGGGCTGTACCGCTACGCCGCCCTCGAGCACGCCCTGCTGCGCCTGTCCGCCTCGGATGGGATTAACGAATTGGTCACGCAGGCCTGCCTGGATCAGAACCAGGTGCGCACCAGCGCGGTCACTTTCATCTGGGTGGCGGTGGTGGAGCGGATGCAGTACCGCTACGGCCAGCGCGGTTACCGCTACCTGCACCTGGATGCCGGGCACGTCTGCCAGAACCTGTACCTGGCCGCGGAGGTGATCCATTGCGGGGTGTGCGCCATTGCGGCCTTCCACGATGATGAGTTGAACCGGGTGTTGGGGTTGGATGGCGAAGCTCAGTTTGTGATCTACCTGGGCTCGCTCGGCCGCCAGCGCGATTAATCCGCCCGGCGCAGGCCGATGGCCGCCAGGTCGCCGCGCCAGCCGGACAGTTCGTCAAAAGCCAGGTTCTCGGCTTCCAGGCCGGTGGCCGCCTTCAGGCGGGCAAAGAGCCCCAGGTAGCTATCCGCGATGCGGGCATCCCAATCCAAACCCAGCCGTTTGGCCGCGTTGTAGATGGCTTCGGCGTTGACCGCTTCAATTTCCACAAACAGCCCGTAGGGCAGTTCATCCAGCACCACCTCGCAGCCGTTGAGGGCGTAGGTGGTGCGGTATTTTTCGTAGAAGATGCTGACGTGGTAACCCAGGGCCTCCAAAAGCTGGCGGGCGGCCTGGTAATCGCTGACTTCAAACTCGATCTCGCGGCGCATACTGACCATCTCGCCGGGTTGGGCCGGGCCTTTGAAGGTCAGGCGGGTGACGGCATCCCGGCGCAGGCGCAGCACCTGGCGGGCGGCCGTCAGGCTGCCGTCCGGCAGATCAAAGCGCAGGTTGATCTCCAGCACGCGCGGGCTGATCAACTCCGCGCCCAGGTGGAGGAGCCTGTTTTCAAATGCCGCGAGGTTTCCGAGGTAAAACTTGGCTTCAATTTCCTGGCCGTCATTTTGCATGTTCGTTCTCCCGGTTTAATTCGTGTAAAAACAGCCTCACCCGGCGCAGTTGCAGGATGCCGATGACTGCGGCCAGCAGCCCGAGGCTGATCACCAGCGCCGCCGGCCAATTGGTGCGCGCAATCGGGTTGCCGGCGATGAAGAGCTTGTCGATCCAGTACCAGGCTGCGTAGAAAAGCGCCAGTCCGCGCGCCAGGCGGCCGGCCTTTTGCCAGCCGAACCACAGGCCCAGCGCCACGGCCAGCCCGCTCAGTCCGTAGGCCGCCCCGGTCAGGGCCGGGTAGATTGGCCCGGGGCGCATGCCGGCGGCGGTCAGCAGGTCCCAGTCCGCCAGGGCTCCGCCCAGGCGGATGAAGCCGTTGACGGCAAACAGCAGGAAGGCGATGGCGAGCAGGCTGAGCAGGAAGGGGCGGCGCGGTTGCATGGTTTGATTGTAACCGACCCGGCGGGATTGTGCAGGGGAATCCTTGCCAAAGCGGGCTGGAGCAGGTATAATCT
>CAYOOA010000191.1:0-1869 GCA_964405455.1 uncultured Anaerolineaceae bacterium | reverse complement strand
ATGATAAGGTTGCCAAGCTGGCTGATTTTGGCATCGCCCGCCTGGTGAATGAAGGGTCAAGGTTGACCCGCACCGGAATGATCGTGGGAACACCGGATTACCTGGCACCGGAAATCTGGAATGGGCAAACGCCGGATGCCCAGACCGACCTGTGGTCGCTGGGGGTGGTCTTGTTTGAGATGATGGGCGGGCGAATTCCGTTTGAGGGTGATTCGCTGGTCTCCATCATGCGCAGCATCACCTCTGCACCTGTACCCAACCTGCGCACCCTCCGACCGGGTCTTCCGGAAGGGATGGTGCAGATTGTTGAGCGGCTGCTGGAGCGCGACCGCACCCGGAGGTATACAACTGCCCGCCAGTTGGCGGCAGACCTGGAAGCCGGCCAACCGACCGGCGGCTATTCAACCGGCGAAGTGAGTACGGCCATTTTTTCGGAGAAATATGCCGGGGCACCTATTCCAGAAGACGGCACCAACTTGCATGCGCTGCCGCCTGTCATGACGCCATCCACCCCGGTGGAACAAGCCGGGATTTCCCGATCTGCGCAAGTCGTGACGCTGCCCTGTATGTATTGCGGTGCAAATAACGATCTCAATGCCATGTTCTGCAGCACCTGCGGAAGATCCCTGCTGGTGGATTGCCCATCCTGCGGCAAGCTGGTGAACGGCAGCCTGGCGCGCTGCCCGTATTGTTCCGCGGAGGTGAAAGAAGCAGTCAAGGCGCGGGAGAAAGCGGGAAGCCTGCGAAACGGTCCCACGCCGGTCGAGCCTTTGATAGCCCCTCCGATCCAGCCAGTCAAACCACTTACCAGGGGAACGCAGCCGCCTGTTATCCAACCTGTCCAGACCGAGCCGCCCCGCTCGTGGGTGGAAGATATGGTTTCGGGAGTGGTTCGACCACCGGTTAATCGTGAACCATTCGATCCACGGACCGCGATAATCCGCGAAGAGTTGAAAGCAAAAGTCAGCACCGCGAAGATTTTATCTTCAGGTTGGTGGTGGTTGGTGGGGGGGCTTTTTATCTGGGCGATTGGTTTCTTTAGCGCCCGCTCCGCTCTGCTGGGCAACTCCTTCGCCGGGAATGAGGATTTGCGCCTGGAGATGGAAAAGTACAAGATCCGCGCGCGCCGCAATATCACGATTGGTCTAATCCTGATGGCGGTCCTATTTTGCCTGTTCATCATTATTGGAATGGCTGCCAATCAATAAGAACAAAACCCGGCGAAAGCCGGGTTTTTCGTCATTTTGTTTTTTTTTGCCTATCCCCTTTTTGGGACTTTTAAGTCCCGCAGGATCGTGGCATAGAGGGTCATTTGAAGAACGAGAAAGAACAAACCAGCGAGGATGCCCCACCAGAGAGTCTCACCTTTCACTGCCAGGATTAGAAAGACCACGGCTGCGCCAAACATAAACGAACCCAGGAGGCAGATCTCCAGGGCCAGCAAAAATGAAATGCTGGAGATCTTCAAACGAGGCGGGATGCTGCCGGTCCGCCAGCGGAAGGCATCCTGCAAGGGATAATTGGGGGTGTATTTTATATAAAAATCTTTCAACTGGTTCATTGTTCGGACCGATTCATACCAGGCTGCCCTGGCGCGAGCCAATTGAAGTAAAGTGATGATCCCCATCAAAGAAATGACCATGAACAGGGCTGAAAACCCGCCGTAGATTAGTTCTCCGGGCGCGGTGATGAACTGGGTGGACAGGATGGCCGCCAGGAAGGAGCCTACCGTGACAAGGTAAAAGGAAGTGACACGCGCCCGGTCTTCATTGGCCTGGAAGGCGGTCTGGGCAGCATAATTGAATTCTGCTGCAAGGATGGTATCCATGTTCAGCAAATCCACCGGCAGTCCGGGTTCCAGGCGGTTTT
>CAYOOA010000190.1:0-1882 GCA_964405455.1 uncultured Anaerolineaceae bacterium | reverse complement strand
CCACGTTCTGCGTCTGGCTGCCGCTGGCGGGTCCCCCGCCCAAAGAGGAAGAGAAGAAATAGCGAAAAGAGACACGGTCAAAATCAACACCCTGAGGGTCTTAAAGACCCTCAGGGTGTTTTTAGAAAAGGTGTCAGGCCAGTCTTGTTCAGGAGGTCAGGCAGTCTTTCGGATACCCCAGCCCTAGACCCGCCGGTTCTCAGCAGGGTTGGAGCGGGGCGGCAGCGGGCGGGGCGAGGCCGACAGGCTGTGGTAGGTCGGCTCCGGGCGGCCGGATAGATCCGGCTGGGAGTGCATGGCCGGGCGGGGAGCGGAAGGCCGCGGGACGGCAACGGAGAGCGGGCGCTGCACGGCCGGGGACGGGCGCGGGGCAGGCGTTTGGGCAGCCGGGGCCGGGCGGTTGTAGGCGGGTTTGTTCTGCGACGAGAAGATGCGCTCCCCCGCCACCGAGAGGCTGCCGATGATCAGGATGCGGATGACCCAGACCATCAGGGCCACGAAGATCGGCGCCACGCGCGTCACGGTGGTGGAGCTGACCACCGCGGTGCTGAGCAGCGGGTGGTTGGCAATCGCCATCGAGACGCCCCACCAGGTGAGCAGGGCATTCATGGTGGCGGCCAGCATCCAGGCGCCCAGCAGGTACCAGGTCTCCTTGGGCTCGGCCGCCCCGGTCTGCGGGGTGAACAGGCGGGCGATCCCGGCGAAATCAATGCCGCAGAAGGCCACCGCCAGGATGGTCGCCCAGGGCATGCCGGCAAACTTCAGCCCGCCGAGCAGGTCGCGCAGGGCGTAATCGGTGGTGGAATAGTTGAACATTTCGAAGAAAATCAGGGCACTGATGATGATCAGCCCGAAGAGCAGGCCGGGCTTGCTCCTGACTTTATCCAGCAAACGAAACGGATTGACAGACGAGCGGGTGGTGGAAGTATAAGCCATGGGGAAACCTCCGATTTGAACGTTTGTTCTATTATAGAACAAATATTCAGTTTGTCAAGCACCATTTTTTTACTTTTTTCCGCACAGCCCATGGAAACCCGGGAAGGGCACGGGAGATAGCGAGAAATTCAAGCTCATTTCGGCTCCCCCGTGCCCGTGCCCACCAAAAACGGTAGAGGCGACGCATCCCCAGGGGTGCTTCGCGAGCGTCGCCTCTACGGTTGAGAAATTAGGACACCCACCCGGATGTCCTGATTTTATGCTTCCTAAATCTCCGTGTCTTCCATGCCCTCAGTCACTCCGTGGTGAAGGCTTGCCTGGTAATACACGCACAAATCCTTCAACGGACACACCGGGCAATCCGGCTTGCGGGCGTGGCAAATCTCGCGCCCCAGGCGGATGAGGTTGAGGTGGGCCGGGCCGTACTCCGCCGCCGGGAAGAGCGCCGCCAGGTGCGGATGAGCCTGCTCCACGCTCATGCCCTCCGGGCGCAAGCCCAGCCGCCCGCTGACGCGGTAGATGTGCGTATCCACCGGGAAGGCCGGCATGCCCAGCGAAAAGACCAGCACGATGGCGGCCGTCTTGGGTCCCACGCCGTTGAAACGCATCAACCAGGCGTGCGCCTCCTCCGCAGTGAGATCCTTCAAGAAGGACAGATCCAGGCTGCCGCGCTCGGCGGTGATCTGGTGCAGCACCTGCTGGATGCGCGGACCTTTCTGGTTGCCCAGCCCGGCCGGGCGGATGGCCTCGATCACCACCCCGGCCGGGGCGTCGCGCACCTGCTCCCAGGTGGGCAGGGCCGCCCGCAGGCGGTTGAAGGCCAGGTCGCGGTTGCGGTCGTTGGTGTTCTGCGAGAGGATGGTGGAAACCAACTCGTCCAGGGCGGGCAGAGGTTCGCGCCACTCCGGCAGGCCGTAATATTCAATCAACCGGCGGTGGACCGCCA
>CAYOOA010000189.1:0-1892 GCA_964405455.1 uncultured Anaerolineaceae bacterium | reverse complement strand
TGCTGGTTTTCCTGGGCGGAACTTTCAAAGCCCTGTGGAAACTGCTCTACACGACCGGCGTGGCAGATATCCAGTGGATGAACCAGGGCCAGTTCGTATTTTCGGCGATTGGCTTCCTGGGGATCTGCGTGGCGGTCATCAGCATGGTTCGCAGAAAGAAATGGGCCGTCCCGGCTCAGGGAACTATGGCCATGGCAGCCTGGAAAATTCCTTTTCTGTTCGTAATGACCCTCGCCAGCCTGGGTGCAGAGGGAATCCTCAGTTATTTAGCCTTCAAACGCGGGGCAAGGGGCGCCGCCGTAGGGTTCGTGGTGGGGGTGATGGGCCTGCTGGCAATGGGCGCCCTGGCCAGCGCCGAACAAACCCTTGCCATGCAGTGGATTGAGGAATCAATCAACGCCATTGGCCAGGCCGGTTTTGCCATTGGCAGCATCCTGCTGTACCGGAATTTCAAGAACACGGGTTGTTGAGGGTTTTGCCATGCCTGAATTCCTGGATCGGTTACGCTTTGGGAAACAATACGGTTACGAGGTCCTGTTCAAAAAACAAGACAAACATGCAACCGGAAAAACCGGTATCATCATTGCTGAACTGGGCCTTCCGGAAGCTTATGAAGCCAAGTTTTACAGCGACTTCATGGAGCACGTCTTTCGTTACAGTTTGCCGTCATTCCTGGTGAAAATGATCCTGGCGGATAAAGGCATCGGCCTGATCGACCCGGAGAATCCCATGGCGCGGACAGAGTTCAAGCCAACCCGGCTGGTGGATGCCTTTGGGTCGACCGCGAATAAGGCCGGCGTGCCCTATGCGCAGTGCGCTGTCAAATGGATTCCGCCGAATCTGAAGAATCCCTGGGATCACGGCTACTTCCTCTACACCGGCGACGGCCCCAACGGACTGCCGGATGTTTGCGACAAGGTGGGCGCCAAGATCGTTGGTTGGTACTACGGGAAGTTGATCCCTGAACAACGGGTGGCGTACCGCAGCCAACTTCGAAAAGTATATGACGAAGCGGTTGCAATCCTGGCGGATCAATTCCCCGGGCTTGAATTCCGCAACGCCTATTACATGGTCCCGGAAACCATCCAGGCGGCCGTGGAGGAATTGATTGCCGCCGGATGTCAGACGATTGTCTACCAGGCGATTAATTGCCCGCTGTACAGTGATTTTGAGGACTACGGTTACCTCCTGCCCATGCTGCATCAGCTGGTCGGAGGGCGCGCCCGGGTGATTATGGCAGATCAGCTTGGAAACCAGGCGGCCTATTGCGAGGCTTTTTTCCAGATCCTGCGGGATCGGCTGGTTGAAATTCCAAGCGATAAAAGCATCCTGCTGGTTCTTTCCAAACACGGTCATCCCTTCAAGAAGGAGACGCAGGATCTGCGGGCAGACCTGTACCGCAAACCGCTGGAAGCAGGGCTGCGAACAATCATGGCCGAATGGGGCGGCAAGTGGGAGCTTACCTGGTCGGTGGATGAATACGGGGATGAGTTTTGGGACAAGAAGCGAACCAAGCTGGAAACCTATGCAGCGTTCCGGAGGGCAATCGTAGAAGGCTTCGACTTTGCCCTGGAACTCCCAACAGAATTCACCGCCGAGAACACCGACCTGATGATTTTCCACGCCATGAAGAAATACAATGCCTTTGGCGATTACGATCGGAACGCGCCCATACCGTACCCGGATTGGGATTTGCCGCTCGTGCGGAGGTTCAAAGAAGGCAAAACGACCGCCATCTATTCCGGCACGCCAGTGGGACCGTACCGGAAATACATCGTCAAGGCTGTGGTTGATTCCATTTCGGCAGTGATTCAATAAAACTTTGCAGGAGAATGCTATGTGCAAACGGTTTGAAAATAAAGTTGCCATTGTGACAGGCGCGGCATCCGGCA
>CAYOOA010000188.1:0-1904 GCA_964405455.1 uncultured Anaerolineaceae bacterium | reverse complement strand
GCGGGGCGGAAAGATCGCAGCCCTGCATTCGGGTCAACCTGGCGCGGCATGTCGAGCGCGGCCCGCTGCGTGATCAGAAGATCCCCTGGGAGATTGACGGAGTGCTGATTGAGGTGGAGATCACGGGCGACATCATTGCGTATTAACCACAATGTCGGGCCACCACTTCTGCGCCAATAAAACGAAAAAACACCCGAAGGATTTTGAAATCCCTTCGGGTGTTTTGTTGTTTGGATGTATTACGGTCCAATCCGGATTATGACCACTGTGCCGCTGCCACATCGGACAGCGCTGGAATTTTTGATACTATTATTCGTACAGTCGATGAGAATATTGAAGTTCATACTGACTCCCTGTGTTGAATTGGGTGGTAGAGATGCCGCAGCCGAACCACCCATGATCTCTCCGACTTCGGTCACATACCAATAACGTTCAACAATGTTCGGCGTCAGGTTGGATTCCTGGTTCTTGTTCCCGATGCTACTCACCGCCCCCTCGACATATATTTCCGCGCCATTCTTCAAATCGGGAATGCGTAGATCGAGAACGAATGTTTCCTGGTTGGGCGCCACCATTTCCCGCACGATCTCAAACGGGGCCGTGGAACTGATCATAAAACTAACACTCCCGGTGAAGTCCTGGTTATAGATCAGGGCATTGAAGGAATTGGAGTACGATGTGCTGAGGATGGTTGGATTTTGCTCCAGCGCCACCGTAACCGTACCTTGGTTTTCATTACCATTCGTTACCAGGAAATATACCTTCATCCCGCCCTGGAGCTCCACCTCCACCGGCTTGCTGCTGTCCAGGGGACCGCCGGTCATCTCGCCTTCTTTATCAATCACATAGCGCGCTTTCACCAGGCTGGATTCATCCAGCAGGCTGAGGTAGGCCTTATAAGGGGCGACTGAGGCATCATCCGTAATCTCATAGCCCACCAGGCGGGTGGTGTAATTGCCGGGAATATCCAGCGTGGTGGAAAGGCGTGTAGCTGATTTCTGAAAGCTGTCCTTGGCATCCGCCAAGTCCATCGGGCTGCCGGTGGGTAGAGGTTCGCGCTTCAGGCTGTTGCCGAAGATAAAAGTGGAAGCAAAATCCGCATAGATTTCCTGCAGGTCGGTGCCTTTGGCTTCGGCAAACCCTTCCATTCCGGCCAGGGCATCTCCGCCGGTGGATAGGATTGCTTCGCTCAGATCCTTAAAAGGCAGGTCGTGCTGATCCATGTACTGCAGGAAATGCGAAAACCGGTACATGTGTTTCTCGTCAGGATCGTTGAGCGGTTTCTTGATGAAATCCAAGCCCAGGGTATTCTGCAAGCCGTTGGTGGTTCCGATTGTGGCGGCAGCATAATCCGCGCTGCCTTCCATGAACCAGCGGTTGCTGTGCATGCTGACCACGTTGGTGTACTGGTTCTGGATGCTGTGGAACAGCTCATGGGCCACATCCTGACGCAAGGTGGCAAGGTCGGAGTAGGAGTTGGGGATGCGGATATTCTTGGAATACCAGCCCCATTCAGCAGCATCCGAGGGATCCTTCCATTCGTAGAGATAAACATTGGTCATATCCGGCTGTCTAAAACCGATACCGCCATAAGATCCGGGTGCCTTCGCGTAGGCATCATACGCATCCACCAGGGCTGCGCGGACCTGGGCCACAAAGTCATAGATTGGACCTGCCCCGCTGGGCTTGCCAAACAGGGGCGCATTCAGCTTATCGTTGAAATAAATTCGGAAATGTGGAGCCGTACTCACGATCGAATCATCCTCCAGCCCGAACAGCGACCACACGCTGAGGTGAGCCGTTAAGATGGAGACGGTGTGGCTGGCCTCATCCAGGCTGTAATCCACCTCCATCCAGGCGTTGGTGGTCTCATCCAGGTAGGCTGCCACCAGTTGATCCGCGGC
>CAYOOA010000187.1:0-1924 GCA_964405455.1 uncultured Anaerolineaceae bacterium | reverse complement strand
GCGTTCAACCAGTTGGAGGATGGAATCGGGCGCGGGCATGCAAAGCTCCCCTCAGGATGTTGATGGGTTAACTATAGCATAAAACCATTCGAGGGTGCACCCCGGCCGGCGAAAGATGGCACAAACTGCCCCAAAAAAGATGAAATAGTTTTTCACATACGTGTTATAAAACCGCCAAAATCCCGCAATCCACCCGGCCGGTAGGGGCACGGGGGAAAATAGGCAATGGATTCAAGTCAAGCAGGAAACATTTGGCCGTTGTAGATTTTCCCCGTGCCCCTACACCAATAACGGCGCGTCCACCCAATCCGGGCAGGGATGAACCCTGCTCCTGCGCCGAAACGCCGCATCCACCCTTGCACTTATTTAGATAAGACGTAATCGTTACACAAAAAGATGGCTCTAACTGCGCCAAAAAAGATGGAATGGTTTTCAATACACACACCCTGAGGGTCTCCAAGACCCTCAGGGTGTGATTCCAAAAGGGAGAGGGAGAAAATCGCCCCGGCTCATCACCGGGGCGGTTTACACTATATTTTTGTTCTTTCCGTGTTTATCCGTTCTCTCCGTGTAAATCCGCGTTAATAAGAACTTACATCTCCTGCCTTCCCGCCAGGGCACGCAGGATGGTGTTTTGGTCGGCGTATTCCAGGTCGGAGCCCATGGGCAGGCCGCGGGCCAGGCGGGTGATGCGCACGCCCAGCGGGGTGAGCTGCTGGCGCAGATACAGCGCGGTGGCATCGCCCTCCATGCTGGGGTTGGTGGCCAGGATGACTTCCTTCACCTCCCCCTGCCTGACGCGCTCGATCAGCGGGCGGATCTTCAAGTCCTCCGGGCCGATGCCCTCAATGGGTGAAAGCACGCCGTGCAGCACGTGGTAGCGCCCGCTGAAGCCGGCGGTGCGCTCCAGGGCCAGCACGTCGAGCGGTTCCTCCACCACGCACAGGCTGGCCGGGTCGCGCCTGGGGTCGGCGCAGATTTCGCACATCTCGCGCCCGCTGGAGGTGATGTTGAAGCAGATCGGGCACATCCCCGTGGCGGTATGCAGGGCCACCAGGGCCTCCGCCAGCTTGAGAGCCAGATCCTCCGGCGCGCGCAGCAGGAAGAAGGTCAGCCGGGAAGCGGATTTGGGGCCGATGCCCGGCAGGCGTTCAAAGGCGGTGATCAGGTCCTGGATCGGTTGGGGTAAAACCGGCATGGCAGTTTAGAATCCGAGGCCGGAGAGGCCGCCGGTCAGCGGGCCCATGCGCTCTTCCTGCAGGGCGCGGGATTTATCCAGCGCCAGGTTGACCGCGCTCAGCACCATGTCCTGCAGCATTTCCGCATCGGCATCCTTGAGCAGTTCGGGGTCAATTTCCACGCCCTTGCAGACCTGGGCGCCGGTCATGGTGACCTTGATGGCTCCGCCGCCAACGGTCACGCTGACCGTTTCCTCGGCCAGTTGGGCCTGGACGGCCGCCATTTGTTCCTGCATCTTGCGCAGTTGTCCCATCATTCCGCCGCCGCCCGCGGGGCCGGCCGGGCGATTAAAACCTTTTGCCATTTCTACCTCCTAATTGTAAAAAACTTCTTCACCACTGAGGCACAGAGGCCACGGAGAACCCGGAGAAGATCAATTGATTATAAAACCAATCTGTTCCGCTATTTTCATTGGAACGATCAACAATCTCTGAAACACAGAGAAACTGAGAAGTATTTTTTTAGATCGTTCCGGTCTTCGCGCAGCACCCTCCGGGCCAGACCGTGAACGATCATGTTATGCGCTCGCCCCCTGATGGGGGGTAATCGGCAACCGCCCGATTAGCCTGTTGAAATATAGGAGCACCTTACTCTTTGTGCACGATCTGGCCGCCCAGGTTGAGGGCGGTACCGACCATGCCGTCACCCTCCGAGCCCAGGTCGCCGGACGAACTGTTGGTCTTGA
>CAYOOA010000186.1:0-1929 GCA_964405455.1 uncultured Anaerolineaceae bacterium | reverse complement strand
GTGCCGATCCTGTCCTTCCTGCCGGTCATCCTGCTCAGCTTGAGCAGCATCCTGCCGCAAGACACCGCCGCGGAACTTTCCTCCATCCTGCTCATCTTCACCAGTCAGGCCTGGAACCTGACCTTTGCCTGGTACCAGTCCCTGACCACCATCCCCAAGGAACTACGCGAGGCTAGCGCCATCTTCCGCCTGAACACCTGGATGAAGTTCAAACAATTGGAGCTGCCTTTCGGCGCCATCAGCCTGGTCTGGAACAGTATGATGTCCTGGGCGGGCGGCTGGTTTTTCCTGATGGCGGCTGAGATCTTCACCCTGGGCGACCGCGACTTCCGCCTGCCTGGCCTGGGGGCTTACCTGCACGAGGCGGCCAATCGCAGCAACTACCCGGCCATCCTCTGGGGCTTGCTCGCGCTGATCATCACCGTGGTGCTGCTGGATCAACTGGTCTGGCGGCCGTTGATCGCCTGGTCGGACCGCTTCAAGGTGGAGATGGTGGAAAATGATGAACCGCCCACTTCCTGGTTTTACAACCTGACCAGCAAATCGCGCCTCGGACACTGGTTCCAGGAGCGCCTGGTGGGTCCGCTGGTGGAAAAGTTTGACCAGTGGATGATGAAGCTGTTTCCCCAACCCGCAGGGGATGAGGAGCAAAGTCCCTCCCGCCGCTGGGTCCGGGTCGTGCTATCCGTGTTGTTGGGCGGGGCCATCCTCTACGGCCTCTACCGGGCCTTGCTGATGCTGATTTCCGTCCCATTGGCCGATTGGGGCCAGGTGGGGCTGAGCGTGCTGTTCACCCTGCTGCGCGTGCTGACCGCCCTGGTAATTGCCCTGGCCTGGACCGTGCCGCTGGGAGTGGCCATCGGCACCAACCGCCGCCTGGCCGCCGTGCTGCAGCCGGTGGTGCAGGTGATCGCCTCGGTGCCGGCTACCGCCCTCTTCCCGGTCTTGCTATTGCTGGTGGTCAACCTGCCGGGCGGCCTGAACCTTGCGGCGGTCATCCTGATGCTGATGGGCACCCAGTGGTACCTGCTCTTCAACATCATTGCCGGGGCCAGCGCCATCCCCCAGGATTTGAAATACACCACCCAGTTGATGAAAATTACCGGCTGGCAGCGCTGGCGAACGTTGATTTTGCCGGCCATTTTCCCCTACCTGGTCACCGGGGCCATCACTGCCAGCGGCGGCGCCTGGAACGCCAGCATCGTGGCCGAATATCAGACCTTTGGCGGCAAGACGCTCTCGGTCGTCGGCGTTGGTTCACTGATTGCACACGCCACCGGTACGGGGAACTATCCGCTGCTGCTGGCCGGCACTCTGAGCCTGGTGCTGACCGTAGTCCTGATCAACCGCCTGTTCTGGCGGCGTCTGTACTTGCTGGCCGAAGATAAATACCGCATGGAGTAAGCGATGAACGAACCCTTGTTGCAGTTGGATCACATTTTTCAGCTTTACGGTACCGGGGATCGCCGCTTCACCGCGGTGGAGGATGTCAACCTGGTGTTGAACGAAGGGGAGTTTGTCGCCCTGTTGGGACCTTCCGGCTGCGGCAAAAGCACCCTTCTGCGCATCATTGCCGGTCTGCTGCGCCCCTCGCAGGGGCGGGTGATCTACCGCGGCGAGACGCTGCGAGGGGTTAACCCGCATGCTTCGATTGTCTTCCAGACTTTTGCCCTCTTCCCCTGGCTGACGGTGATCGAAAACGTGGAGCTGGCCCTCAAGGTCAAGGGCGTGGCGCCGGCGGTGCGCTCCAGCCGGGCGGTGGACCTGCTGGACCGGGTCGGGCTGGACGGCTTTGAATCCGCCTACCCGCGCGAGCTTTCCGGGGGGATGCGCCAGAAGGTCGGTTTTGCCCGCGCCATGGCCGTGGAGCCGGAGCTGCTCTGCCTGGATGAACCCTTCTCAGCCCTGGATGTGTTGAGTGCCGAGTCC
>CAYOOA010000185.1:0-1944 GCA_964405455.1 uncultured Anaerolineaceae bacterium | reverse complement strand
AAGACGGCGCACCTCGGCCAGGCTGTTGCCGGGGACGTTGGCTCGCCAATCATCCCCCAGGCGGCGCTGTACGTAGGCAAACAGGGCCAGGTTGACGGCGATCGCAATCAGGTTATCCAGCGTTGTCTGGCCGGAACCAACCAGGGCGGATATTGGATTCAGGCGCAGCGCGGTCAACATCCAGCGGCTGAGGATGGCCAACAAGCTCTGCACCACCGGCACCAGCAGGGCCGCCCGCAGGGCGTAGAAAAACAGGGCCCGGATGCGTGTGGCCCGTTCCTCTTCATCCCGCAACGCCTCACGTTGGGCAACGCTCCAGTGCAGCAGGGCAATGGGCAGGCCGACCAGCACCAGGGAGAGTCCACTGGAGAGCAGGTTGGCGCTGCCCTTACCGGGCAGCAAATCCACCGTGGTGCGCAGCAGGTTGACCAGCCCCCACAGGGCCACTTCCGCGCTGATCAGGCTGACCAGGTAAAAATAAAGCCGGCGAATGGTGCGCATGGGATCCTCCGCCTAGGGGGTCTTGATGACCGGTTGGTACCAGTTCCAGAACCAGTACGGGTAGGGGCCGTTGGTCAGTTTCCAGGCGCCGTCCTGCAACACCAGGGTGGCGGTCATCTGCTCGCTCCAGGTGCTGCTGAACAAGCCGTTATTCACATGCAGCAGACTGACCTGCACGGAGGCATCCTGGCCGCTGATGAAAGCTTCACCGACCTGGACGGATGCGCTTTGCGGATCCATCTGGGTGAGGAAAGCCTGGCGGAATACCTCATAGGTCGGCTTGTCGGTCCGCTCGGCCAGGTAGGTGTAGGCGCGCTCGTAATCCCGCAATTCCACGGCGGTGATGTAGTTGTGCACCACCCCGGCGGGCGTATCCTCGCCGATGTAGGCCGGCTTTTCCTGGCGCAGGAAGAACAGCCCCACCGTCAGGATCGCCAGCAAGCCAATACCAATCAAAATGCCGAGCAGGAAGCGGTCGTTTTTCATAGTCGCACCTCAGATAATGGAGAACCCTAATCACAGATGACGCAGATGGGCGTAGATTTTTATGCAATGGTGTTTTCCTGTCATTAATTTAACACCCATTCGGAGCAAGAGAATTGATGATATGGAACGTCATTGCGCAGGAGCGAAGCGGTTGGAGCAATCTTTTTTGATAGTTCGTCAGAACATTTCGGTCTTCGCGCAGCACCCCCGCAGGGAGGCCAGACCGGGAACGATATCTTGTGGGCGCGGTCTTAAGACCGGCGCAATCCTAATCATCGTTTTGCGTGGCCCCCGTATGGGGGGTGGACCATCTCTCCGGGTGTGCGAGTGGCTTTTTTGAAGAATTTTACGCACTTATGCAAGATCGCTTCGCAATGACGCAAGATGATTATCCCAAATTCACGTTGTTTTTACATTAAACCAGCCATCAAGAGATGCCAAACAGGTCCGTCGGCCGGCGCGGGAAAAGCGTATCGAACAAGTCGTACAGCTCGTTTTTACCCCAGCAATCCGGGTGGGCGTAACGCAGCTCGGCAAAGGAGCGCCGCCCGAAGAGCATTTCCAGGAAGGTCAACTCCGGGAAGGCAGCGGTATCCTTCACCTCATGGACGGGGCGGTAGGATTCTGCGCTCTCCAGGCGGCCTTCATTAAACTTAATTTTCAGGCCGTCCCGGTAAAAACTGATCAGCAGCTCGCCGCTCCAGCCCACCCAGGCACTGGCGGCCAGGCGGCGCTCCAGGGCCGGCGCCACAAGGCGGATGAAACCGGGCAGATCCGGGATGCGGATGTACCAGGCATAACACGGGCGGATTTTGGGCAGGTAGTGGCCAGCCGCAGCGTAAGCAGGATGATCCTCGCCGAGCCACAGGCCGTAGGTTTCAGTGGCCTGGCCGGGCTCAGCAAATTGCGGGCCGACCTGCATCAGGTAGCGCACCACGCTGGGGGTCACTTCCGCCC
>CAYOOA010000184.1:0-1978 GCA_964405455.1 uncultured Anaerolineaceae bacterium | reverse complement strand
GGGGGCGGTCATCCGCCTGAAGGTGGCGGTCGGGGACGCGCTGCTGACAGCAGACCTATTTAATGAAAGACAGATCACCTTGCCCTCCGCTGGAGATGAAGTGGTGATCAGCTTCCCGGAATATTCCTGCTGGTTGATGTAGGGGAATGCAACCACAGATTTCACAGATACAGAAGAACGGAAAATCAAATTGATTTTGACCCATCCCCCCGGTTTATCGGGGGGATGATGTTTGCTGGAGAAAGGTGTTGGCCAGCTAATCCGGCAGACTGGCGAGAATTTCGCGAAGATCACCCTTGTAGGCGCGGAAAGCGGCCCGGCCTTCCTCCGTCAGGCTGACCAGGGAGGCAGGCTTGCGGTCGCGAAACATCTTCTCGATGCGGACGTAGCCAGCTTCTTCCAGTTTGGCCAGGTGGGTGGCCAGGTTACCCCAGGTGAAACCGGTCAGGCGCATGAGGAAGATATAGTCAGCGCTTTCTACAACATATAGGTAAGCCAGGATGGCCAGGCGGGCGGGGGCGTGGATGACCGGATCCAGCCCGGCAAGGCGGTGGATGAACTCTTCATCAGGTTCAGCGGTCATTGGCGTCCTCCGTTGGAATGTTGGGCCGGGGTGTGTACCGCAGGAAATTCACGAAATAGACCAGGCCAATGGACAGGATGATCAGACCGGCACAGAGGGTGGGCAATACACGCAGGACATCAGTCAGGATCAGTTCTAGGGTGGCGAAGGAGAGGGCGTACAACAGGCCGTACAAGTACAGGCGGGGAAGGTTCAACAGGTGGGCCGCCACGCCAAAGCCGCCAACGGATAGAACGATGAAGAGCAGGATTGGCAGGGCTTGACCGAAGGGGAGAGCGAGATCAAGGGAAAAGAATAACCAGAGAGCAACTCCCAAGAGGACGGCGACCGCAATGATCAGGGAGATGATGCGTAGATTGGCCTTGCGGCGGGTTCCATAACGGACTCTCCCGAGACGGGGTTCAATGATCAGACGGTGCCCAACTACAAAAAGGATCAATGCGGCGGCCAGCAACCAGAGATCGTATTCTCCTTTGCCGAGATCATCCAGGGCAGCCGATACGGCAATGCAAATCAGAAGCAAGCCCAAATAGATATCCCACCAGCCATGGTCAACCGATACGCGGAAGACTTTTTGTTCAATGGATTGAAGGTTCGAGGATTGCATGTCAACCTCCTTGATAATTTACTTTGAATTACAAAGTACTTTGTAATTAGTATAACCATTTATTTCAAAGAGTCAAGAGGGACTTTCCTCCAGGTTCAATTTGCCGAACCGGGGCTTTTTGATTACAATAGCCGGGCGGATTAAGAAAGGAAACCACATGCCGCTCATTCATCCCAAACCCATTCGGATCAACCTGGAACCCGGGCAGTCGATCTGCCTGGTTTTTGACTCCGATTTTGAGCGGCAGCAAGGCCTGGAGGCCTTTTTCCGGGAAGGGATTGAACGGAACCAACGGCTCATCTGGCTGGCAGCCGATGGGCAGGATGCCACCCTGGTTGAATCCCTGCAGAGCGCCTCCGGACTGCCCGAAACGGTCCAAATGGGGCCGATGGATCAAGCAATCCGGGCCTGCGGAGCCGGGGACGAAGCCTTGCTGACCTGGCTGCAGGAGCAGTGCGGGCAGGCACAGGCGGATGGATTTACGGGTCTCTGCCTGGCGGTTGAAATGCACCCGCTTTGCCGGGAGAAAAACGCCGTGCAGGTCCTGGCATTGGAACGGGCGCTGAAGGCCGGTGTGAAGGATCAACCGGCCCTGGTATTGACCGTCTACGATCGGCGGGCCCTGCCGGCGGATGTGATCATGCATGTATTGACAGCCCATCCCCTGGTACTGAAAGGGACCGGCGTCTGCCGTAATCCATTCCATGTGCCGGCAGCGGAAGGACCGGAACGACAGCAGGCGGACTGGGCTTTGCAGCGCTGGCTGGATCAACTACAGGCGCGGGAGC
>CAYOOA010000183.1:0-2020 GCA_964405455.1 uncultured Anaerolineaceae bacterium | reverse complement strand
CCTCATCCGTGAAGGTGGTTGTGGTGGCGTACTTATTTTGCATCTCGGTCGGCGTCCAGGTGCGCTTGCCGTCCCGGCAGAGGTACACGTCCAGCAGGTAGCCGCGGTCGTCGTCCTCGGTCATCGGGACTGCCGCCCAGGTGACCGTCACCTCATTGCCGTTGCGTTCGGCCTTGACCCAGGCCGGCCGGTTATAGAGGATGCTCGGCCCGGGCAGGACAATCGTGCCTGGGTCGATCGGTTCGACGGCGTTGATATCCCCCTGCACATCCATCCACTTCAAGTTCATCCAGCATGGGTTGGTTCCGCCGATGGCACGCACTTGGATGTAGCCGGTATCGGCGATGTACCCGATGATCTCCAGCCGGCTGCCGCCGATCAGCTCATACTTGAACAGGTAGGCATTGGAGGGGCCGTAAAAGCACATCACCTGGGCCTGGTTGACGAAACCGCGCAGCACGGCGTAAGTCGGCTGTGGGGTGGGGGTGGCCGTTTCGGAGGGTGTGGGCGTCGGGGTGGGAGTGAAGGTGGATGTCGGCGTGGCGCTGGCAGTGGGGGTGGGTGTGGCTGTGGCCGTCAGGGAGGGTGTCTGCGTAGGCCGGGGGGTGGAGGTGGGCGGCAGCGTGGCCGTGGGCGAGGGTACTGCCGGCGTGCAGGCAGCCAACCCGATCAAGGCCAGGATGGTGAGTAAGATTGAGCTGCACAGGGTTTTCAAGGTCATGGGGGTTTACTCCGGCCAGGTCTGATCGAGGAGTTCAGCCAATGCCTGTTCATCCGCTGTATCGGGGACGGCCTGCAGGTTCCAGTGCTCGTCGTGGACGATGCCCTGGCCGGGTTGCAGGTCCGCCAGCGGGCTGAGCGTCTCCAGTTCCAGGAAGTGCTGGTTGACGTAGATTTCCAGGGCGGAATTTAAGTCCGGGTAGGTAGCACCGGGCTGGATCTGTACCTGTTTGCGGACCAGTACGCCGCGGTGCAGGTAGGCGCCCCAGCCGGAGGGGTGGCAGTAACCCACCTTGCAGGGCGCCGGGATCGGGTCGGTACGTACCACCAGGTAACGCTCCAGCCAGCGCAGGCGCGGATCGTTCAGGCGGGTATAGGGCCACAGTGCCAGGCTGCGGTTGGGCAGGTAACCGCCCACGTCGGCCGGATCGGCGGGCTGCGGCAGGGCAGCCATGCCGCCCGGCTTGAATTGTGAAATGCTCCAGGCAGCCACCCGGCGCGGGCTGGAGCCCAGGTTCAGCAGGCTGTGGCGCAGACTGAAGCGCGCCTCGTCCGCCGCCAGGTGGATTTCGATACTCTTCTGCAGCCCGCTGCGCTCATCCAGCGGTTGGGTCAGGCGCACGCCGTCGGGCAGGCGCTCCTCCAGGATTTCTTCCGGTTCGGGCAGGTAGGTGATGTGCTCGTCCTCGGGGGCAGCCCACAGGCGGTGCCCGCCCAGCAGGCGGAACCAACCGTTCGGTGTTTCCCAGCCGGCCTCAGGCAGCTCGGCGAACAGATTCTCCCCAGTTTTGAATGACAGGTGTACCAGGCGCAGGGCGTCGCGCTGCAGGTAATCGATGCGCACCAACCCGTTATCGAGCGTTCCCGTTGGAAATCCGGCAAATGGCATAAATCCTATCCTTCAAAATATTGCTGTCGTTCATCCCTGGCTCTGCAGTCCACCAACCGGGCCAGGAAAGCAGCCGAAATGACAAAAAAACCTAATCTCTGGTTGTTTTTTTTCTGCATCCACAGCACTGATGAGATAGAGATAGTCCAAAGTATATCAAACCTTGCCCGGGTGGATGTGCCAAATCCGCCTCTTCCGCAGGTTTAAATCCTGTCGAAAACTGATACAATTTATCTGGTGTGCATTTATCCGATGGAAGGTAACGGGAGGAACCATGAGCGTTCATGAACTGGCTGGAAAACCTGCTCCTTATTCAATGCTGGTCAACGTGCCGCGCTTGATCGCGGCGTATTACACCCGCCAGCCGGACGTGGAAAATCCCGCCCAGCGGGTGGCTTTTGGCACCTCCGG
>CAYOOA010000182.1:0-2095 GCA_964405455.1 uncultured Anaerolineaceae bacterium | reverse complement strand
CATCCACCACTTCGCCGCAGAAGCGGTAGGCCTGGCGCAGCAGCTCGGCATCATCGATCAAGCGCCGATCGCGCAGCTCGGTCAGCACGCCCATCACCTGGCTGGCCGCGGAGGCCAGGGTGGCGTTATCCCGGTTGGAAAGATCCGCCCCGCGCAGGGCCAGGGGTGCTTCGGGATCCACGGCCGGGTCCACCTGAGCCCGCCGGCGCAGCACCGCTCGCAGCAGGTCGCCCAGCAGCCAGAGGAACAGGCGCTGACGCTGCTCGTAATGGCGGTAGGTCGGCCCGCCGGCCGCCTCGGCGGTGGTGCGGGTGGCGGATTCCGGCTCGGCCAGGAAGTGCAGGGGCACGCCCGCCCCGCTGGCAATCATCTTCTTGAGCGCCAGGCCGTCCTCGCCCGCATCGGCGGACTCAAGCTGCGGGTTGAGGATGCTCCAGGTTTCGCTCTCGTCCGTCACCAGGAAGGAGCCCGCCGTGGGCGGATGGGCGGCCAGGGTGTTCTGGCGGGCGATGCGGTCGGCCACCGAGTTGTAACGCCCGCTGATGACGTACATGAAGGCGTTGCGGAAGTGGTTGAGCCGGGCGCGGTCCTCCAGCCAGTTGGCGTAACGGCTGAGCCAGCGCAGGATCGGCGCCAGGTCCGATTCGCCCCACTGTGCCCCCGGCGGACGGTTGACAACGTAATGCAGCATTACCACGGCGAAGCCGCCCTCGGGGCTGCGCGCATCCTCCAGCGCGGAATAGGCCGGGATGTCGGCCGGTTCGCCGTCCAGCCCGGCCGGCAGGTGGAAGGCCAGCGGCTGCTCGATATCGTTGGGGCGGGCTTCGATCTGATCCACGTCCCCGGCCGGGACGGCGCGCACATAGCTCATCCCGGCGGCATCCGTGGCCAGCAGGATGAACAGGTTGCCGCTGCGGGTCAGTTCGTCGCACCATTCGTAGATGCGCACCGGCATGCGGTTAAGCGGGTGCTGCCAGAAGGTCTGCAGGAATTCGGCCGCGGCCGGCTGGCGGCATTCGATCTCCACCCCGCCGCCCACCACGTACTGGGTGGTCAGCCCGACGATGCGCCGGGCCAGCGGGTTGAGCCGCCAGGCTTCCAGGGCTTGCTCCTGGATCTCGCGCCGGTCGGCGGCATAGCGGTCGCGCGGGCTGGCATCCAGCGGACGGGCGAGCACCGCAAAGGTGTTATCGGTCTCGGCTGTGCTCAGGCGGGCTCGTCCCAGCCGCCGCGCCAGCCATTGAAACGGTTGAAATGGCATTGTTACCTCCTAAAAAATAACCACAGATGCAGAAGATTTGTACACAGATCACACGGAGTACACGGATTTCACGGATGTTCTTGAAAAATCCTTATATTCTGTAAACGATAAAATTCCTCTTTCAGTTTTTCTTTGTCATTCCTTTCCGTGGTATTCGGGTCGTCCGTGTTTTCCGTGTTCTGCTTTTAAATGTCTGTGTCATCTGTGGTTTTCTCCTAAAATCCTTTATCCAGGTCGGCCAGCGGGTCGCGGGCGCGGATGACCAGCGCCGGGCTGCTGCTTTGCCAGTTGACCTCGTCCAGCAGGCAGACCAGGGCGGCCGAGAGCAGCAGGTCGTCGTGCAGGTGGCGCTGGTGGAGCGGATCGCGCGTGCCATCCGGCACGCCCCAGCGCATCTCCCGCCCTGGCCCGGGGGCGATTTCCGACTTGCAATAGCGCGCCTGCTGGAAAAACAGGGCCTGGTCGCTGTCCTTCTCGCTGCCGGCCCAGTCCTGCCAGCGTCCGACATCCACCAGGGCCAGGAAATTCCAGCCCAGGCGGCTCTTGCTGGCCGAGGTGAACACGAACGGCAGCACCCGGCCCGGCAGGGCTTTCTCCAGGAAGGCAGCCAATCCCGCCCCCAGCCCGGTGGCATCCACCACCACTTTGTGCGCCTGCCACAGGCGGGCCAGCCCGGTGATGTGGTTGTACAGCTCCACCTGTGAGAGACCCACCCACACCTGGCGGTCCAGTGCCCGGTAGCGCGGCGCCCGCAACAGGGGATCGGCGAGGGTGGACAAATCCACCTCCACCACCGTCACGGCCGTGGCATCCCGCCGGCTGGAGGGTTCCTCC
>CAYOOA010000181.1:0-2126 GCA_964405455.1 uncultured Anaerolineaceae bacterium | reverse complement strand
TGGGAGCCGCCCTCCGCACTTGCCAACTACAAGGCTGTCCTTTTGTTGACTGATAACGTGGATACCGGCCGCGCCTGGGTCGAGCAAATCTCCCCCGCCCTCGGCTCCGCATCCCTGTGGATCGTCAGCAGCGCCCAATCGGCGCCCATCCTGCAGGCCTATACCGGCGCGCAGGTCGGCGGCGTCATGAGCGGCGCCGGTGAAGATACCTCCAGCCACACCGCGGCCTTCCAGGTCGGCATGCTCATCGCAGCCCTGCTGATCCTGGTCGGCGGTGTCGTCGAAGGCATGCTCCAGTTGTTCCGCCATCCTAAAAAGCAGCGTGAGGCATAAGATATGGATACGATCTGGATTTGGGTTGGTTTCATCCTCACTTTGCTGATCTTCAGTTACCTGTTCGGCGATAATTTTCTCTTCCGCCTGGCAGCCTATATCTTCGTCGGTGTTTCCGCTGGCATCCTGGCCGTCATGGTGGTGGACCAGGTCCTGGTGCCCCGCCTGTTCAACGTTTTCACTGGCGGCGACCTGCGGCGCATCCTGCTGGCCTTGCCGCCGCTCGTGTTGGGCATCCTCCTCTTCTTCAAACTTTCCCCGCGCCTGTCAC
The DNA here is from genome assembly GCA_964405455.1 of uncultured Anaerolineaceae bacterium. Classification (GTDB taxonomy): domain Bacteria; phylum Chloroflexota; class Anaerolineae; order Anaerolineales; family Anaerolineaceae; genus CALESS01. The sequence goes on along the minus strand of CAYOOA010000181.1, from coordinate 1,522 downwards.
CCATCGGAAATGTTTCCATGGCCTACCTGGTCGGCGCAGCCGCTGCCGTTGTCATCAGCGGCGCCATTCTTGGCACCCTCTTCGGACAGATCAGCGCCACCTTCCATCTGGCCAACGGCGCCCCGGCTGAATCGCCCTGGTTGTTACGCGTTATCGAAGGCATTCTGCTTCTCGTGGGCACCATTACCACCCTGGCCTATTTCAACTTCGGCGCCGTCAGTCGGGCCACCGAAGCCCCGCGCCGGGCGGCTGTCGTCAATGTGCTCTCACACATTGGGCAGTATTTCCTGGCAATTGCCCTCGGGGCTTTGTTCGCCGGGGTTTTTGCTGCCGCACTGACCGCCCTCATTGAACGCCTGGATTTCCTCCAGTCCACTATTCTAACCCTCATCAGGTGAGCCGCCATGACCCCATCCCTGGTTGATGCTGAATCTGTACTGGCGATTGATTTTGGCTCGGTTCAAACCCGCGCCCTGCTTTTCGATGTGGTTGAAGGCCAATATACGTTTATTGCCGCCGGGCTGGCTCCCTGCACCATGGGCGCTCCCTATTTCGATGCTCTCGAATCCTTCCACGTCGCCATGCAGCACCTCACCCGGATCACCGGCCGCACCTTTCTGGATGACGAATCCCGTCTCATCCTGCCGGGTGCCGAAGACGGCAGCGGCGTGGATCGCCTGGTGCTGACCTTTTCCGCCGGTGAGGAGTTGAAAGTGGTTGTCACCGGCTTGCTGGGCGAAGTCTCGCTGGAAAGCGTCCAGCGGGCGGCCAGTTCCGCCTATGCCCGCATCGTGGATACCTTCAGTCTTTCCGATCACCGCCGCACCGATGTCCAGTTGGACGCTCTGCTCAAACTTCACCCCGATATCATCCTGATGGCCGGCGGCACCGATGGCGGCGCAACTCGTTCAGTCTACAAGATGGCCGATCTCATCTTCATGGCCTGCCGGCTGCTCCCGCGTGAAGAGCGCCCGGAAATCATTTTCAGCGGAAACCAGTCCGTGGCCGCCAAGATCAAAGAAGGCCTCAGCAAGTGGACCACCGTTCACCTGGCGCCGAATATTCGTCCCACCATTGACCAGGAGGATCTCAGCCCGGCCATGAGTACCCTCGCCGGCGTGGTCGCCGGGATTCGCAGTCACAAGGTACGTGGTTTGGAAGGCCTTAACAGCATCGCCAGCGCACCCACCCTGCCCACCGCGGCCGCCTTTGGCCGGATGGTGCGCTTTCTCGGCCAGTTATATGACACTTCCAAGGGTGTGATGGCTGTGGATGTTGGCGCGTCATGGACAATGTTGGCCGCTACCGGCAAGGATACATACGCCCTGAATGTGCTGCCCCTGGGCAGCGGGGCGGGCGCGGCCGGCGTACTGACCCAGTCCAGCCTGGCAGAAATCACCCGCTGGCTGCCGGTGCACATTCAACCCGAAGAAGTCCGCGACCGGATCTATCAAAAATCACTCCATCCAGCAGCCCTCCCGGAAAGCCTGGAGGATCTCTGGATCGAACAAGCCGTTGCCCG
>CAYOOA010000180.1:0-2134 GCA_964405455.1 uncultured Anaerolineaceae bacterium | reverse complement strand
GCCACGCTGCGGGTGGTGTCCACCCAGGCCGGTGTGCTGCAAAATGATCAGAGCATCCCGGTTACGCTGCTGGTACCGGACCAGGTCAGCCGGATTTTCATCCCGATGGTCAAACGGTAAGGCCAGCTTCATTCCCCCGAAAAAAACAGGGCTGCCTGAATAGGCAGCCCTGATCTTTTTCTTTGACTATTCGTCATTTTAAGCCCCGAAGGGGTGAAGAATCTTCAAGTAAAAAAGACAGATGCTTCGCGTTGCTCAGCCTGATACACCGTTCTGATTGGGCGGCAACAGCCTGACCCACGAAAAGATTATCTCCCCAATTATCTAGTTTGGAAGATTTGGGTTCACGTCCGGCTGATGGTGACGAAGATCATCGGCTGGCGGCGGGTGGCTTCGTAGAGATAATTGCGGGCAACCTGCTCGATGTCCTTTTCCAGGTTGCTGCTCACACTGCTGATATTCTCAACAATCTTACGGCGCAGGCCTTCCAGCGTGCCGTCCACATCCCGGGCGAGGCTAAAACCCCGCGAGATGATCTCCGGATCGGAGCGCAGGGAGCCAGAGTAGCGGTCCAGGTTCAGGCGGATAAGCAGCATACCGTCGCGGGCCAGGGCATCGCGCTCGCGGATTACTTCTTCACTGACGTCCACAACTCCGCTGCCGTCCACAAAGACCGCTCCGGCCGGGACCGGGTCGCCAAGGGAAAGGCTGTCCTCGGAAAGCTCGATCACCTGGCCGTTGTCAATCACGGCGATGTTCTCCGGGGCAATCCCCAGCTGCTGGGCGATGTGGGCATGGCGCTTCAACTGGCGCGCCTCGCCGTGGATGGGGATGAAGAAGCGCGGCCGGACCAGGTTGAGCATCAGTTTCATCTCCTCCTGGCTGGCGTGCCCGGAAACGTGGACCGGGGCGATGGCTTCGTAAATCACCTCCGCGCCCAGTTGGAACAGGCGGTTAATGGTGCGGTAGACGGTTTCCTCGTTGCCCGGGATGGGGTGCGAGGAGAGCACGACCGTATCGCCCGGCTTGATCTCCAGCGAGCGGTGGGTGCCCATCGAAAGCCGGCCGAGGATCGAGGTGGGCTCGCCCTGCGAACCGGTGCACATCAGAACCACTTCCTCGTCCTTCAGAGACTTGGCCTGGTCGGCATTGATCAGCAGCCGGTCGGGGATATCGAGATAGCCCAGCTTGCGGGCCATCTTGGCGTTATCCACCATGCTGCTGCCGACGAAAGCCAGCTTGCGGCCGTGGCGGTCGGCAGCGTTGGCCACCTGCTGCATACGGCTGACCAGGGAGGCGAAACTGGCGATGATGATGCGTCCCTTTGCTTCATTAAATACATCATCCAGGGCAGCATCAATCATGCGCTCGGAAGGCGTCCAGCCGGGGCGCTCGGAGTTGGTCGAATCAGCCAGCAGGGCCAGCACGCCGCGGCGGGAAAACTCGGCCAGTTTGGCAAAATCCGAGGGCCAGTTATCGACCGGGGTCTGGTCAAATTTGTAATCGCCGGTATGAACGACCAACCCGGCCGGGGTCTGGATGCCCAGACCAACTGCATCCGGCACCGAATGGCAGACGTGGAAGAACTCCACCCGGAACGAACCGATCTGGACGACTTCGCCCGCCTTGACGGTGTTGATCTCCACCTTGGAGGCCAGGCCGTTGCGGGCCAGTTTGACTTCCAACAGGCCGCGGGTGAGCGGGGTGGCGTAAATGGGCGCCTGGATTTCCTCCAGCAGGTGGTGGGCGGCGCCGATGTGATCTTCGTGACCGTGGGTAAAGACGACGCCCTTGACCTTGTTGCGGTTCTGGCGCAGGTAGGTCAAATCCGGGATCAGGTAGTCGATGCCCAGCATGTCGTTCTCGGGGAACATCAGGCCGGCATCCACCACCAGGATCTCCCCGGCGTATTCGTAGATCATCATGTTCTGGCCGACTTCGCCCAGTCCGCCCAGGGGGATGATGCGTAAAACATTTTTCTTCATAAGTTAAGCTTGTTACCTTTCAAAAAAACCGCCCCGGCAGGTTCAACCGCCGGGGTGGGAAATATGCAGCGTGATCGAAAACGAGTTGAAAAACCCTCTCAAAGAACGCCGGCTTCCCGGCTGAAACAGCACAATTGAAAACCAGGTTG
>CAYOOA010000179.1:0-2139 GCA_964405455.1 uncultured Anaerolineaceae bacterium | reverse complement strand
GCACACCGTCCCCGGCAGGGGAGATAATCGCAGATAATAATAAAAAATCTCCGTGTCCTCCGTGTTTTCCGTGTACCCGCTTTTCTTGCTCTATCCGTGAAAATCCGTCTTTTCCCGTTCTTATCCGCGTTAAAATAGACAGGTCACTCCCCCATTCTGCGGTACAATTCAAGGCTATGAACAAGAAACGGCAAATTTTACTTTCCAACGATGACGGCATTCAATCCCCCGGGTTGTGGGCCGCTGCGGAGGCCCTCTCCGCCCTGGGCTATGTGACCATCGCCGCGCCGCGCCGCCAATATTCCGGCGCCGGGCGCTCCATCCCGATCGAATCCGATGGGCGGATCGAGAAGCAAACCCTGCGCATTGGCAGCCAGGAATGGACTGCCTATGCCATCGGCGGCTCCCCGGCCCAATCCGTCATGCACGGCGTGCTGGAACTGCTGCCGGAAAAACCCGACCTGGTGGTGACCGGCATCAACTACGGCGAAAACATCGGCAACAGTATCATGATCTCCGGCACGGTGGGGGCGGCCATGGAAGGCGCCTCGCTGGGCATCCCCTCGCTGGCGGTCTCGCTTGAACTGAAGAATACCGATTACCTGGGCTACTCGCGCGAGGTGGATTTCTCCACCGCGGCCTACTTTACCGCCTATTTTGCGCGCATCCTGCTGGAGAACCAGCTCCCGCCGGATGTGGACTTCCTCAAAGTGGATGTGCCCGCCGACGCCACGCCCGAGACCGAGTGGGTGGTGACGCGCGTCTCCCGCGCGCGCTACTTCATGCCCACCGCCGCCCGCAACGGCAAGCTGGAGGAGGACGGGGCGATCGGCTTCTACATCGAAGCCAACCCGGATAAACTGGAGAAGGACTCGGACGTGTACGTGCTGGCCCACGAGCACAAGGTCTCGGTGACCCCGCTCAGCCTGGATAACACCTCGCGGGTCAACCTGGACGAATTGCACCGCAAGATGAGCGAGCGCGCCGGTTAGCATGGATTTCCTGGATAAACTCAATTCCCAACAGCGCAAGGCCGTCACCGCCGGCAGTGGCCCGGTATTGGTGCTGGCCGGGCCGGGCTCCGGCAAGACCCGCGTGCTGACCCACCGCATCGCCTACCTTATCCAGGGCATGGGCGTGCCGCCGTATGCCATCCTGGCGGTTACCTTCACCAACCGGGCCGCCCGCGAGATGCAGCACCGCGTGGAGGAAATGCTCGGCACGGATGTGCGTGAAATCTGGCTGGGGACCTTCCATGCCATGTGCGCCCGCATCCTGCGCCGCGAGTACGACAAGACCCCGTTGGACCGCAATTTTGTCATCCTCGACAGCGACGACCAGGAGAAACTGGTCAAGCAGGCCATCGAGGAGCTGAAGATCGACCCCAAAACCTTCAAGCCGGCCAGCATGCATGCCGCCATTTCCAACGCCAAGAACCAGATGATCTGGCCGGAGGATTTCAAGCCCTCCGGTTACCGCGAGGAAGTCCTGCGGCGCATCTATGTCCGGTACAACAAGCTGCTGGTGGCCAACAACGCCGTGGATTTTGATGACCTGCTGCTGTGGGCAGTTCGCATCCTGGAAAGCAACCCGGAGATCCAGCAGCGCTACGCCCGCCGCTTCCAGCACGTGCTGGTGGACGAGTTCCAGGACACCAACGCCGTGCAGTATAAGTTGCTGCAATTATTATCTTCTTATCATCGCAACATCTTCGTCGTCGGCGATGAGGACCAATCCATTTACCGCTGGCGCGGGGCGGATTACCACAACGTGCTGGCGTTTGAGGAAGATTATGACAGTGAGCAGAAGATCCTGCTGGAACAGAACTACCGCTCGACCCAGATCATCCTGGATGTGGCCCGGGCGGTGATCGACCGCAATACCCAGCGTACGCCCAAGGCGCTCTTCACCGAGCGCGGCGGCGGCGAGAAGGTCACCCTGCACGAGGCTGTCAACGACTACGCCGAGGCGGATTACGTGGTGGCCACCATCCAGGAGCGGCTGAGCCGCGGCACGCCCGGCAGCGATTTTGCCGTCATGTACCGCACCAACGCCCAGTCCCGCCTGCTGGAAGAGGCCTTCCTGCGCGCCGGCATGCCCTACAAGCTGGTCGGGGCGCAGCGTTTCTACGGCCGGCGC
>CAYOOA010000178.1:0-2162 GCA_964405455.1 uncultured Anaerolineaceae bacterium | reverse complement strand
AGCCTGCTATTCATCTTCTACCACCTGCGCCTGCAAGGCCTGCTCGGGCTGGTCCCGGTGGCCTTCCTGCTGACCTGGCTGGTCTGGCGCACCGATTCGCTATTCTCCGGAGTACTGGCCCATTTTGCCAACAACGCCCTGGCGGTACTTTACACCGTGCTTTCCATTCAATACCCGCAGATCAAGCTGCCCTTTCCCTCCGCAGCGGCAGCCGGGGTGGGTCTGGTTGTGCTGATCGCGGGCATCTGGCTGCTGCGGCGGATCACTCCCGCCCCGCCGGCCTTTGAGCCGGGCGAGGAACCCGCCGAGCCAATTGCGCGCGGTATCATCCGCACTGCGCCGCGCACCCGCGCCCTGATGCCTTTGGTTTTGGCCGGGATGATTTACCTCTTCATGGCTGGCTTTGAGTTCATCAGCGGCCGCTACCCGGAACTGCTGGCCGAAGGCAACCTGGCCCTGGTCAGGCCCGCCCTGGGTCAGCCCCTCCAGCTTGCGTATGAGATTCGCAATCCGTTGGGCGCCGCGGTGGGCAGCCTGGATTGCACCCTCACCCCGACCGAAGGGGAGCTGCAGTTGGCCTGCCGCCAGCAGGCGAAAGGTTACCAGTCTCAAGAGGGCAGCTCGTACTGGCAGAATGAAAGTTATACCGATTCCTGGAGCGCCGCCTGGAGCGGTGATTCCAACGGGCTGGCTGCCTACCAATCGGAATACCAGGGGGAGAACGGGGCGCGCGGCTACCGCCTGGATGTGCAGCCGAGCGGCCTGACGCTCCACATCCAGGCCGCGGACGGCAGCCATACCATCGGGCTGATTCCTGCCACGCTGGTCGAGCAGGAAGCCCCCTGGCGGCTGATGGGGCTGACCTTTCGCGCCGGGCTGGTCCAGAAGGCCGTGTTCCTCTCCCCGCTGCGCTACCAGGCGGATCTCGGCATTAGCGGACCTTCCACCCACGACCTGGCCGTCACGGTGGTCGGGGCGGACCTTCTCAACCTGCCCGCCGGGCGGATACTCACCTGGCAGGTGAAGGTGGGTCGGGAATTCACCGCCTGGTACGAAGTCCAGGCGCCCCACCGGCTGGTCAAACTGGAAACACAAATGGAGACCTACCTGCTCAAGTAGCCGGCCCGGCCGCTGCCGTGCCCGGGAACCATCCGGTCAACGGCTGCGTCTGAAGGATGAGGTGATACCATGAAGAGAATCCCGATCCTCTTGTTTTTATTGACCCTGGTCCTGGCTGCCTGCACACCGCCCCCGCTGGTTCCCCCGGAGACGCCGCAACCTTCCTCCACACCCAGCCCCGAACCCGGTCCGCCGCAGGAACCCACCCCCACCCTGCCGATGAGTGAAGTGCCGGAAGCCATCCTCCGGCAAGCCTATGCCGACCTGGCTGCCCGCCTGGGCATCCCGTGGGCAGATATCAGCCTGCTCAGCGGTGAACAGGTGGACTTCCCGGATGGCTGCCTGGGCGTGTATACCCCCGGCGTACTCTGCACGGACGTGATCACCCCCGGTTACCGCATCCAATTGCAGGCGGGGAGCAGCGTCTATACCTACGTCACCAACCTGGAGGGCAGTGCCGTCATCCTGGCCGGCAGTGCCGGACCCTCCGGCGAAGCCACCCCTCAGGCGGAACCACCCGTGCTGAGTTGGTCGCGGGACGGCGGAATTGCCGGTTTCTGCGATAAGCTGGAAATCTCCGCCGCAGGCAGCGTCACCGTTACCTCCTGCAAGCAACCCGAACGCCGCTTCCGACTGACGGCGGAGCAGCAGACCCAACTTGACACCTGGCTGGAAAAGTACGGCAGCGTGGATTATGCTTTTGATAACCGTCCCAACGTGGCGGATGGCATGAGCACCACCCTGCACCTTGTAGGCCAGGGCAGCCTCCAGCCGACCGAAGAGGAGTTGAACGAGTTACTTAAGTTCGCCTCTGCGATAAGCCTACAGCCTTGAAATCCTGAATCTGAATGATTAACTCAAAAGAGCCTCAAGTTGAGGCTCTTTTGAGTTCTTTTTGGCGATTATTCCGCTTCGTGCGGCAGGACGATGAAATAGGCCACCGCGCCCAGGACGGGGAAGAAAACGATGGTCATGGCCCAGATGGCGGCGGCAATGGTGGAAAGTTTCACCTTGCGCAGGCTGACCAGGGCCAGGATATCCAG
>CAYOOA010000177.1:0-2168 GCA_964405455.1 uncultured Anaerolineaceae bacterium | reverse complement strand
CATCAACCCATAAAAGCCGGGGAAGACCAGCCAGAAAGCCCGTTCCAGCCAGCGCGTGGCGGAGCCCGGCAGCAGGCGGTCGGCCAGGCGGGCCAGCCGGTCAATCGCCAGGGCGGCAATCGGCCAGGCCGGGATGATCCACAGCGGGGGGCGCTCGGCGGTGTAATATGTCCACAACAGGGTCTGCGTTCCCCAGCTCTCGATCACCAGCCCGCCGATCAATCCCACCAGGACGGTGCGCAGGTCGCGGCGCAAATCCGCTCCGGCCATGATCACCAGTGTCATGAAAGTGAATATGCCGATCAGCAGCCAGTCCACCTGCCGCCAGAGCGGCACGGATGGGTCAATCTGCCCCAGGTACTCCTGTACCAGCGGCTGCCAGATGTAAATCACCAGCGCCACCACCAGCACGAACCCGCTCAGCAGGGCGTAGCTGGTGCGGTTGAAGGCCAGCAGTCTGCGCAGCGGGGCGGGGGGATGTTCGGTCATGGGGAACTACTTCTTTAAGTGATAGGGCACATCAATGATGATGCGCTGCAGGCCGGCGTGCCGGCGCTGATACAGCAGGGCTTTCTTGATTTCCACCGCCGACTGGTTGTGTAAAACCTCCTGCCAGCTGGAACCGGGAATGATTTCCGGCAGCACCAGGATGGCCTGCTGGCCGTCATTATTCTCCCGGTCGGTTTGCTCCAGGTAGGTAAGCAGCGGCTCAATCAGGGAGCGGTAGGGGGAGGTTACCACCACAAATTTCACATCCGGGAACCACTCATTCCAACGCTGCCGCAACTCTTCTTCATCCGGCCCCGGGTCAATGTCAATATATACCGCCGTGACCTGGTCCGAAATGGAGCGGGCAAAGTTGACTGCATCCACCATGCCGCGGTGAACGCCTGAGACAGGTATCACCACCCGCGGCTTGGGCAGGGGGCGCAGTGAGGGCGGCAAACCGCGCATGGTAAGCTGGGTCCCGACCATCTTGTAATGTTTATTAATCTTCAGGAATAGCAGTACCAGGAGGGGAATGATCAGGATGGCGATCCAGGCCCCGGCGGTGAATTTGCTGATCCCGATAATGATCAATGTGCTGGCGGTCACCAACGCGCCCAGTCCGTTGATCAGCGCTTTGATCGGCCAGCCGGATTCTTTCGAGCGGTACCAGTGGATCACCATTCCGGCCTGCGAGAGGGTGAAGGCGGTGAAGGCGCCGACTGCAAACAGGGGTACCAGGGTGTGTGAGTTGCCGTTGAAGACGATGATCAAGAGGGCAGTCAACCCCACCAGCAGCAGGATGCCGTTGTGAAACACCAAGCGGTCGCCGACGTTGAAAAGCTGGCGCGGCATGTACTTATCTTTGGCCATAATGGCGGCCACGCGCGGAAATCCGGCAAAACTGGTGTTGGCAGCCACGGCCAGCACCGCCAGGGTGGAGAATTGCACCAGGTAATAACCGAAACTGTTGCCCAGCAGATGGCGCGCCAGGGCGGAAAGGATGGTCTCATCCGGCCCGGCAATCACCCCGAAGAATTGGGTCAGGCCGTTGCTGCCCAGGAAGAGCAAGCCCATCAACACGGCCATGATGATCAGGGTTTTTCGGGCATTCACCCATTCCGGTGGTTTGAAGAAGGTTACACCGTTGCTGATCGCTTCAATGCCGGTCAGGGCGGTGCAGCCGGCAGAGAAGGCGTGCAGGATCAGGAACAGGGCCAGCGGCTGGATGGCTGGCGGGGCGGTGGTTTCCAGCGGCGTGGGGGTACCCTGCAGCACGGCCAGCACCAGGCCATAGGCGAGCATGCCCAGAAAGGCGAACAGGAACAGGTAGACCGGGATGCCCATCACCGTGCCTGATTCTTTCAATCCGCGCAGGTTGAGCAGGCTGATCAGCAGCAGCAAGCCCAGGGCCAGCCAGACCCGGTACGGCCACAGCCCCGGAAATGCCGAGGCAATCGCCGCCACGCCTGCCGTCAGGCTGACCGCCGCCGTCAGAACGTAATCCAACAGCAGCGCCCCGCCGGCCACCAGCCCAGGGATGATCCCCAGGTTCTCATGGGCCACGATGTATGAGCCACCTCCCGAGGGGTAGCCGCGGATGGTCTGGGCATAGGAGAGCGCCACGACACCCAGCAGCAGGGTGATGGCCAGGGCAATAGGCAGTTGCAGGCGCAGCCCGC
>CAYOOA010000176.1:0-2190 GCA_964405455.1 uncultured Anaerolineaceae bacterium | reverse complement strand
CCCCTGCAGGGAGGTCATTTCCACCACCATGTGGGTGACCAGGTCGGCTTTGCACAGTTCGGCCGCGCGGCGGGCGGTGGCGGCTTCAGCCGCATCCAGCCCAACGGCCGGAACCAATTTCTCCACCAGGGCGGTAATCCGCCGGGATTTATCCAGCATCGAGCCGAGCTTCTTCTGGAAGGTCAGTGTGCCCAGGCGCGGCAGGAAGGTCGGTAACGGGTGCTTCATATCCTCATCAATAAAGAAGGCGGCATCGGCAAAGCGGGCGCGGATGACCTGTTCGTTGCCATCGGCCACCACATCCAGGTGCTGGTCGTCGCCGTTGCGGACAATGATGAAGCAGGGCAGCAGTTTTCCGGCCGCATCCTGCACGGGGAAGTAGCGCTGGTGCTTCTTCATCACGGAAATGAGCACCTCGGACGGCAGGCGCAGTTGATCCTTGGCAAAGCGGCCGACCAGGGCGGTCGGGGCCTCCACCAGGGCAGTCACCTCGTCCAGCAGCGCCCCGGGCAATTGGACCGCGCCGCCCTCGGACTGCATCAGGCGGGCCGCCTGTTCGGCGATGGACTTGCGCCGCTCCGCGGGATCGAGCAGGATACCCTGCCCGCGCAGGAAGTCGAAGTATTCGGCCGGGGATTGAACCGCCTGGGCTTCGGGCGTGCGGAAGCGCAGGCCGCGGGTGATATTGCCGGAGGTGTAGCCGGCGTAGCTGAAGGGCACCACGGTGCCGCCCAGCAGGGCCAGGAACCAGCGCAGCGGGCGGGAGAAATACACATTGCTGGCGTTCCAGCGCATGGATTTGTCGAACTTAATCCCGGCCACCAGCCCGGGCAGGGCTTCGCCGAGCACATCCAGGGCCAGGCGGCCCTTCTCAAAGACGCGCGCCGCAGCGTACTGACCGCCGTCAATCTCCATCACCTGCAGGTTGCTGACCTGCAAGCCGCGCGATTTGGCAAAACCGGCGGCTGCCGGGGTGGGCTGGCCCAGGGCATCAAAAGCCCGGCTGGCCGGCGGCCCCTTGACGACCGTTTCGCGGTCGGGTTGGGCGGTAGCCAGTTCCGGCACATAAACCGTCAGGCGGCGCGGCGTGCCGAGAACCTGCACCGGGCCGTGAGCCAGGCGCAGTTCATCCAGCCAGGCCGGCACGCGCTGCTGGAGCTGCTCCAGGGCGGAGGCCAGGTCGGCGGCGGGCAATTCCTCGCAACCGATTTCAAACAGGAAGGAAGTCCGATCCGGCCAATGAGCGGGCAGCGGGGACTTTACCGCAGCAGATGCAGCGGCGGCTCCGCCTTCCTCCAGCCAGGGGAATTCCTGGCGGCGGCGGGATTCAACATACAGCTCGGAGATGCGGCGGGAGAGATCGCGCATGCGACCGAACATATCCTGGCGCTCGGTCACGCCGACAGCGCCGCGGGTATCCAGGATGTTGAAGGTGTGCGAGCACTTGAGCAGGTAGTCATAGGCGGGCAGCACCAGGCCCTCCTTGAGGGCGGCCTCGGCCTCGGCCTCGAACAGGGCGTACATCTGGCGGGTGCGTTCCACGTCCGCCACCTCGAAGTAATACTTGCTGTGCTCCTGCTCACCCTGCAGGTTCACGTCGCCGCTGGTGATGTGATCGTTCCAGCGGATGTCGCGGAAGGAGCGCACCTTTTGCAGGGCGATGGCGATGCGGTCCAGGCCGTAGGTGATCTCCACTGAAACCGGGTCCAATTGCTGGCCGCCGGCCTGCTGGAAGTAGGTGAACTGGGTGATTTCCTGCCCGTCGCACCAGACCTCCCAGCCCAGACCCCAGGCGCCCAGGGCGGGCGATTCCCAGTTATCCTCGACGAAGCGGATATCATGCTGGCGGGGGTCAATGCCGATGGCTTCGAGGGATTGCAGATAGAGCTCCTGCGGGTTGCCGGGATCCGGCTTGAGGATGACCTGGAACTGGTGGTGCTGCTGCATGCGGTTGGGGTTTTCGCCGTAGCGGCCGTCATCCGGGCGGATGGAGGGCTCCACGTAGGCGACTTTCCACGGCTCCGGGCCGAGGACGCGCAGGAAGGTGGCCGGGTTGTTCGTCCCGGCGCCGACCTGGGTGTAGTAGGGCTGCCAGATCAGGCAGCCGTGTTCGGCCCAGAATTTTTGCAGGGAGAAAATCATGGTTTGAAAATCAAGCGGTTGCGGCATAACTGCTCCGGGGTTTTAAGA
>CAYOOA010000175.1:0-2208 GCA_964405455.1 uncultured Anaerolineaceae bacterium | reverse complement strand
AAGATTAAAATTCGTCCCGGATTCATTTGCATTTCTTTAATGTTCTGTGCTATAAATTAATCATCGCTTCCGGCCCTGATTAATCCGGGTGCGGGACTTGATCTTCAAAATTATCCGCCAAATCAACTGGAGTTGACAGGAGGGGTGCATGAAGGAACGGATTTTGATCATTGAAGACGATGAGGCCATCGTCAAGGTATTGCGGCGCGGCCTGGCCTACGAAGGTTACCAGGTGGATACCGCCCTGGACGGCGAATCCGGGCTGGTGCTGGCGCGCGATCATCACCCCGACCTGGTGGTGCTGGACTGGATGCTGCCCGGCATGGACGGGTTGGAAGTCTGCCAGCGCCTGCGCGCCGGCGGCAGCGTGCCGGTGTTAATGTTGACCGCCAAGGACACCCTGCAGGACCGCATCATGGGTTTGGATGCCGGCGCCGATGATTACATGGTGAAGCCGTTTGAGCTGGATGAACTGCTGGCCCGCGTGCGCGCCCTGCTGCGCCGCACCCAGCCGGAGCGGGCACCCATCCTGACCTTTGCCGACCTGACGCTGGATACCTCCACCCGCCAGGCCATCCGCAAGGGGCGGACGATTGCGCTGACCGCCAAGGAATACGACCTGCTGGAGCTTTTCCTGCGCCATCCGCGCCAGGTGCTGACGCGGGAGATGATTTTTGACCGCGTCTGGGGATATGATTTCGGGGGCGAAAGCAACGTACTGGATGTCTACATCCGCTACCTGCGCCAGAAGCTGGAGGCAGAAGGAGAAACCCGCCTGATCCACACCGCCCGCGGTGTGGGTTACGTGCTGCGCGAAACCCCCTAAATGTCGCTGCGACTGCGTCTTACCTTCCTCTACACCACCCTGGTGGGTGGTGTATTGCTTATTTTCGGCGCCCTGACCTACGGGTTGGTCTCCACCGCGCTGATCACCCAACTCGACCAGGAACTGGCCCGGACGGCCAACACGCTCATCAGCCGGATTTCGGTCAACCCGGCCAACCAGGTGGATATCCGCTCCATCGCCAACTTCCCGACCACGGAAAACATGCTCTTCCAGATCTGGGCCAACGACCGCATCCTGGTGGTGGCCCGTCCGCCGACCCTGCAAACTCCGCTGGATGAAATCGGGCTGCTGCGGGGCAGCACGGTCTTCGAGACGGCCACCTCGTCCAACCGGCACCTGCGCGTGGTTTCAGTGCTGCTGAAATCAGAGCGCGGCCCGGTGGGCGTGCTGCAGGTGGGCATCAACCTGGTGCTGGTGGATATCACCCGCCGAACGCTGGCCATCGTGTTGATCAGCCTGGCGGTGATCTCGATGGGGCTTTCGGGGTTGGCCGCCTGGATGGTCACCGGGCGGGAGCTTGCCCCGCTGGCCATGGTCACCAACGTGGCCACCCAGATCACCAAGGCGGACGACCTCTCGCGGCGCATCCCGCTCAACCGCACGCCGGATGACGAGGTGGGGGGCTTGATCCAGGCCTTCAACGATACGCTGGAGCGCCTGGAGCAGCTCTTCAACCGCCAGCGGCGCTTCCTGGCGGATGTGAGCCACGAACTGCGCACCCCGCTGACCGTGATCAAGGGTAATGTTGGGCTGATCCGCAAGGTGGGCGAGGCGGACGAGGAATCCCTGCAGGGCATCGAACAGGAGGTGGACCGCCTGACGCGCATGGTGGGCGACCTGCTGCTGCTGGCCCAGGCCGAAAGCGGCCGCCTGCCGCTGGCCCTGGCCCCGGTGGAACTGGATACGGTGCTGATGGAGGTCTTTCAGCAAATGCGCGTGCTGGCCGGGGAAAAGATCCAGTTGAAGATCACCGAGATCGACCAGATCCAGGTGGTCGGCGACCGCGACCGGTTGAAGCAGGTGCTGCTGAACCTGGTGGGCAACGCCGTGCAGTACACCCCCGCCGGCGGAGTGGTTTCCATGGCGCTGCGCAAAAACGGCGAGCAGGCCCAGGTGGTGATCAACGACAGCGGCCCGGGCATCGCGCCGGCCGATTTGCCGCACATATTTGAGCGCTTCTACCGCGGCGAGAAATCGCGCAAGCGCAGCCAGGGCACCGGCTTCGGCCTGGGGCTTTCGATTGCCTACTGGATTGCCCGCGCCCACGGCGGGACGATTGAGGTCACCTCGCAGGAGGGCAAGGGCTCCACGTTCTGCGTCTGGCTGCCGCTGGCGGGTCCCCCGCCCAAAGAGGAAGAGAA
>CAYOOA010000174.1:0-2236 GCA_964405455.1 uncultured Anaerolineaceae bacterium | reverse complement strand
GGAGTAAGGCCACGGATGCGATGGCCATGCGATAAAAGGAGGTAACCGTTCCAGGTGCACCTCCCGCTGCCGAAGCCCAACGCACAAACAATGCGGAAAAGCTGAGGGCGAGGATGCCCCCCATCAAAGCCAGGTAGGGCAGAATGCGCTTGGAAGAAGCCATAAAGATACCTCTAGAAAAGAAATTCAGCCAATCGATCGGGTAATTCCAGCAGGCTGGCAATTATTACGTCCGGAACATACTTCATTTGCAGGGCTTTATTGGTTAATTGGCTGCTCCGCCGCGAGATCCAGGCGCTGTGCAACCCGGCGTTTTGGGCGCCGCGGATATCCGTATCCAGACGGTCGCCTACCATCACCGCCTGGCAGGCAGGAACCTTGAAAAATTCCAGGGCTTTTTGAAACAGCAACGGATGTGGCTTGCAGAAACCGATTTCGGCCGAGATCCAAATCCCTTCAAAGAAACGCTTCAATTGATGCATTTCAAGCAGTCGGTAGGCATCGGCTGCGTCGCTGTCATTGGTGATAATCCCCAGGTGCATCCCGGAGTGGCCCAATTGCTCGAGTGTGGGAATGGCATCTGCTTCCAGCAGCCAGTGTGCCTGGGAGATTGCATAATACTCCGCCAGAGCCTGGCAGATAACTTCATCCGCCGCCCCTGGATATCCGCAATCAACGAGCAGATCCCGCAGGACATCAAAGGTCGGAATCTCAATCCAATCCTGCTCGCCGATCTTCTCGGCGGCCAGGGTGCGGATGGAAAGCTCCTCGATAAAGCTTTCCGCATCCAAAGCAATGCCCTGGCGGATCAGCGATCGCGCCAGGGCATGATTCATTTGAGGGTAAACATCCGCCGGTTCGGCATCAAAATACAGCAGGGTACTGCCCAGGTCAAACAGGATGACTGTTTCCACCAATCTCAATACCCCCGCTCGGGATCGAATAAATTGAGCAAGGGTTTCCCGGCCACGTAGCGGCGCAGGTTTTCGGCAAACATCTCGGCCGCCCGCTCCCGGTAGGCCAGGCTGATCCCCCCCACGTGCGGTGTGGCAATGACATTCGGCAGCCGCCAGATCGGGCTGCCTGGAGGGAGTGGTTCTTCGCCAAACACATCCAAGGCAGCACCGGCAATCTTGCGTTCCTGGAGAGCAGTCAACAGTGCTGCCTGGTCCACCACCCCACCCCGGCCGATATCCACCAGATAGGCGGTTGGCTTCATTGCCGCCAGTGCATCTGAACCAATCAAACCTTGGGTTTCATCCGTCAGGGGCAGCACATCCACCACGAAGTCTGAGAGTGCCAGCACTGATTTGATAGCCTGTATCGGGTATAACCGGTCAAAGTAATCCCCGTTTGGATCACCCAGGCCCGGGATGGAATAGCCGCCGTCAGCCGGCTGCATCACATTTTTCTTGACCCCCAGGATGGTCACGCCCCATGGTTTGAGCAGGCGGGCAATCTCGCGCCCGATGCTGCCATAACCGATGATCGCAACCGTGCTTCCGCGCAATTCCCGCGGCGCAAACCGATCCCAGCGGTCGCGCGGCCACTCGCCCTTTTCCTGGTTGGCAATGTAATCGCGCATATCGTGCCCCATCGCCAGGATCATCAGGACGGCAAACTCCGCCATTTGCGGCACGGCCGCGCCGCTTAATGTAGTGATGGCCAGTCCGGATTTTTCAAAGAGCGGTGAATCCGTGGCAAAGTCCACCCCGGCATAATGGAATTGCACCCAGCGCAACCTGGGCGTCTGCGCCGGCAGGGGCAGCACCCGGTCGGTGTATAACACCTCGGCCTTTGCCCAATCGTCGTTCTCAATATCCTCCGGCCGGCGGGCTGCGCGGATTGTGAAACGCAGGCGCGGTGAAACAGCCTGCAGTTTTACCATCAGGGGCTCCGCGAAGGGTATGGTAACGAGAACCTCAATCGGTGCTTCAGTCATCAATTTTTCAAAACCTTCCAACCGGCTGGCGAGGATGAAGTTACTTTCCGGTGGATTGATTTTACTTCAAATATATGCCCTGGGGATCCAATTCCTCGCGTAAAATTCGCAATTCATCCTCGGTTGGCGGCTCGGTGGTTCGCAGGTTATTGGCTGCTTTCAAATCCCAGCCGGTGTTGGCCCTGGCTTGTTCCAGCGTTGCCCCGGGGTGGAGCGTGGTCAGGGTGAGTTCACCGTCATCATCCGGTTCCAGCAGTCCCAGGTCAGTCACCACGCACACCGGCCCGCCGCCGC
>CAYOOA010000173.1:0-2320 GCA_964405455.1 uncultured Anaerolineaceae bacterium | reverse complement strand
AGTACCCTTCGGGAGCTTCAGGGCTCCGGCAGATGTGAAAATCTTAAGGTTTTCCATGGGGAGGGAAATCCCGGCCCCTGGTTGCCCTTTTCAGAGGTATGCGCCGGCTGCCTTCCGGGTGGTGAATGTATAAATCCACTAATCACTCCCGTGAAACAAAAATCGGGTCTGGATTGGGTAAAGCACAATCCAGACCCGGTGGATTCCAATGGTCTTATTTCAATTTGGAGTAAATGCAGCCATTACATCCGGGTGCACATCATCCCGCCGTCCACGTGCAGGGTGGTGCCGTTGATATAGGATGCATCCTCGCTGCACAGGAAAAGGATGGCGGCGGCAATTTCCTCCGGCTTGCCGATCCGGCGCTGCGGGATTTTCTCAATAAAATACTGCGCCTGGTCAGGATCACCCAGCATGTTTTGGGTTAACCCCGTCAGCACCATGCCGGGGGCAACCGCATTGACGTTGATATTGTAACCGGAACAATCCACCGCAATCCCCTGGGTCATCATTTTAGCGGCGCCTTTGCTGGTGTTATAGATGGATTGGCCCTGCCCGGCCACTTCTCCCATGATGGAAGTGATGTTGACGATTCTGCCAAAATCCCTGTCCATCATCGTTGGCAGCACGGCCCGGCAGAAGAAAAACATGCCGCGTACGTTGATCTCCATGACCCGGTCGTACTCGTCGTTTTCCATCATGGCAAAGGGGACGAACTGCCCGGTCCCGGCGTTGTTGACCAGGATGTCAATCGTGCTGAATTTCTCCAATGTGGCGGCCACACAGGCTTCCACCTCCGCCTGGCTGCGGACGTTGACTTTGACCGCCAGGCATTCGGCGCCGGTTTCTTTCACCAGGGCTTCCGTTTCCGCCAGCCCCGCTTCGTTAAAATCACAGATGACCACTTTGGCGCCTTCACGCCCAAAGCGGATGGCGGCAGCCCGCCCGATGCCGGATGCCGCGCCTGTCACAATGGCAACTTTATTTTCAAACCGTTTGCACATGGTTTCTCCAATTTCCTGGATTATTTCCAATTAGGTTCCACGAATACATCCGCCCAGGGCAAATGCGAGAAGGTGAACACCATAAAAAGCAGCAATGAGATCAAAAGCAGAACCCAGGTCAGGATCTTCAGATTGCGTGAAAAGGGTATACGCAGGAAGCCATCCTCAAGCAGTAGGGCGGAAATAAAAACCAGGATGGTGATCAAATTTGCGTAAATGATCTCGCCCAGTTGGGTTGGAAATTGGCCGTATACGGCGGGGGCAATGTACCAGAATAGGAAAATGATCCACGGCACCAACACCGCCATCAGCAGCCGTCCGTACCAGAAAACGGCCAGGCTTTGAATGCGCTTGCGAAAAACCAGGTATTCGATCAGGTCTACCAGCAGGAAGGTAAAAAAAGCTGCCTTGTAGTGTTGGAAATTAGACTCGCTGATCCCGGACACGATTGAAAGTGGAAATACCGGAAAGGCCCGGTAGACGCCGTAGAAAACCATGAATACCAGGTACAACAGGATGATCTTTGCGAAAGGCTTGAAACCGATTTCTTTCTCCATCAGCACTTTCCTCCATTTATCTTGAAATTCTGATACAAAAGGATGCTGCCGAGCATGAATCCCAACTGGCCAGCCGTGTTGATGCTCTCCTCAATCCATTGTTTGGCCAACGTCTGCTCTCCAGAAGCCATGGCACCCATCCCTACCACGCACAGGAAGGAAATAATGAAACCGATGGCAGCCAGCCGGGCTCCGCGCCTGAAGGAGATGTAGGTCAGGATCCCATTGGCTCCCATGCTGGCCAGAGTCATGACCGCCAGGAGTGGAATCTTCCAGACAGCAATGGCCAATAGTGGGGGATTTTGGTTCGTTTTACGCCCGCGGGCGATCAGGATGGCGGCGACCAGCAAGGCCAGAAAACCGGGGGCTACCAGGATGAACTGGATCTGACTCAGCCACTGAATATCAGCCACCTGTGTGGCAACCAGTAGTTTCCAGATTGCTTTGAGGAAGCCTCCGAGGAAGATAAGCAAAGCCCCGGCCATCACCATTCTTCCGCAGCGTGAACCGCGTTGGAGGAAAGCAATGCGCACCAGGAAATAAGCTCCGATGAGGAACATAGTGACGGGCAAAAAGTCGAAAATGGCAATTGACACAGGGTAAGTTTCCATTTTTAATCTGCCTTTTGCTGGGATTGATAATCAACCTGAATGCCATTGACGAAGATGGCTCTTGGCACTACCAGTGAATATTCAATCATCCAATTATTGATCCAGCACGAACCCGAACCCGTAGACCCAGGCGCCGGTATCCTCGCGT
>CAYOOA010000172.1:0-2320 GCA_964405455.1 uncultured Anaerolineaceae bacterium | reverse complement strand
ACGTGGCAAACCGCATCCACCACCAGGTCGGGGATGATGGTCCGGTTCGGGTCTGAGCGGATGACGGACTCATCCACAATTTCCTCGGCCGTCAGGATGACATGCCCGGAGGCAAACGCAGCCTCTTTCTGCTCTCCCAGGATGCCCCAGATATGGGCATTCCCGTTGGCATCCGCCCGCTGGACGTGGACGATGGCCACATCCGGGTTCAGCGGCGGCAGTACCACCACTTCTTTGCCGGTGTAGGGATCAACCACCCGGCGGTAAAGCGGGTTGGCATGTTCCAGGTCCGTGGCAGCGGTCTGGTTCATGGGGATGAAAGGCAGACCGGTTGCCCCGGCCTGCAGGCGGGAAATCATCCCGAAATGAGAATACTCCTCCCACTCCAACTGGCCGCTTTCAATTGCGCTGCGCACAATGCGCAGGCTGCCCACTCCGGGGTTGCCGATATAGGAGAAGATGATCTTGCTCGCACAACCGGCTGCCACCATCTGGTCATAAATCAGGTCGGGGGTGGCCCGGGCCAGAGTCAGGTTGCGCCGACCCTGGCGGATGATCTCGTGCCCGGCGGCAAACGGGATGAGGTGGGTGAATCCGGCAGCATAAACCATATCGCCGTCATGCACAAATTGCTGTACAGCTTCTTTAAGGGAGCAAAGTTTGGACATAAGACTCCTGAAATTTCAGGTTAATGACTCTTTTTGCCCTGTCGCTTTCCATGTCCGCCGGAGGATGGCTTCTTTTCATCTGGCGGGGCAGCAGCAGGGGCAGGTTTGGGAGCTGCTGCAATAGGTTTTTTTCGTTTCATCATCCGGAATCGCCCGGATTCAGGCGACTTCTCCCCCGGAAAGCGGATTTGCAGGATTCCGCCCACCGCGAGGAGAAGCACGCCTCCAAAGAACAATCCTAATTGTACATCTCTGGCGATAATGGACAGCACAAACAGCCCCAGCAGGAAACCTCCCACCACGAGAATGAATGTGCTGACGCGGTTCGCCATCCCAGGTTCAGGCCTTTCCGATCAACCCCTGCGTACGTGGGTGTGGATCTGCTCGTGCATGTACAGGGGCAGGTAGTGCACGCCGCCGGAATTCTTGCCTGTGGAGCCGGAACCCTTCCAGCCGCCAAACGGTTGGAATCCCGGCCAGGCCCCGGTGGTAGCGCCCATCGGGCGGTTGGCATAGGTCACGCCCGCTTCAATATTCTCAAAGAACCAGGTTACTTCCTCCTCGGTCCCGTAGAAACCGGCTGTCAGGCCGTAGTTGACCGAGTTGGCGATCTGCATTGCATCGTGGAGGTTATCCACCGGGGCAATCGTTGTGATCGGCAGGAACATCTCTTCCTGCCACAGGCGGTGAGTCAGAGGCAGTTCTGCAAAAGTCGGGGCGCAGAAATAGCCGCGGGCAAAGTTACCTTCCGTCAGTACCTTTCCGCCGGTCAAAATGTGGCCGGATGCGGCAATTTCCGTAATAAAGCGCTGGTAATCGGCATAAGAACTCTTGTTCACTACCGGTCCGAGGTAGACGTTACGGTCGGTCGGATCGCCAATCACGATCTTGTTGGTCAATGCAACCAGGCGGCTCACCAGTTCATCATAAGCCGGTAGTTCCACTAAAACACGGCTGCAGGCAGAGCATTTTTGCCCCTGCAGGCCAAATGCGGAGCGCATGATACCGATGGCGGCGTCTTCCAGGTTGGCATGACGGGAAACAATGGCGGCATTCTTACCACCCAGTTCCAGGATGGTCGGGCGGACATACCGGCTGTTGCCAAAATCGCGGTAAATCTTCATGCCCACATCAAATGAACCGGTGAAGGTGATGCCATCAATATCCGGATTATCGATCAGGGCCTGCCCAAGCGTGCTGCCCGGGCCGGTGACGTAATTGTAGACTCCATCCGGCAGGCCGGCTTCTCGCAGGCACTCGGCAATCAGGCGTGAGGTCCAGGGCGTATCGGTGGCCGGTTTGATCACAACGGTATTTCCCGCCACCAGGGCAGCGGCGGCCGGGCCGCCTGTCAGGGCGCAGGGGAAATTGAATGGGCTGATCACCACCCACACGCCGTACGGGCGCATGACCGAGGTATTGGTGGAGATATAGCCGGTCAGCGGGTCGCGGCCCATTTCAGTCATATAACCATTATTCTCTTCCATCTGGCTGCAGGCGTAGCGGAAAAGATCCGCCATCTCTGCCACATCGCCCAGAGCTTCCATGCGGTTTTTACCCACTTCCATGGCCACCACCACACCGATTTCAAAGATGCGCCGGTCGATGATGGAAGCCGCCTTGCGCAGCAATTCAACCCGTTTCTGCCAGGG
>CAYOOA010000171.1:0-2323 GCA_964405455.1 uncultured Anaerolineaceae bacterium | reverse complement strand
GGGCGGCGCGTTTCAGCCGCCTGCTGCGCCCCTTTGCCCGCCTGCTCCCCGGGCGTGATCCGCATGCTGCCGCCCGCTGGCTGGTGATGGAACTGGAAACGCCCGGCAACTTCCTCTACTCCAACATGGATAGGCTCGGGCTGGATGGCCCGGCTGGACGCCTGCTGAACACCTTCAGCCACATGCGGGCGCACCGCAAGCCAAAACGCTACTGGATCCTGCGTGGCGTGAAGGAGATGCTCCCCCGCCTGGCAGAGCGCTACCCCCTGGCGGTGGTCAGCGCCCGCGGCGAAAAGAGCGCCCTGGCCTTCCTGGATCAATTCGGCCTGCGGCCGTACTTCAAGGCCGTGGTCACCGCCCAGAGTTGCCGCTACACCAAGCCCTACCCGGACCCGGTGCTGTTTGCCGCCAAAGAATTGGGCCTGCCCGCCGCTGCCTGCGTCATGATCGGCGATACGACCGTGGATATCCATGCCGGCAAATCCGCCGGGGCGCAGACCATCGGCGTGCTGTGCGGCTTCGGCCGGCGCAAAGAACTGGAGCGGGCCGGGGCGGATCTGATTTTGGAGACAACGGGGATGGTGGAAACAGCATTATTAGTTTGAAAGTTGCCCCAAAAAACGATTGTTGCCAGGAGTACCACACTACTTATAAAAACGTCATCATTTGATCCGTAAGGGCGGGCCTGTGTATCTTGAGGGTAAATTCCGTCCTGAGCACAGACCCGCCCTTACGATATTGGCAACTGTTTGCCTTTATAGAATTCCTGATTAATCGTTGGAGCGAAGACATGCCTTTATCCAACATGTTTTTCCAATGATTAAGGGTGGCTGACTGGTCGTTTAACGCTTGATCATCGGCAGGAAGAATTGACTGCCATTCCAGTAAAATTGTGCCTGCCAGGTGTTGTTGCTTTCATCGCTCTCCGCGATGGCATTATCCGGATCAACGACTAATTTCACCGTATGCCAGCCAACCATTGGGATGGTCTCTGCCCAATCATCAAATCCACCCCAACTGCCCGCAGCAAAATCCGAGTAAGGGTAACGCACATAGCGGGTGGAATCCACCCAAAGTTCAACATAGAAATTGCCGGAAGCGGTCGCGCTCCCGCTGTTGATGAAGTGCCAGTCAAAATAGGTGGTTTGCAGCCCATACAGATTATTGGTGATATGGGTGCCCGGGATACTGGAGGGAATGACTGCCGCCGGATAGCCATCCGGCACATAGGGGCGCAAATCCGGCATGGGTTGGACGCGCACCTGCACTTTCATCGAGGACACTTGCTCGTTGCCAATCGAGTTATCCCCCAGGAATGAATCATCCCCATAAAATTCTTCGCAACCACCCGCAAAATTATCATCCCTGCAAAGGACGGCTTTAACATTTCCACCAACCTTCACGGAGGAAATGGAGTCGTTTGGCAATCCAATGCTGGCCGGGTTGGAATATTCACCAAGTCCCTTGACAACACATTGCCCGCTGTAATTGGCATCCACATAGACTGCCACCTGGTCACTGTTCGGGTTGCAAGTGGGCGGCGGATCGGAATTGGGAACGATCACCCAGGCATTCGCCACCGCCCGGCTGCCATTCCAACTGAACTGATAACCGCCGTCGTTAAAATACATGCCGCTGGAACCCCCGCCGTCCATCTTGAGCGTGTTGCGCGCCCCCAGCACCCACAGCACATCATGCATCTCGTGAGGTGTTTTGTTATACCCGGGCTCGCTCACGGCCAGAAAAAGGGTGTTGCGATCATCGCTGAACCCGACAAAGGTTTGCGGACGGTTCCACCAGTTATTGGCTGAACAGCCAAAAATCTCATCATTGATGACCACTTGAGAACTATTTCGGCATTCGCAATCGCCCTCGGTATTCGTGCCTGCATACCAGCAGCGCCAGCGGAACTCCCCATTGAATGTCACTTGCGGGCCGCCCCCCAGCAGCATGTGCTGATAACCACCCTGTTCGGCCGGCCAGCCGATATTGGGGTCATAGCTGTCATTGAATCCGAGCGACCGCCGGTTTTGCCAGTTGGCAAACTCGTACCGCGTGTAATCCACATGGTCAAGATAGGTTAATCCCTGTCCACAGTTGAAAGGTGCAGTCGTATCCGGACAGCCGGAAAAATAATCACCGTTGATGGCAGCATAGGCGCCCTGCGAGGAGGCAATGGAACTGAGCCACTCCGTCCCGCCCCCGGAGCCGATGGCTACTTTCGGCCGCAGGGTGTTATTGTTCAGATCCACTTTGATGACACAAATATTGTTCGCCCGGCACAGGGATAGACCCGCCCGGGTATCCACACACTGCCAATTGG
>CAYOOA010000170.1:0-2351 GCA_964405455.1 uncultured Anaerolineaceae bacterium | reverse complement strand
TCAAGGGTTCAACGTTTTGTGGATTCATGGGATTCCCTTCCGGGAAAATTATACCATCCACCTGCTCAACGAGGATTTTATCCCGCAAATACCGGCTCCAGCCGGGTGGATGCTAACGCAGCACCCCCACCAGGTACATGCCCCCCAGGATCAGCAGAGTAACGAGCACCACCAGCAGGATCCACGCCAGGGTATGACTGTTCTGCTCCAGAGTGGATTCGGCTGGACCCTTCGCGGCTGCCGGGGGTTGTGCCTGGCGCCCGCCAGCCGGGGCTTTTCGGGCCGGCTCCACCTGGTTGAGAAATTCCTCCAGCGTGCCCGGTAGGAAAGGATCCACCTTCGGGAATTCCGGTGGATGGGACTGCGCAGCCGGCTCCGGACGGACAGGCAGGACCCTCTGCAGGGTATCCCGCAGTTGGCGTCGGTTGATTTCCGCCAATTCTTGCGCGGCCAGGGCATGCTGCGGATCGATTCGCAGGGCTCTTTGCAGACATTCGTTTCGTTGGTTGGGGTTTTCCACGCAGCGCGAAAGCCAGTACCAGGCATCCGCAGATTGTGAGTCAGCCAGGAGTATCTCCCGCAATAGTTCAACAGCTTCGATATTCTCCCCCGTCTGGATTTTTTCAATGGCAGCAGGCAGGCGCGCATCCATTCGGTCCCTCACAGAAACCCCACGCCCGCCCATAGTGTACACCAGGCAGATCGAAAAAATCCGAATTGCAAAGAAACTGTAATGCAAGCCTCAAGCTGCCTTGACGCAATCAATCAATGGCGGTAAAATAATGAATATATGCACATGTATTCATGTATTTACGTTCAACAAAGGAAAGGCAGCCCTCTCCCATGAACCTGGATGATGTCACCTCCCATGATGTGGCCGAACTATTCCGCGCCCTGAGCGACCCCGGCCGGGTGCGCATCCTGGCCGCCCTGCTGGAAGGCGAACTGAACATCAGCGCCATTGTCCAGGCGGTTGGGCTCAGCCAGTCGGCCGTCTCCCACCAGATGCGTTCGCTGCGCCAGATGCGCATTGTACGGGCGCGCAAGGTTGGCCGGCAGGTCTTCTACTGCCTGGATGACGAGCACGTCGCCGACCTGTTCCGCAAAGGGTTGGAGCATACCCGGCATGAATGATTTTTCACCACGGAGGCGCGGAGTGCAGAGTTTTAATTCTGGCTTGCCTTTATGGTTTCAATTGTTCGTACAAATAAGCTGGTCAGTAAGATGCCGACCAGGCGAAAAATATGTCATAGCAAGCGCAGCGAAGCCATCTCCCAATTTCAAAGAGACTGCTTCGCCCGAATGGCTCGTAGTGAGAGAACATCCAAAAAGCCGTTCGCACTTACGTGGATCACGTAAAATGATATTACCATTCGCTCTCGGTCTGGAGACCGGAGCAATCTTCCGTAACACCAAATAAGGATATTACACATTGCACCCACACACCCAAACCGGCGTTGAAAAACGCTTCCTGCTCTCGATCGGCCTGACCCTGGCCATCTTCGCCGCCGAACTGATCGGCGGATTTTGGACCGGCAGCCTGGCCCTGCTCTCGGATGCCGCTCATGTCATCCTGGACGCCGTGGCGTTGATGCTCAGCTTCACGGCGCTGCGTCTTTCCTCCCGCCCGCCGGATGACCGCCACTCCTTCGGCTACCACCGCCTGGAGGTTATAGCCGCCCTGGCTAACGGCGTCACCCTGGCCCTGGTGGCCGTGGGTATCTGGAGCGAGGCTGTCAAACGCTTCAGCAATCCCCAGCCGGTGCGCGGGGTGGAAATGCTGATCATCGCCATAATCGGGCTGTTGGTCAACCTGGCCGTGGCGCGCATCCTGCACGGGCACGGCAGCCACAGCCATGAGCATGAGCACGAGCATGATGCTGGTGATGAATTCGCCCGCAAGGACTTGAACACCCGCAGCGCCTACCTGCACGTGCTGGGGGATGCCATCTCCTCGGTTGGCGTCATCCTGGCGGCCGGCATCATCTGGCTGACCGGCGCCACCTGGGTGGACCCGGTCATGAGTATCCTGATCGGCATCCTGATCGCCTTTTCATCCTACCGGGTGCTGCGCGGTTCGTTGCACATCCTGCTGGAGGGCGTGCCGGAAGGCCTCTCCACCCGCCAGATCACCGATTCCATACTGGATATCCCCGGCGTGGCGGACGTACACGATCTGCACGTCTGGAATATTTGCAGCGGGCACATCGCCCTTAGCGCCCACATCACCACCTGTGCGGATGCTGACCTGATTCGCCGCCAAGTCAGCCAGCACCTGCTGGAAACTTACGCCATCGAGCACACCACCCTGCAAATGGAAAAACCGCACGGGCAGGAAGAACCCTGCGGGT
>CAYOOA010000169.1:0-2410 GCA_964405455.1 uncultured Anaerolineaceae bacterium | reverse complement strand
GGTGCTGCACCATCCGCGTTATTGTCGGGGCGGGTCTGTGCCGTTAATAAGATCGGCAATCACAATCATAGACCCGCCCTTACAGCTTTTACAGTAAATTCGGCAAGGGGCGGGTTCAGAACCCGCCCCTACATGTTAACACGCACCGTTCAGATTATCCAGATTATCCGCCCAGGTAGGCCTCCTTGACGCGCGGGTTGCCGAGCAACTCCCGCCCGCTGCCGGTCAGGTTGATCGTGCCTGTTTCCAGCACGTAGCCGCGATTGGCCACGCGCAGAGCCATGTTGGCGTTCTGCTCCACCAGCAGGACGGTTGTCCCGGCCTTGTTGATTTCAGTCAGGACGCGGAAGATTTCGCGCACCAGCACCGGCGCCAGGCCCATGGACGGCTCATCCAGCAGCATCAGGCGGCCGCGGCTCATCAGCGCCCGGCTGACGGCCAGCATTTGCTGTTCGCCGCCGGAAAGGGTGCCCGCCTGCTGGCCGCGCCGCTCCTTGATGCGTGGGAAGATTTCAAATACCCGCTCGTAGTCGCGCTCGATTTCGACCTTATCCTTGCGCTGCCAGGTGGCCAGCTTGAGGTTCTCCAGCACGGTCAGGTTGCCGAAGATACCGCGGCCCTCCGGCACCTGGGCGATGCCCAGACCGACGATTTTATCCGCCGAGATATGTTTGAGGTCCTGGCCCTTGTAGGTGATCGAACCGCCGTACGGCACAATGCCGGAGATGGCGCGCAGGGTGGAGGATTTGCCCGCCCCGTTGGCGCCGATCAGGGTGACGATTTCACCCTCGCGCACCTCAAAGGTGATGCCCTTGACCGCCCGGATGCTGCCGTAGGAGACGACCAGGTCTTTGACAGAAAGCAGGATGTCATTCATTCCTCGCCTCCTTCTCCCAGGTAGGCTTCGAGCACCTTGGGATTGTTCTGGATCTCGACCGGCAGGCCCTCGGCAATGGTGGCGCCAAAATCGAGCACCTTCAGGCGTTCACAGATGCCCATCACCAGGCGCATCTGGTGTTCAATCAGCAGGATGGTCAGCTTGAATTCGCTGCGGATCCAGCGGATGAAATCCATCAGGGCGTTGATCTCGTTCGGGTTCATCCCGGCGGCGGGCTCATCCAGCAGCAGCAGGCTGGGATTGGTGGCCAGGGCGCGGGCGATTTCCAGGCGGCGCTGCGAGCCGTAGGGCAGGTTCTTGGCGTCCTCGTCGGCAAAGCGGTCCAGGTTGAAGACCGAAAGCAGCTCCATGGAATGTTCGGTGATGCGGCGCTCCTCCGCCGTATAGCGGCCCAGGTGCAGCATCGCCTCCCAGATCGAATAGTAGGTGCGGGAATAATGGGCGATGCGGACGTTATCCAGCACGCTCAGGTCGCGCCACAGGCGGATGTTCTGGAAGGTGCGGGCAATCCCCAGCTGGGTGATCTGGTTGGAGGTTTTCCCCACCAGCTCCTCGTTGTTCAGGGTGATGCTGCCCTTGCTGGCTTTGTAGACGCCGGTAACCAGGTTGAAGACGGTGGTCTTGCCGGCGCCGTTCGGCCCGATGATGCCCACCAGTTCACCCGGTTGCAGGTCCAGGTTGAAATCCGAGACCGCGCACAGGCCGCCGAAGTAATGCGTTACGCTCTTAGCTTGCAGGAGAGGCATCTTTCACCTCCTTCTTGTGCCGCCAGAGCTTTGTGGCGATCAGATCGTAGTAGGGGATGAACCAGCGGAATTCGCGCAGGCCCATGATGCCGCGCGGGCGGAAGAGCATCAACAGCACCAACACCAGCGGCATCAGCACCATGCGCCAGACTTGCAGCGGGCGCAGCACTTCCAGCAGCACGGTATAGATGGTTGCGCCCAGGATGGAACCGGTGATGGAACCGATCCCGCCCAGGTAGACCATGATCAGCACGTCGGTGGACTTGATGATATCGAACACCTTGGGGCTGATGAACTGCAGCAGGTGGGCAAACAACGCCCCGGCCACCCCGGCGAAGAACGAGGAGATGATGAAGGCCTGCAGCTTGACCTGGCGCGTGTTGACGCTCATCAGGTTGCTGGCCACCTCGTCCTCGCGGATGGACAGCACCCCGCGGCCGTACTTGGAATAGACAAAGTTGCGGATGACCCAGATCGCCACCACCGTCCAGAAGAAGACCCACGGCAGGGTGGTCAATCTTTCAATACCGGGGATGCCGCGCGGCCCGCCGATGGCTTCGATGTTCTCAAAGACGGATTTGACGATCATGTTGAAAGCCAGGGTGACAATGGCCAGGTAGTCGCCGCGGGTGCGGAAGGAGGGGATGGCCACCAGCAGGCTGATCAGCCCGGCGCCCACCCCGCCTGCCAGCACCACCAGCGGGAACATCCACGCCCCCAGGTTGGAGGGCAGGATGTACATGGTCAGGACGGCCGAGGTGTAGGC
>CAYOOA010000168.1:0-2420 GCA_964405455.1 uncultured Anaerolineaceae bacterium | reverse complement strand
CAGGGGGACGAGGATGCCGAGGGCCACGCCGCCGATGACCTGGTTGGGGGTATGGCCAAGGACTTCTTTCAATCGTTCCTCGGTAATGGCCTTTCCGGCAAAGATCTCGTTGATCAGCAGGTTGATGCGCTGGGCCTGCAGGCCGGCCTGCCGGCGCACCCCGGCGGCGTCGTACACCACGATCATGCCGATGGCGAAGGCCAGGGCGAAGAGCGGCGAATCAAAGCCGAGGTGAAAGCCGATGGCAAAGGTGGCCCCGGTGATCAGGGCGGAGTGGGAGGAGGGCATGCCGCCGGCACTGAAGAACAGGCCCCAGTTCCAGCGCCGCATGCGGATGTAATGGAAAAACGGCTTGAGCAGCTGGGCGATGAACCAGGCCAGCAGGGCCGGACCAAGCACCTGGTTGGAGAACAGTTGGGCCAGCATCAGCCGGCATCCCCCAGCGTGCGCAGGCGCAACTCGACCGATTCCAGCAGGGCGGCACAGTGGCGGGCCAGTTCCCGGCCGCGCTCGTAGAGCCGGGCGGATTCCTCCAGGCTGGGCGGGTCGTTTTCCAGGCGGGCGACGATGGATTCCAGTTCCGCCAGGGCTTCATCGTATTTCATCTTCTCAACCGGGATTTCTTTTTCAGGCATCTTGTTCTCCTGTCTGTGATTCCAGTTTTTCGACCCGGGCGGTGAAGCCGCCCTGCGCCAGGCGCACATCCACGGCCTGGCCGGCGGTCAACTGGGCCGGGCTGCGTACCACGCGGCCGGTTTCATCGCGGACGATGGCAAAACCGCGCTGCAACACCGCCTGCGGGTTGAGCGCCTCCAGGCGGTGGCCCAGGCCCTTCAACAGGGCGGATTGCAAAGCCAGGCGGCCGGCCAGGGCGCGCCCCATGCGCAGCTCCAGCTCGTCCAGGCGCTGGCGGTCATTTTGGATGCGCCGCTGCGGCGAAGCCTGCTCCAGGCGGGCTTGCAGGTAGGCCAGGTCGCCGCGGCAGCCGGAAGCAAGGCCCAGTTCCGCCGCTTGCAGGCGGTCTGTCAGCCCGCGCAGCCAGGCGCGCAGGTCAGCGATATCCGGGGTGGCCATTTCGGCCGCGGCGGTGGGGGTGGGGGCGCGCTGGTCGGCGGCAAAATCGGAGAGGGTAAAATCCGTCTCGTGGCCCACGCCGGTGATGACCGGCACAGCCGAGGCGGCCACGGCACGTACCACCCGCTCGTCGTTGAAGGCCCACAGGTCTTCCAGGGAGCCGCCGCCGCGCGCCAGCAGGATCACATCCGGGGCGGGGCTGAGGGCGTTGAGCCGCTCCAGGGCGCGCACGATCTCCGGCGGGGCTTCATCGCCCTGCACAGGGCAGGGCGCCAGGATGACCTCCGCCAGGGGGAAGCGCCGGCGCAGGGTGTTGAGCATATCCTGCAGGGCGGCGCCGGTGGGCGAGGTGACAATACCAATCCGGGCGGGCCATTCGGGCAGAGGACGTTTGCGCTCGGGATCAAACAGGCCTTCCTCTTCCAGGCGGGCCTTGAGGCGCATAAATTCCTGGTACAGCCAGCCCTCGCCGGCCGGGCGGAGCTGATCAATGTAAAGCTGGTAGGTGCCGTCCCGCTCGTACAGGCTGATCTTCCCATGGGCGGCCACCGCCAGACCGTTTTGCAGCTCCACCCGCAGGCGCACGGCGGTGGTGCGCCAGATCACGCAGCGCAGGGCGGCCGTGGCATCCTTGAGGGTGAAGTAGATGTGCCCGGAGGATGGGCGTGAAAGGTTGGAAATTTCGCCCTCCACCCAGACGTCCATCAGCACGGGGTCGCTCTCCAGTAATTCGCGCAGGTAGAGCGTCAACTGGCTGACGGTGATGGAGGAGGGGCGGAAGAGTTCAGGTTGCATGCTTGGTAATCCTGACTAATTAAACCCCGCCTTGGGGGGGATGTCAACCGATGAGAATGTAAACCGGATTTTTGGATCTACCCGGCGGCCAGTTTGCAGAAGCGGTGGTAGATTTCCACCATGGCCAGGGTATCCAACGCGCAATAGGTCAGGAGGGCGGCTTTGAGGCGCTCCTTTTCCTCGTCCGGGATGTCACCAAAACAAATCTGCCACCAGGCGGCGCTGGCCTGGTCGCCCTTGCGGATGGCCAGGTCGTCATAGCCAAGCTCCGGCACCATGACCGGCAGGACGTGCTTGATCGACCAACTGCCTTTGAACCCGGGGTGCAGGTAATAGCCCTGGTTGATGATCTCGCCCAGGTCGTAGATGCGCTGGTTGAGGGAGTCCAGGAAACCGGCGTAGTGCGGGGAGACCAGGGCCATCTCGCGGTTGCGGGTCATTTCAAAGGCCTTGTTCCAGGTGAGAACCGTGCCGTGAGGGCCGAGATCCCGGCTCAGGTGCTCCACCAGCGAAACGGAAGGTTCCTCGCAGGCAGCAGAAAGATGCTCGAA
>CAYOOA010000167.1:0-2452 GCA_964405455.1 uncultured Anaerolineaceae bacterium | reverse complement strand
GGGTCGGGAAAAACGGCAGGCTGATCGGCCCCCGGCTGGTACAACCGCTTGCAGTAAGCAGCAGAGAGATCAATAAGAAAAATATGACAATTCGGCGAGTCATAGATGGTTTGTACCGGAGAATGGGGTTCCTGTCAATGCTTTACAGACTCCCCCGGGCATGGTAAACTACTTTGGCCTCTCGCTGAGAGGGATTTTTTTGTGCATTCCCGAGGTTTTGATGAGCATTGTGTGTACCGGCTCAATTGCATACGATTATTTGATGTCCTTCCCGGGGCATTTCCGCGATCACATCCTGCCGGAGCGGCTGGATACGATCAGCCTGTCCTTCCTGGTGGATACAATGATCCGTCAGCGCGGCGGCACGGCACCGAATATCGCTTACACCCTGGCGCTGCTGGGCGATAAACCCCTGCTGGTTGGTACGGTCGGGGTGGATTTTGAAGAGTACCGCGCCTGGTTGGATGCGAAGGGTGTGGATACCCGCTATGTTAAGGTGATCCCGGGTAAGTACACTGCCTCCTTCTTTGCCAACACCGACCTGGATAATAACCAGATCGCCAGTTTCTACACCGGCGCAATGGCCAATGCCAGTGAAATTTCCATCTCCGATCTGCAGACTGAAAATCCCAGCCTGGTGGTAATTTCCCCCAACGATCCGACCGCCATGGCACAGTACGCCCGCCAGAGCCGCGAACTGGGCATCCCGTACCTGTACGATCCCAGCCAGCAGGTGGTGCGCCTGAACCCGGATGACCTAAGGGCGGGGGTGGATGGGGCAACCCTGCTTTTCTGCAACGAATACGAGTTTGAACTGCTGCAGAAGCATACCGGCTTTTCAGCGGAGAAGCTGCGCAATTCCGTTCAAATCCTGGTGGTGACCCTGGGCGAAAATGGAGCCTTGATCCACACGGGTAAAGGTGAATGGCGCATCCCGGTGGTGCCGCCAATCAAGATTGCCGACCCGACCGGGGTGGGGGATGCCTTCCGCGGCGGATTCCTGCGCGGCCTGCGCTTGAATTTCCCATTACAAATCTGCGGTGAAATGGGCGTGCTGGCAGCCACCTACTGCCTGGAGCAGGCCGGACCGCAAAATCACAACTACACCCGGGCGGAGTTTGTCGCCCGTTTCCGTAACAATTTTGACGATCAAGGCGTTTTGGACGCTTTGTTAAACTAACTGGAGGATTGCATGTCGAATTTTCATGTAAAAGATATAAAACAGGCTGAAGGCGGCCGCTTGCGTATCGATTGGGCGGCGCGTGAAATGCCCGTCCTGCGCCTGATTCGCGATCGGTTTGCCAAGGAGCGCCCGCTGGCGGGTGTGCGCATCTCCGCCTGCCTGCACGTTACCACGGAAACAGCCAACCTGATGAAAACCCTGCAGGCGGGCGGCGCGGATGTGGTTCTGACCGCTTCCAACCCGCTTTCCACGCAGGATGACGTGGCGGCTTCCCTCGTCAGCCATGACGAAATCCCGGTCTTTGCCATCAAGGGTGAAGACAACGTCACCTACTACAAGCACCTCAACGGCGCGCTGGATCACAAACCGCACATGACGATGGACGACGGCGCCGACCTGGTCAGCACCCTGCACAAGGACCGCCGCGAATTACTGGGCAACATGATCGGCGGTACCGAAGAGACCACCACGGGTGTCATCCGCCTGCGCGCGATGGCAGCCGATGGGGCGCTGCTCTTCCCGGTCATTGCCGTCAACGATGCCATGACCAAGCACCTGTTCGATAACCGCTACGGTACGGGCCAATCCACCCTCGACGGTATCATCCGCGCGACCAATGTGCTGCTGGCGGGGAAGACCTTCGTGGTGGCCGGTTACGGCTGGTGCGGCCGCGGCCTGGCCTCACGAGCCAAGGGCATGGGCGCCAATGTCATCGTAACTGAAATTGATCCCCTGCCCGCCCTGGAAGCGGTCATGGACGGTTTCCGCGTCATGCCGATGAGCGAAGCCGCCAAGATCGGCGATATCTTCTGCACCGTCACCGGTGACTTGAACGTGATCGACCGCCACCACTTTGAGGTGATGAAGGACGGCGCGATTGTGGCTAATTCCGGGCATTTCAACGTTGAAATCAACATCCCCGCCTTGGAAGAAATGTCCAGCAAGAAGAAACTGGTCCGGCCGTTTGTTGAAGAATACACCCTCAAAGATGGCCGCCAGATCTTCCTGCTGGGCGAAGGCCGCCTGATCAACCTGGCCTCTGCTGAAGGCCACCCGGCTTCAGTGATGGATATGTCCTTTGCCAACCAGGCGCTTTCGGCTGAATACATGGTCAAGAACGCGACCAAGATGGAAAAGCGGGTCTACTCCGTGCCGGATTTGATCGACCGCGAAATCGCCCGGCTGAAGCTGGAAGCGATGGGCGTCTTCATTGACACCCTGACCCCGGATCAGGTTTCCTACCTGAATTCCTGGCAGGAAGGCACCTAA
>CAYOOA010000166.1:0-2497 GCA_964405455.1 uncultured Anaerolineaceae bacterium | reverse complement strand
GTTTGCTATACATTGGCAGGAATCGCAAATCCACAAACTGGATGGGGAAGAATTGACGAGAGTTGGATTGTCCTTGATCAGATAAAAAAGCTGGGTGGAAATAGCTGGTTTAGCATGGGAGATCGCGACCTGGCAACGCATATCCGGCGAAGCGAGTTACTCCAGCAGGGAATGAAGTTGAGTGAAGTAACCAGAGAATTTTGTCGAAGCTGGGGTGTGGATGTGAAAATCATCCCCATGACAGACGATTATGTGGCGACTGTTGTACAAACAAAATCGGGCGAGAAGTTGGCATTCCAGGAGTATTTTGTTCATCAACAATGTGCTCCAGAAGTTGCCGGATTCTCTTTTGAGGGTGTTGAGCAAGCTAAACCGGCGGAAGGTGTTCTGGAAGCGATTAGAACGGCTGATGCTGTTGTATTCTGTCCTTCAAATCCCTGGGTGAGCATCCAACCCATCCTGAGTCTCCCCCGGATAAGCGAAGAGCTCAAGAAGAAAAAGGTCCTTGCTGTCTCTCCCATTGTGGGTGGAGCGGCGATCAAAGGACCGGCTGCAAAAATGTACCGAGAGCTGGGTTTCAACCCATCGGCTCAGGCCGTTGCTGAGACTTATAAAGGATGCATTTCGTCGTTTGTCATTGATAATTGTGACTCATCTCAGGCTTCTCAAATTAATGCCTGGGGTATAATGACACTGATAACGGATACGATCATGAGAGATCGATCCGATAGAAAGCGATTGGCAAGTGAAATACTGCAGTTCTTAATGTCCATGCCTTAGGGAGAGCTTATTTATGGGTTTTTGGGCAATCGTGCCAGTAAAACCGCTTCGGCGAGGAAAATCCCGCCTAGCTGGAGTATTATCCGAAGATGAAAGAGCAGTACTGAATTACAGTATGCTCAGCAATACTCTGAAAGTATTAAATGAAGTTCCGGAAATTGAATCCATCCTGGTGATTAGCCGTGATCCATCGGCTCTTTCATTGGCAAGAGCAAATAAAGCCAGAACAGTACAGGAGGACGGTAGCCCTGAATTGAATGCAGCCATACGCAGGGCCACGGCTGTGGTACAGGCTTATTCAGCTCAGGGTGTGTTAATTCTTCCGGCCGATTTACCCTTAATAACCGCAGTGGATATCCGTTCTTTTCTTTCGCATACTGGCCAACCACCCGAAATAGTGATTGCCCCTGATAGGCGGGAGGATGGGACAAATGCGATGTTTATCAGACCGCCAGGTCTTATTGAATATTCCTATGGTCCGGGATCTTTTCAACGCCACTTACACCAGGCAGAAAGGTTTGGAATCCGCCACACAATATGTCGCTTACCCTCGCTTGGCCTGGATTTAGATATTCCAGAGGATCTGGATATTTTGAAAACGATGGAAAAAGTTCCTGTACAACCCTAACCAACCATAACCAATACCAGGAGGTACCGATGATCTCAAGAGTTGCTTTATATCTTCAAGACGCCCATGATTTACGGGATGGATTGGATTATGTCCGGTATGCCGAAGAAAAAGGATTTGAAGCTGTCTGGCAGGCCGAAAGCCGGCTGGTCAGGGATGCCATTGTTCCAATGGCAGCCTACGCCGCTGTAACCAATCGGATCAAGATTGGCTCCGGGGTCATCAATAACTGGACGCGCAACATCGGGCTGCTGGCGGCCACCTACCTGACACTGGACGACCTAGCGCCAAACCGAATCATCTGTGGAATTGGAGCCTGGTGGGATCCGCTGGCCCGCAATGTTGGGATTGACCGCCGAAAGCCACTGACCGCTATGAAAGAAACTGTGCTGGTGATGAAGCGGTTGCTGGCCATGGAGCGGGTGACTTTCCATGGTGAATTTGTAAATGTTGATGGGATTGAGCTGGATGTTGTTCATGGGCGGCGGGAGCCGCGGAATGTGCCAATTTTTATCGGGGCAACTGGTGACCAAATGATGGAAATGACCGGTGAAATTGCCGATGGGGCGGTTTTGAATTATTGTGTTGCCCCGGAATACAATATGAAAGCTCTTGAACTGCTTGAAAAAGGTGCCAGGAAGAGTGGGCGAACGTTGGATAGTATTGACCGCCCCCAGCTTGTTGTCTGTTCGGTAGACCTCGATCATGACCGAGCCATTGATACGACCCGCGAATTACTTACTCAATATTTGGCACAACAACCTCATATTGCCAAGGCATCGGGAGTATCTCAGGATGTGGTGGCAGAAATTCAATCGATATTGGGCTGGCCGGCAACGCATGAACAAATCCAAAAAGCCAAGCACCTGGTGCCAGAGGAGTTAATCCTACGCATCACTGCGTCCGGCACACCGGATGAAGCCCGGGCAAAGGTTGCGGAGTATATGAAATACGGCTGTACCTGTCCGATCCTCTACCCTGTGGGTGGGGACTACAAACTTCTGATAGACACCTTTTCTCCCTTGATGTAACCCGGAAACGGAGAATAATTATGATTTCGGAATATCATCGCCCCAAGAAGATTGAAGA
>CAYOOA010000165.1:0-2501 GCA_964405455.1 uncultured Anaerolineaceae bacterium | reverse complement strand
TCGGCCAACCCGCTTCCCCGTTGATGCATCAGCCATTCCACCGCCCGCTGGACAGCCACCCGGAAGCTGCCGCGGGTGGAGCTGTGACCGCTGCGCACAAAGTACAGCAGGGCTGAGGCGGTGTGTTCCATGTCGTCCTCCCAACTGCCGTTGAGTTTCTGGCTGCGGGCCAGGTTGCGCAGCAAGGTGTCCGGGGCAGCCGGTTCCTCCACCTGGTTGCGGCGCATGAAGGCGGGGACGTCCAAATCGCCGACACTCATATCCTGGATGAATGTCTTGGGGCGCCCGGTGGCATGCGCCTGGGGTGCCGGCGGAGGGAAAGCGGCGGATGATGGCATTTGCAGGCTCATGACTGTCATGTTGCGCACCCGCCCGGTGAAACCGGCCAGGTCCAGGCCCTGCGGCAGCGGCTGGGAGATGCGCACCCGGCGCGGCTCGCCGTCCGCCACCGCGCTGTCGCGGTCGATGGCAATGAAGGCAGTCTCCGGGCTGGCAAGGCCGTAATCGAGGGCGTGGCTGATGATTTCATTGCGCAGCCGGTCGGTGGATGCACCCTCCTGGGCAGATTGCTCCAGCAGGGCATCCAGGCGGGCCTGGCCCCAGGCCCGCCGCACGGCTGTGTTTTCGGTTGCGGCCGGCAGGTTAAAGGGGATTTCCACCTTTTGACCGTCCCGCACCCCGCGCAGCACCAGGCGCGGTGCACCCTCTGCGGATTGTTTGAGGCGGCCAAGCACCACCACCGGCTGGCCGACATAGGCATCCGGCAGCGGCGAGGGCAGCACGTCCCACAGGGTGGCGTTTTCAACCGTCAGGGTCAATTCGGTCAGGGCCGGGAAAGCCAACCGGTCCTGGAAGCGGATGATGGCCCCTTCGATATCCTCATCCAGCTGGAGGAACTCGCTCGTCCCGCGCCCAAGGGCGGCCATGCGGCTGAGCAGCGGCCGGTTGACCGACGGCCCGATGCCGAAGGTGAACAGGCGCGCCTTGCCCAGCTTGCGGCTGATCTCAATCAGGGCGCGTTCGGTGGCCGAAACTGCCCCATCCGTCAGGAAGACGATATAACGCAGGCGGTCCTCCGGTTGGCGGCCAAAGGTGAAGGCAGCCTGCAGGGCGCCGATGATCTCGGTGCCGCCGCGGCCTTCCACCGCGGCCAGGAATTGGTCGGCCTTGTCGATCTCCGCCTGGGTGACCGGGCTGAAGCGCGGCTGGTACCACTCCACCACGTTATCAAACAACTGGATGGCAAACTCATCCTGCGGGTTGAGGGTGCGCAGGCAGGCCCGCAGGGCATTGCGCGCCTGGGCAATCGGCTGGCCGCCCATGGAGCCGGAGCGGTCGAGCACGAAGATGAACTGGCGCGGCGGCGGATTGGCGATCCCCTGGCGTAAATCCGGCGGCTGCAGCAAGGCCAGGAAGTAATCCCCGCTCTGCCCGGCTGTCCGCCAGGCCTGCAGCACGGCTTCCTGGACGGCAACCGGCAGGCGCAGCACAAAGTCATGATCCGGCAGGGCCGGTTTTTGCAGGCGGATCTTCAATCCGCCCTCAGGCAAGGCTTCCACCTGCAGGGGATGGCTGGGGCTGGCCGGTTGGCCCAGCGGCAGGCCGGGCAGCAGGTGAACCTCAATCTGCACATCGCCGATCCGTTCACCGGGGGTGGCAATCGGCGCATCCACGCCGTCACCCTCCTCGGGGTGCTCCGGGCTGTGATACTTGGGGGTCAACCCCATGGGGAAAATGAATTCATAGGCGTTATCGTCAAACTTAATCCGCTCCTGGTAGCGGAAGACGGCAGAGATGGCTTCGCCGGGGCGGACGTGGGCCAGGGATACGCTGTAGAGGCCCTCCATGCGCTGTTCAGCCAGCCCGGCCTGGTGGCCCTGGCGGACGGCCTCCTCGTACTCCTGGCGGGCTGTGCCGACCTCGTGCAGCTCGCCCTGGATCTCCCGGCTGCCGATGTGGATCTCAAAGCCGACCAGGGCGGCCGAATGTGGCAGCGGGAAGAGGTAGATCAACTCGGCCGGTTCGTTGAGGGGGTTGGAGAATTGCTGGGTGACGGTCACCGAGGCCAGCAGGCCGGTGATTTCCGCCAGCACGGAGGTGTGCTCCAGCGGCAGGGCGCTGGCCAGGTCGCCGGCTACTGCCAGGCAGCCGGGGAAAAGCGAATCAAGCGAAGGCTGGGAAGGTTGAACGGGAAGTGGGCGAGGCATGGAATTGCTCCTGTATTAGGGTTCTGAAGAAAAGATTTTTTGGGCGGCGGCCAGCAGGTCCAGCACCTGGCTGCGGCGGGCGGCGTTCAGTCCGGCCGGGACGGCCAGTTGGATGCCGCCGGGCAGGCTGTAGTGGATGTAGCTTTCGCCGCGCAGCGGTTCTGGCGGCTGGATGGGCTGTTCCAGAGATGTAAGCAGGCTGATGAACTGCTCCGGTTGCAGGGAATGGAACTTTTGACGGATTTCATCCAGGCGCAGGCCCTGGCGGCGCAGCAGGGGAATCAGGCGCAGGCG
>CAYOOA010000164.1:0-2507 GCA_964405455.1 uncultured Anaerolineaceae bacterium | reverse complement strand
AAAAAAGTGCATCCAACTTTGGATGCACCTTGGAATGGGTTCCCAAATGGAAATTTTCTAATTAACTGCACTTCCATTCACATAGAGCTTGTACCCATTGGCAACAACATTATCCAGGCTGCCGTTAAAGGCGGTAACGTAGCTGTCTGCGGTGAGCGTCCAGGTGCTGGTTGAGTCAAGGGTCACAGAAAGGGCAGAAGCCTGGGTGCCATCAGCGTTGATGGCGCCGGTGAAGGATGAAGATCCGGTGATCTGCATATCCAGGGTTGAGATGGCGTCAACGTAGATATTGCCTGCAATCGTTTGCCCGGCGAGCTTGAAGGTGGCCTTGCCGCCGTTTGCGCCTGCCGTACCCCAGCCGCGGGAGCTGTTATTACCGGAAACGCGCAGCAGATAGGTCCCGTCCGCCAGGGTCAGGTCCACCCCACTTAATGTGATGACGCTGCTGGTGTTGGTGACGTAGAACATATCGCCGTTCTTCGCAATAAGCGTCCCGCCGGTCATGGAAAAACTGCTGGTGCCTACGGCTGCATCCCCGGACATGCTCTGGTAAAGCATGATATTATGAATGTTTTCGTTATTGGTTTCAGCATAGGTTCCATCCATGGCCCCGGTGACCGTGCAGTTGTTGAGTGTGACCGAGTTCAGCCCCTCGATTACAACCGCTTCAGATTGATTGGCTGTGAGCGTGGCGTTGCTGACGGTGATATCGGCGGTGCTGTAAATGGCCGGCGCGCCGGCACTGCCGCTGGTGGTGTAGGTTCCCCCGTCAACCGTCAGGGTTCCGCCGCCCCGGTCGCTGCGGATGGCCGCCTTATCGGTTGAATTGACCGTCAGGTTGGTCGCTGTCAGGGTTCCGCCGCCTGCCACTTCAATCCCGCCGGCATTCCCGCCGGATACGTTGATCAAGGTATTCTTGATATGGATTGTCGCACCGTTATAGGCAAAGACGCCGTTGGCCCCCGCGGTGGTGGCCGTGATCGTGCCGCCGGTGATATCCAGGGTGGCATTATCCAGCGCCAGGACGGCCGCATTCAGCCCGTAAAAGCTGCTGGCGTCATTACTAGAGGCGTCCCCGCCGGTCTTTTCAACCGTCACACCGTCCAGGGAAGCGCTGATATTTCCTTCTGCGCGGATGGCATTTTCATCTGTATTGGTCGAGGTGTAGGTGCCCCCGTTGAGCATTTCGCCATCGGTTAGCAAATGGGCTCCCGTCCCGGTGTCCACACTTCCGCCTCCACCCGGCCCACCTCCCGGAGGAGCCCCGCCGGGATTCCCGCCCGGGCCGCCGCCAGGGCCAGGCATCCCGCCTGGAGGGGTTGGTTGGGCGGCTGGAGAATTACTGGCGGTTGTTTCACTACTGGCGGTCGCTGCCGCAGTGGCGGTGGTATTCGAGCCGGCTACGCTGCACCCGGCCAGCAGCACAAGGATCAGGATGAGCGAGGAAAACAACATGCCTGTTTTAGTCAATTGGGCCTTCATAAATAATCTCCTGGGAAGTTGGACTGACAGGTCAACTATACGCCAGCCTTGCCCGGGGATGGTTTATTTTTGGTTTAGGTGGAATATGTGGATATTTTGTAGACTGCAGGACACTCACGGCATCACAATTTTTGTGGATGTCGACAACCCGGCACCGGTGTCAAAGCAAGTAATCTCTCCCTGCAAAACCCCGCCGCTGTAGCTGAGCTGCCCCTCGGCGGAATAAAGGCCGCCCTGGCCGGGAACATCAATGCAGCTTGTATAAGTAACTGTTTCCTTGACCCGGTCAACCTTGCCGGACCCAAAATTATAGCCGCTCATATCCCTGGAGGTTGTGCAGGGAGGGCCGAAGGTGGTCCAGACTGGATGGAAGACTACCAACTCGGCGGTATTATCTTCATGGACCCGCAATTCAACTTGTTCCGACCGAACTGAGCAGGTGCCGTCGGGATTATGAAAATTCTCTGTCCACATACCCGTCCCGGTGATCGTGAAGGCCTTCCCGGGGATCGCACCACTATCAAGATCTGATTGGACTGGAACTGTAGGCTCATTAATTGTAAATGAGGCGCTCTTTTTGTTGCTGCCCATGCGGCAGGTCACAGTGTAGATGCCGTTCGTTTTCAACGTCAGGTCAAAGGAAGTCACGGTTCCAGGTTTTTTTACATCCAGGTCCATGTATTGATACTGGCTGGTGCCGCCTTTTCCATCCGGGTAGTCACACGTCAGGATGGCTTGCGTTTCCTTGCCGCGCACGTACTGGATTTGCACATGCACATTGCCGCCAGTAAACACCTCGGCCGTTACCTCACTGAGGAACGATTGTAAAGGTGCGACGGTTGGCCGATCGGGGATAGTCCTTGGAGAAGAGAAGCAGGACAGTGAGAAAGCCAGGACTACCAACATCATTAACCATCGAAATCGGTTGGGAATTGACATCATTCCTCCTTCCAGCACATAACAGGATGTTCGCCGGGCATGGAAAACAGGGATCTGCTCAATAATGATATCTGGAAAGTATGGGA
>CAYOOA010000163.1:0-2543 GCA_964405455.1 uncultured Anaerolineaceae bacterium | reverse complement strand
GCAACCCCATATACAACGGGCGGATGTCCATCGCATTGTGCCCAAATGGATTCTCACCCAGGTAGCGGAAGAAATAATCGTTGACAAACATCCAGTCAAACGGCGCATTGAAGGCGGTGAAGATGGGCCTCTTGCCGGGCAACTCATCAGCCAACCAGGCGGCAAAGCGTCGCATCGCTTCGGCTGGTTCCACGCCCGTCCGGGCAAGCTCCTCGAGGTCGAAATTGGCTACCGCCAGCGCCTCCGGAACGGCATCCATCCGATCTGGTTTGAGTTCAATGTAAAAGTTCTTGCGCGGTTCGAGGACTGTGCAGGCACCGATCGAAAGCATCGCATACAAGCTGGGGGTCGGACCGGCTGTTTCCACATCCACCATCACAAATACGTCGCACTCTTCCTGTAAAATCTCCAGCGTGCTGCGGATTCTCTCGGTTGCGTTATGCTTCATCCTACACCTTTTTTGGAAAAATTCAACTGGTTATTCCGGTTGCGTTTCCGGCAAGACCGGAGGTGGATCCTTGGGCTTGGCGGATTGACTGGTGTTCACCAGGTAAATGCCCCCCAGCACGATCAGACCGCCAATCAACTGGCTGGAATACAGCTTTTCACCAAACAGCGGAATGGCCAGCAGAGAGGTGATGACCGGTTGAGCCACAATGGTTGGTGCCACCACCGAGGCAGGCAGACTGCCAAGAGCATAACCAATCACGGAATAGCCGAAAGTCTGGGAGACCAAACCCGCCCCCAGGAAAGCCAGGTACACCGGTGCGGGGTATCCGGCCAGGGGCATCTGGAACCCCAGGCAGATGATCATTAACACCAGGGTTGCGGAAAGGCAAACCAACCAGACATGGGTGACAGTATTTAGGTGGCGCCGGCTCAACTGGGTGAACAGGAAATACCCGGCGTAAAACAGGCTGGCGATCAGTGCCAGGGCATCTCCCCAACTCAGGTGCGGATTGCTGATAATATCATTGCCAAACACAATCCCCGCCCCCACCAGGGTCAGCACCAGGCCAAACCAAAACCGGCCCGGCAGTTTTTCCTTAAATACCAGGGCGGCCACGAAGGCAACCCACAGGGGTGATATATTGTTGAGCAGGGTGGCATTAGCCACGCGCGTGTACTGGATGGAAGTTGACCAGATCGAATGATCCAATGCGCTGAAAACCCCGGCCAGGATTGCCAGGAACAGCCACTTCCAGGGTAGTGAGAATTTCACCTTAACTTGCTGGCGGATAAAGAAAGGGAGTAAGGCCACGGATGCGATGGCCATGCGATAAAAGGAGGTAACCGTTCCAGGGGCGCCTCCCGCTGCCGAAGCCCAACGCACAAACAATGCGGAAAAGCTGAGGGCCAGGATGCCCCCCATCAAAGCCAGGTAGGGCAGAATGCGCTTGGATGAAGTCATAAAAATACCTACCTTAAGAAAAGAAATTCAGTCAATCGATCGGGTAATTCCAGCAGACTGGCAATTTTTACGTCCGAAACATGCTTCTTTTGCAGGGCTTTGCTGTTTACCTGGCTGCTCCGCCGGGTGATCCAGGCGCTGTGCAACCCGGCGTTTTGCGCGCCGCGGATATCCGTATCCAGACGGTCACCTACCATCACCGCCTGGCAGGCAGGAACCTTGAAGAATTCCAGGGCTTTTTGAAACAGCAACGGATGCGGCTTGCAGAAACCAATTTCGGCCGAGATCCATATCCCCTCAAAGAAACGCTCCAAATGATACATTTCAAGCAGCCGGTAGGCATCGGCAGCATCGCTGTCGTTGGTGATGATCCCCAGGTGCATCCCGGAGTGACGCAATTGCTCGAGCGTGAAAATGGCATCTGCCTCCAGCAGCCAGTGTGCTTGGGAGATTGCATAATACTCCGCCAGAGCCTGGCGGATAATCTCCTCAGCTACCCCCGGATATCCGCAATCAACAAGCAAATCCCGCACGATATCAAAGGTCGGAATCTCAATCCAATCCTGCTCACCGATTTTCTCGGCAGCCAGGGCGCGGATGGAAAACTCCCCGATAAAGCTTTTCACATCCAAAGCAATGCCCTGGCGGATCAGCGATTGCGCCAGGGCATGATTCATTTGAGGGTAAACATCCCCCGGTTCGGCATCAAAATACAGCAGGGTACTGCCCAGGTCAAACAGGACGACCGTTTCCACCAATCTCAATACCCCCGCTCAGGATCGAATAAGTTGAGCAGGGGCTTCCCGGCCACGTAGCGGCGCAGGTTTTCGGCGAACATCTCGGCTGCCCGCTCCCGGTAGGCCAGGCTGATCCCCCCCACATGTGGTGTGGCAATGACATTCGGCAGCCGCCAGAACGGGCTGCCCGGAATGAGTGGTTCTTCGCCAAACACATCCAGGGCTGCGCCGGCAATTTTCCGTTCCTGCAGCGCCGTCAACAGGGCTGCCTGGTCTACCACTCCGCCCCGGCCGATATCCACCAGGTAGGCGGTTGGCTTCATCGCTGCCAGAGCATCGGTGCCGATCAAGCCGCGGGTTTCATCCGTCAGGGGCAGCACATCCACCACAAAATC
>CAYOOA010000162.1:0-2547 GCA_964405455.1 uncultured Anaerolineaceae bacterium | reverse complement strand
ATGGTCTGGAAGATGGCGCCATCGCTGGTGGTGACCGGGTTGCCGGTCAGCAGGTTGGCCGGTTTATTCTGCAAGAAAACGCTGAAAGGCCCGCCGCCCTTGCCGTCCTTACCGTGGCATAACGCACAATTGATATCGTAGAGCTCCTTGCCGCGGGCGATGGAGGCATCATCCGCCTTCACCGGGTTGACCGGCGCGCCCAGGCCGGGGATCAGTACCGCTCCCTGGACCGGAACGGAACGCGCCGGCAGGGGCAGCGGATCTTCCTGGGCATTGAATGAACTCTGGATTTCCATGAAGGACAGCCAGTTGATCTTGATCACATCGTAGGTGAAAAGCAGCCCGATGGCCAGCGGAACCATGACCAGGCCGAGCAGGATAAATAGACGCTTGATCATTCCTTCACCTCCGAACGGTGGACGATTTCCGCCCCCAGTTTTTGCAGGGCAGCATGCATTTGCTCATCCTCCCACGGCGGGCAGGTGAACAGGATGCCGATGTAACCATCCGAAACCTTGGGATGATACCCTTGCGGGCCAAAGGACGGAGAGATGGTTTCAACAAAAACGCCGATGAAGGTGGAAATCAGCAATCCCAGCATGGTCAGCTCAAAGGTGACCACGATGGCCGTGGGAATGGGGAAGTAGGGCATGCCGCCGACCTTGATGGGGTATTGCAGCACGGTGCCTATGTTGAGCAATTGCGCCGTGAGAAAGCCCACCACCGCCCCGGCCAGGCCGATCTGCGCCACGCGCGACCAGCCCATCGGGCGGCCCAAAATTCGATCGGAATAG
Organism: uncultured Anaerolineaceae bacterium; assembly: GCA_964405455.1. Lineage (GTDB taxonomy): Bacteria > Chloroflexota > Anaerolineae > Anaerolineales > Anaerolineaceae > CALESS01. The sequence continues at coordinate 1,753 of CAYOOA010000162.1, read as the reverse complement.
GGCACCCCGGAGATGACGGAAATTTCCGAATCAGCAATTCCCAACCCGTGGAGAGCACCGATGGCCTCGGCCGCCAGGTCGATTTGATCTTCCTTGAACAACGCCAGGTGAACAGTATCGTCTGCCATGGTTTCCTCCTTACTCCAACTCCGTCACCGAGGGCACTTCTGCCTTGCCAACCTTGCGCAAGCGGTGGGCCAACTGACCTTCCTGCACTTCCCAGACTGGCACCAGCGGGATCAAGCGGGAGGCAGCCAGGTAAAGGAAGATGAAGAAGCACAGCGTGCCGAGTGCGATCGAGACATCCGTAACCGTTGGAACGTACTCGCCCCAGTCAAACATTGAGCGCTGATGGCCCAGCGTGAGCGGGATGATGGTCAAGCGTTCGGCATACATGCCCACATTGATCAACATGGTGATGATGAACATCAGCCAGGGAGTGGTACGGATCTTTTTATTCCACAGGGTCAGCCAGGGAATACCAACATTACAAATCAGCATCAGGTACCAAACCCAGGCTGTCGGCCCGGTGGCATGGAAGGTGAGCAGGGTACGCACGGCCTCCTCCCCACCGTACCAGTGCAGCAGGTATTCGTTGAAGAAGAAATACGCCCAGGCCATTGAGAAGATCAGGACCAGCTTGCCCAGGCCGTCAAAATGCTCCTTGCGGATGAAGTAATCCATATTTTTCATCGAGGAGCGCAGAACGGCCAGGATCATCACCACGGCACTGACGCCTGAAAGGATGGCGCCGATGATGAAGTACGGCCCAAAGATGGTCGAGTGCCAGCCAACTGTCTGGGTGACGGCGAAGTCCCATGAGACGATGGTGTGGACGGAGAACATGACCGGGATGATGGCGAAAGCGAAAATATTGATCGCTTTGCGCAGTCGGAACCATTCCGCTTCTGTGCCGCGCCAACCCAGGGAAAGGATTTTATATACGGCGTGCCGCCAACCTTTCGTCCGGTCGCGTGCCATGGCCAGGTCCGGCACCAGCGGCATGTACAGGTAGATCGTACTGCTGAGCAGGTAAGTCGTGATGGCCAGGAAATCCCACACCAGGGGGGAGCGGAAATTGGGCCATAACCAGCGCGCATTTGGATACGGGATCATCCAGTAGAAAACCCACACCCGGCCCAGGTGAATGAGCGGGAAGAGCGCGCCGGCTGCCAGGCCAAAGGTGGTCATCAGCTCAGCCGCGCGGGTGAACGGCCGGCGAAATTCCGCTTTGAAGACGCGCAGGATGGCCGAGACAAACGTCCCGGCATGGCTGATGCCGATCCAGAACACGAAGGTGGTGATGAAAAGTGTCCAGAACATCGGGCGGCGCTTGCCGGAAAGCCCGATGCCGGTGGCGATCATGTTACCCCAGGCACCAAAGAGCAGCACTGCGGCCAGCAGGCCAAACAGGACGAGGAAGAACCAGTACTTCTTGGTGAAGGTGGTCATGGATTCCATGACCATGCGGTTCATTTCCTCCCGCGGGCGGGGATCCAGCATCAAGTGCTCGCGCGGATCCTCCTCTTCCTGGTGCTCAACCACCCGGACGGTGGGGACTGCGTTGCTTTCAGCCGCCATATTCACCTCCTGCCTTGAGATAAATCACGCTCGGAGCGGTGCCCAGTTCTTCATACTGGATAAATCCACGCTGGCTGCGGGCTGCCTGGCTCACCCGGCTTTCCGGGTCGCTCAGGTCGCCGAAGATGATGGCATCCGTCGGGCAGGCCTGGGCGCAGGCCGGGACGACATC
>CAYOOA010000161.1:0-2590 GCA_964405455.1 uncultured Anaerolineaceae bacterium | reverse complement strand
TTGTAGAGCTGGGTGAACATGATGATCGTCTGGCGCAGGGCATCCGCCAGGCTGTAAGTCACCTTGAAATGCCGGTCCAGCAAATCATAGCCAATGGCCCCGTAGGCCAGGGTGAACAGGAGGGCGAAGCCCAGCACGCGGATGCTCTGCCAGACGGAGGGTGTATCTGACCGGGCGTGATAATGTGAACGCAGGAAGAGCAGCCAGACGGCTACAAAGGTTGCCAGGGAAGCTTCTTCGTAATCCAGGCCTTTGAGCAGATGGGCGGCAGCGGAAATAAAGAGCACCAGGATGGCGATCAGCCAGGCAGCCCGTTTGCGCCGCCACAGGTTGACGGCCAGCATCAGCAAGGCAAAGCCGGCCAGGGCGGTGGTCAGCCGGCTGCCCTGGCGGACAATCAGCGGGATTGTAGGCCCCAGTAAGATCAGGCGGCTGTGCAGGGCGGGGGTGACGGCAGAGGTGACATTGATCACGCCAACCAGGGCCGTGAGCAGGGCGGGCAGCTTCACCAACCAGTCGGTGGCTTTAATTCGAGTCCAGAAGGGGATAGGTTTCTTCTTCAGCCCGGGTTGTTCTTCCTGCGGTTCACTCTCGGCCAATCAACACCTCATTTTTCAGGATATTGATCAAACAGGCGGCCCCATTCGGTTTCCCGACTCCAGCGCTCGGCCAGCTTGCGGTACTTGAGCGGCCAGTACAGGTAATCCTGCTCCACCTCGCCGATGAACGTGGGAATGACAACAATCGGCGTGCGCATGATCAACTTCTGCAGGAATTTGGTCGGCCCGTACCAGGCCAGCCAGGCCAGGAAGGTGTGCGAATTCCTGCCGATCTTGAAGTGCCAGTTTTCAGCGGAGATGTCATCACCAACCAGTTCAATTTCGCGCGGATCGCCAACGCCCAGGCCCTGTTCATGGGCCAGGCGGATGTACTTGATCTGCAGCGGGTCAAAGCCCATCAGTTTGGCCGAGACGGCGTCAATCGCCACCTGGTCCGCCGAGGCCAGGATGACGTTTTTCACCACCGGTTGGATCAGGCGCGGCCCCTCGCCGTCTCCGGCGGTGGTGCCGTCCATCACGGCAAAGAGGCCGGGGTGGATTTCCTTTTGGATGGCCAGCAGGTCCACCAGGGTCTCGTGGATCCAGGTGTGGGTATAGTGACGGTACTTGGAGAGCAGCCCGCCAAAGGCGTTCTTCATTGCCCCGGTGGTGGTGGTATAGATATGCGTTTTGACCGTGGGCAGGTGGACGATGTTCTTCCCGGCAAAGTAATCGGGGATCAGGATGCCCTCAGGGTAGATGTGATCCAGCGCCAGCATTTTGGCTTTTGGTTTGTAAGTCACCCAGCGCATATCCTGCTCCAGGAAGTTGAAGCGCACCTCCAGGTTGTACTTCTGGAAGATCGGCTTGTAGCGGTTGAGATCCTCGCCCTTGAAGGCATTGGTCAGCACGGTCTGGTTTTGCACGCAGACCAGGTCGTTGAACCCGGCCGCCTGCAAGGCCTGGATGGTGCCCTCCAGCTGCCAGGGAGTCGTGTTGGCGCCCGGCATTGGGAAATGCCAGGTGATGTTATCCTTGAGGATGGTTTTCGCAGAGGGATCCAACGCCTGGCGGCCGCCGGCCAGTTCAAACAAGCGCTGATAATCCTGCAAAACGGTGGCAGGGGTGGTGCGGAGTACAGCAACAGTTGATTTGGACATAAGGAACCTTGAATTGGAATGTACTGATTAATTTTACTCCATCCGCATACCGGCGGGTCATACAGTTTTAGTTATCTGCAGCGAATTACGAGGTCATTGATGCCATATACAAGGTCTGTCCAAAGCAGCAGAAGAAGAAGAAAATTCAGATGATAAAATCAAATTATGGAAAACAATCTGCATGAACACCCTCTCTTGAAACGGCTGGATGAGATCGGCCAATCCCTGGCGCGCAGCGGACATGCCCTGGCGCTGCTCGGCCTGGGCTCGGTCGGGCTGGAGCAATGGCGCCTGGATGAATGGTCCGACCTGGATTTCTTCGCCATCGTTGAGCCGGGATACAAGCAGGCTTACATTGAAAACCTGGATTGGCTGCTGGTATTGGGATCGGCAGCCTATTATTTCCGCAATACCCCGGACGGCTTTAAATTCCTGTATGCCGATGGGATTTATTGTGAGTTTGCCGTCTTTGAACCGGATGAATTGGAAAAGGCCGTTTATCCACCCGGCCGGATGGTCTGGAAGCGGGCGGATGCGCCGGACGGCTGGGCTGTCCCCCGCCGCGGCCCCAAACCGCCGGAAAAGAGCGACCCGACCTGGCTGCTGGGAGAAGCGCTGACAAACCTGTATGTTGGATTGGGACGCGACCGGCGCGGCGAAAAGATGATAGCCCTGCGTTTGATCCAGTATTATGCGGTGGACCGACTGCTGCAATTGGTGGAACAGACGGAAATACCCCGGGCTGCCAGCCGGGATGGCTTTGACATCAACCGCCGCTTTGAGCAGCGCTACCCGGCCGTTGCAGCGCTCCTGCCGGGCTGGATGCAGGGTTATGAGCGCAACCGGGAATCCGCGCTGGCGATCCTGGCATTCCTGGAAAGCCGTTTTGAG
>CAYOOA010000160.1:0-2704 GCA_964405455.1 uncultured Anaerolineaceae bacterium | reverse complement strand
TTTCAGCGGCAGGTTCGGCCGGGGCAGCAAAGGCGGCCAACCAATCCTGGTTATCCTGGTCTTCAGAAGGAGCAACGGCAGCCGGTTCTTCGGCAGAGGGTTGCCCACCCTGGAAGGCAGACATCCAATCGGGGGTGGATTCGCCGCCGGGCTGAGCCGGTTCGGCCGGGGTTTCCACGTTCGGTTCAGCGGGAGCAGCGAAAGCAGCCAGCCAATCCTGGCTATCTGCTTCTCCAGAAGGGGGAACGGATGCAGCCGGTTCCCCGGCGGCGGGTTGTTCGCCCTGGAAGGCGGACATCCAGCCGAGATCGGATTCACTGCCGGTCTGGGCCGGGGTTCCCGCGGCCGGTTCAGTGGGAGCTGCGAAACCGGCCAGCCAATCCTGATTATCAGTTTCCTCAGAAGGGGGAATGGTTGCAGCCGGTTCCCCGACGGCGGGTTGTTCGCCCTGGAAGGCGGACATCCAGCCGAGATCAGGCTCGTTACCGGGTTGAACCGGTTCGGCCGGGGTTTCCGGGGTGGGTTCGGCAGGGGTTGCGAAGGCGGCCAACCAATCCTGGTTGTCCTGGTCATCGTGTTCAGACACCGGCTGGGTGGTTACAGGTTCCGCCGCAGAGGGCTGCTCCGACTGGAAAGCGGAAAGCCAGTCCAGGTCGCCGGCCGGAGGTTGAGAGGCCGTCTCATCCACTGGGCTTTCGGATGGTGTTTCTTCGGCAGCGGGCTCCGGCGTTTCCTGGCGCAAGCCGGCCAGCCAGTTGTCCAGAGAACCCTCCTGCGGTGTTTCAGGTTCGGATTCCGGTTCTTCATCTGCGGTGCGGCGGGCGCGGATGCGCTCCAGCCAGTCATCTGCTGTGGGGGTGGGCTCGGGCGGTTCCGGTTCCTGTGCCGGGGGAGTTCCACCGCCGCGCAAGCCGGCCAGCCAGTCGGCAGAATCAGTTGACTGTTCACCGCCAAGAATGAGCGGCTTCAGGCGGGCCTGGCAGAATTCACAAACCTCCGCCTCGGCCGGGTTGGGCTTACCACACATGGGACACTTGATATCGGCCATGGGCTTATCCACTGTACGGGCGGTCGGCGCCCAGCAAGATACGAAGTCCGGCGGTCAGACTGCCCAGGGCAACGCCGATCAAAATTCCGCGCGCCCCGCCAACCGGCAACCGGCTGAGGAGATTCACCAATCCGCCCAGGACGGGCACATTGGCGATCGAATTGAAGATGCCGCTTCCCACCAGGAGGAAGAAGACCACACTAACCAGGAAAACAATTGCCACGGTGCCGCGCTGGCGGCTGAAAAGGCGCAGGCAGGCAAAGACCAGCGTGACGGCCAGTACGGCCATCAGGGCGGACTCGATGGGGCGTTGAACATTAAGAATGACGGCCTGAAAATTTGCCGAAGCGGGTTTCCAGAGGATGCCGGCAACCAGGGTGGCAAAAAAGGCCAGGATGACAACGATGCCGAGCGGATCGCGGGCGGGGGCGGTGGAGCGCATGCGCTTGAAGTTGGCCAGCAGCAGGTTGAGAATGCCGACAATGGCGGCAAACCCGGCCAGGATGACTGCCCAATCCAGCAGCACGAAGCGCAGCTGGCCCAGGATGGTCAGCGGAATCAATCCGCCGATCAGGACGATCAGGCCGACGGCAATTGCTATGGAGGCTGAAAGCGGTGATTTGATTTTCACGGAACCCCCTTATCCAAAGATCACGCTGAGCAGCGTGCCCACCAGCAGGACGACGATGATGCCCCAGCGCAGCCAATCCTGTACCCGCAGGCTGGACTGGTGGAGCGGGCCGGCCTGCAGGTAGGCCGGCAGGGCGAAGACTTCCTCGCCGATGAGCGGTTGGCGGGCCGTGGCGTAGAGGACGGCCTGGGCTGGCAGGGATTCACTGCCGCCGATGGTGAAGGCGCCGGCCGCATCCGCTTCATCCGCCAACAGGCCAATTTCCGGGCCGAAGGAGCCCACCAGTAAATGGGCGGAGATGCTCTTATCCCCGGCTACCGGGATGGCCCCGGCGACATATGAAACCGGCGATGTGCCGGTCAGGCGGGCCTGGGCGGGATCATAGGATTCGGCAGCGTTGCCGGCGCGGTAGATGCCGCGCATGGTATCCTGGCTGAGGATGGAAACGGCCGGGTCGCCGCTGGTAGCCACCGGCGGGCGGTCGCTGATCATGCTGGACTGGGTGATGCGCTCCAGGGTGCTGAGGCCAACCAGGGTGGAAGCGGCGGAAGGATCCAGGAGGGACGACTTGCCCAGACTGACATGCAGGCCCTTGCCCTCCTCCACGGCCAGGCCGATGGCGCGGCGCAGGCGCTGGACGGCCGGAATGGGCCGCAGGGTGCGCGTGGAGGGGCGCTGGCCGGGCAGTGAAAAGATGAACATCAGTGCGGCGGCCAGGACGATGATGCCAATGGCGAGCGCACCGACGAGAATGGGAGATAGATCAGGCAATTTCACCCTCCTTGCGCAGGAAAGATGCGAACTGGCGGCTTTCGCGCGGGTCGGCCAGCATGGCCGCAACAGCGCTCCAGCCGCCCAGCGGATCGGTGGAACCGAAGAGCGGTTGGCCGAGATAGATGACCTGGGCAGCCAGCGTGGAGAGCGGGCCGGCGGCTTCGAGGATTGCCGCGATGGGTTCTCTCAATCCCAGACGTTGCAATTTCTGCGCCCAGACAGGCCACCAATCCCGCCCATTTATCATAAAT
>CAYOOA010000159.1:0-2706 GCA_964405455.1 uncultured Anaerolineaceae bacterium | reverse complement strand
TTCATGGTGGCCGATGAGCCCGTCTCAATGCTGGATGCCTCGGTGCGCGTGGAAATCCTCAAGCTGCTGCGCAGCCTGCAGGAGAAGCACAACCTGGCCGTCATCTATATCACCCACGATCTTTCCACGGTGCGTTACTTCTCGCGCCGCATCTTCGTGATGTACGCCGGCCGCCTGGTGGAAAAAGCCCGCACGGCAGACCTGCTGAGTAACCCGAAGCATCCCTACACCCGCGCCCTGCTGGAGGGTACCTCCGACCCGGATGCGAAGAACGCCTACACCTTCAAGGATGTTCCCCCGGGTGAGCCGCCGAACCTGATCAAGCCGCCCGCCGGCTGCCGCTTCCACCCGCGCTGCCCGCTCAAGATCGAAGGGCTGTGTGACAAGGAAGTCCCGCCCGATTTCGAGATCGAGCCGGAGCATACCACGGCGTGCTGGTTGTATAAATAAACAGAGGTTTCCATGAGAAACATCAACCCTGGATGGCTGATTGGGATAGGAGCAGTTCTGCTCGTGGCGGGGGTGGTCTTCCCGCTGCTGATGGTGGTCAAAATCCTTGAATCCACCTATTTCCTCAATTTCTTCAGTTACATCTGCATGATCCTGGGGATGGTGCTCTCAACCATTGGGTTGGCATTTTATACCATCCGGCACCGCAAGCCATAAGGCGCCGGGCAGGGAAAAGTTCAAAAACAGGGTTTTGGTGGGGTGAGAAACCTCACCAAAACCCATTTTATTCTATATAATTGGTGTACGTTTCATCCCATCCTGGCCCTCGCGGAAGGACTTTCCATGGTTGATCGAACCCAACAACCCCTGCTGGAAGTGAAGAATCTCAAGACGTACTTCTTTACGGAAGACGGCGTGGTGAAGGCTGTGGACGGTGTGGATTTTGTCGTTTATCCCGGCGAGGTGCTGGGCCTGGTGGGGGAATCCGGCTGCGGCAAGAGCGTCTCCTCGTTTTCCATCATGCGCCTGGTTGGGCCGCCGGGGAAGGTTGTGGACGGTGAGATCATCTTCGAAGGCAATGACCTGCTCAAGCTGCCCCTGGCGGAGATGACCAAGATCCGCGGCAACCGCATTTCGATGATCTTCCAGCAACCCCAGTCCAGCCTGAACCCGGTCTTCCGGGCCGGCGAACAGGTGGGGGAGGTCTTCCAGATCCATGAGGGTGTCAAGAAGGACGAGGCCTGGCAGCAGGCCGTTGAGTGGTTGAAACTGGTCGGCATCCCGGATGCGCCCAAGAAGGCCTATGCTTACCCGCACGAGATGTCCGGCGGACAGGCCCAGCGGGTGATGATTGCCATGGCCCTGGCGCTCAAGCCGCGCCTGTTGATTGCCGATGAGCCGACCACCGCCCTGGATGTGACCATCCAGGCCCAGATTTTGGACCTGATCCGCGAATTGCGCGAGAAGATGGGCACCGCGGTCATCCTGATCACCCATGACCTGGGCGTGATCGCCGAGATGGCCGACCGGGTGGCCGTGATGTACGCCGGGCGGATTGTGGAGCAGACCGATGTGGATGCCCTGTTTGAGAAGCCGCTGCATCCCTACACCCAGGGCCTGATTGCTTCCATCCCGGTGCTGGGCAAGGTGACGGAAAAGCTGGATGTCATCCCGGGCAACGTGCCCAACCTGGTCAATTTGCCGCCGGGCTGCCGCTTTGCCTCGCGCTGCCGGGCGCGCGAAAACCACAACCTGACGATTTGCAACCAGGTGGAACCCGACCTGGTGGAAGTGCTGCCGGGTCACCATGTGCGCTGCTGGCTGTACCAGAGCCAGGGCGATCATCAAGCCCCGCTCAAACCCTGATCCCGCCAGAGGAGACCCCATGGAAATGAATCCCGCAATACCCTCCGGGCAACAAACCCTCATCCGGGTGGAAGGGCTGCGCAAGTACTTCCCGGTGCGCGGCGGTGTGCTGCAGCGCATCCAGGCCTGGGTGCAGGCCGTGGATAACGTCAGTTTCACCATCCGTGAGGGGGAAACGCTCGGCATGGTGGGTGAATCCGGCTGCGGCAAGACGACCATCGGCCGCACCATGCTGCGCCTGACCGAGCCCACCGCCGGTTCGGTGTTTTACAGGGATGTGGATGTCTTCAAGCTGAAGGGCGCCGAATTGAAGGCCATGCGGCGCAACATGCAGATCATCTTCCAGGACCCCTACGCCTCGCTCGATCCGCGCGTACCGGTCGGTGAATCGGTGATGGAGGGGCTGCGCATCCACAATGTGGGCAATCCCAGGGAACGTTTTGATATCGCTGTGGCGATGTTGAAAAAAGTGGGCCTGGAGGATTACCACGCCCGCCGCTTCCCGCACGAATTCTCCGGCGGCCAGCGCCAGCGCATCGGCATTGCCCGCGCCCTGGCCCTGGAGCCGAACTTCATCGTCTGCGATGAGCCGGTTTCAGCGTTGGATGTCTCGATCCAGTCCCAGGTGCTCAACATCCTCAAGGATTTGCAGCACGAACTGGGCCTGACCTACCTCTTCATCGCCCATAACCTGAGCGTGGTGGAGCATATCTCTGACCGGGTGGCAGTCATGTACCTGGGCAAGATGGTGGAACTGACCGGGCGCGAGGAGTTGTTCCGCAACCCGCTGCACCCCTACACCCAGGCGCTGATGTCGGCCATCCCGATCCCCGACCCGAAGATCCGCCGCGAGCGGATCATCCTCAAGGGGGATGTGCCCAGCCCGCTGCG
>CAYOOA010000158.1:0-2763 GCA_964405455.1 uncultured Anaerolineaceae bacterium | reverse complement strand
TCCGGGTGGTCGCGCAGGTAGATGAAATCCAACCCGTACCAATCCCGTTTCACTTCCCAGATGAAATCCTTGTCGGCGGCGAACTCGGCTGCCCAGCGCTGCATGGTGGGCAGTCCAATCTCTTTACGCCACAAGTTGTCGATGATCAAATGGAAAAAATAACCCAGGTGGAGAGAAAAGACTCCTGGTTCGACAATTTGATTGAGCGGGTGAACATACTGGCGATAAAAGATCGCATCGGTATGCAGGGCATTCTCCGGGCCGTCACCCACGGTGAAGTGGGTGATTTTGGGCGGGGGCGTGAAGTTCTCCCATTTTTCATCCGGTACGCCTGAATCCGGGGCGATGTTGCCTATGGCAAATTGAGCCGCATCCAGGTTGGGGATGCGGCTCATCAGGTTTTCAGCGATGCGCAGGTGAACAATCCATGAAGCCACGAACTATTTCACCTGTTTGAAGTTGACTACAATCAGGTTCTTGGTGCAATCGGCATAGGTGTCAATGGAGATCTTATCAGAGAGTGGCAGCCCGGCCTGATCTTCCAGTTCCAATTTCAGCAGGTTCTGGGTATTGACCGGCTTGGTGCCCAGGTCAAATTCATAACCGGATTCGCCATACTGGCGGTACAAACCGCTCAAGGTGATGATATCCACACTTTTGCCGGCAAAGAAACCGGTCAAGTGGACCGTCACACCGATCACCGGCCGGCCGCGCAAATCAACAACCTGGCCCGCAATTCCGGTCCAATCACAGGTGCGGGATGGATTGAAGATGGTGGCATCCACGGCGATGGGATCCGCCTGGGGAATAAATGAGAAATCCGAGGAAACTGTCGGGCTGGGAGAGACACTACCGGTGACATGTGGGATCGGCAGTGTAAATGTATTGGTAATGGTTGGCGTTTCCGATGGTGGAATTTGTGTTGCCGTCTCTGTTGGCATGGTGGTTAAGGTTGGCGTCCAGGTGGCGGCAATCCGCAGGGGGGTGGCCGTGGCGGAGGGGAGCACGATCGCCGGGGGGATGGTGGGTGGAGCAAAGGGATTGAGCGCCGAGCCTGGATTGGTGAAGATGATGGCAGTGAAAATCAAGACGATCAATATTGCCAGGCAAATCAGGATGGTCAAAATGTTGAACAGGGCATCACTACTCGGTCGGCGGGATTTCTTCGCAGGGGGTTGGACGGGATTTTCTTCTTCCATATTATTCTCCGATTTCTACGGAATCAGGATTTCAATCCGGGCGGTTGATTTTTGGGTTTCCACCCATTGACGTACGGCCGCCTGCTGGGCATTTTGCAGGGCTTCAGCGGTCAGGGGGCGGTTGGGGTCGCGTTCTACGACCTGGATAATATGAAAGCCCAATGGGCTTTCAATAATTTGTGATACCTGGTCAGGTTGAAGGGCAAATGCGGCTTCCTCCACTACGGATTGAGTGAGCATGCCCCGTGAAAACCAGCCCAGGTCTCCACCTGTCAGGGGATCATACTTTTTAGCCAGGGTTGCAAAATCCGAGCCAGCCCCCAGTTCTTTGATGATCTTATCGGCGGTTTCACGAGTGCGGACCAGGATCTGGCGGGCGTGAACTTGCTCGGCCGTGGTGGATACACCGGCCACGATTTGATTACGCTGCCAGAGCGCGGCTACCTGCCGCCGCAAGGCCAGGGTAAAACTTTCCGGATTGTAAAAGTTGTCACTTTGCCATTTAGCCAGGGCATCCGGGCTGCCAAGTTGGTTGGCCAGGGCGTCAATACGGACTTGCAAATCCGCATCGCTAAGCGAGAAGCCGGCCTTATAGGCTGCTTCTGCCAGCAGGTACTGGCCCACCAGGTCATCCAGCACTCGTTGGCGGATTTCCTCCGGCGTGGATTGGCGGCCCAATGCAGTATCAGCAGCCTGTTGACGCTGGACTTCCGCTTCGTATTCAGAAAGCAGGATACCGCCGTCATTGATCCGCACGGCCAGGGGCAGTGGTGTGGGGGTGGGTGGCTCCGGCGTGGCGGTGGGTGGTTCCGGCGTGGCCGTCTGCAGCGGTAGAGCAGTTGGCGTGGGAGTGCTCAGTCCCCCCGTGCAGGCGGAAAGCAGCAGGACAATGGTGAGGGTGATGAATAGTAATTTGGTTTTCATGACAATATTCATTAGATTATATCCGTAAAACCATGTAAATATACCTTGAAAATAGATAATGATTGATATACACTCTTAAACAGCTCTTAATGGGAGAGTAGCGATTATTCCTTGAGGGAGGGAGCCAGATGCCGCAGGACGAAACGTATTTTGATATTCTCGGGATTCCAGAAGGAGCAGGGTATGACCGCGTGGAAGAGGGTTATCAGCGCGAAAAACGCCGGTATGCCCAGGACCCGGCCAGGCTGCGCCTGATTGATCAGGCATACCGCACGCTGATCAGCCCGTATGAGCGGGAGAAATACTTGCAGCGCCTGAAGAGCCGGCCGGCCCCATCCGGACCTGGAGCGCAGCAGCCCGACCAGGCAGCCCCGGCTCCCCGCCGTCGTGGAACAGCCATCCTCGGCAACCAGGATGAGCCAATCCCACCTTCACGCCAGCCCTCCCAGAGTGAAAAACCTGTCTCCGGCGGTGGACGAAACCGCACCCAATTGACCGACGACCGAACCCCGGAACCACCGCCGGTTCCTAGCGGGGGGAGCAAATCCGGGGGCGGACGCAGCAAAACCCAGATCATGGGATCCGGACAGCAACCCGGCGGGCGGACGCCTGAACCAGCTCCACAGGAAACGGGAGGAGA
>CAYOOA010000157.1:0-2788 GCA_964405455.1 uncultured Anaerolineaceae bacterium | reverse complement strand
ATCTGGCGGTAGAGCGCCTCCAGCGAGGCGGCATCCAGGAAGCCCTCGGCGGCGGAACGGGTGCCGATTTTATACGAGGCAAACACCATGGCCTTGCGGATGGCTGCCTGCGGGTCATCCCCGGCAAAATAGCTGTGGCAGAAGGCGGAAAAGAGGGCGTCCCCGGCGCCGATGGTGTTGACCACCTTGCGGGTGAAAACGGTCGGGATGCGCTCCACCGTGCCGGCATCGCGGACGGCCAGGACGGCCCCCCGGTTGCCCATGCCGATCACCACCACGGCCGTTTTATAGCGCTCGATCACCTGGCGGGCAAAATCCTCCGCCGGGGCGGGCAGGCGCTCGTCGCTCATGAACAGCACGTGCGCGGCCGCCATGTAATCGCGGTTGTATTCGTCCTCCAGCGAGGCGATGGTATGCACATCCGTAGCAACCGGCTTGCCGGCCTCCCGGGCCTGCTGCAGGAAAGGCCGCGAGAAATTGATGTTGCACAGCAGGGCGGCGTCGCACTCCGCCAGGGCGGGCTGGAAGGTTTCCAGCGGGTAGCTGCGCTCCTGGATATCCTTGAGGTCGGTATGGATCTGGCGGTGCCCCTCGCGGTCATACAAAATAACCGACTGGGCCGTCAGCGGCATAGCCGTCAACACCTCCGCCGGTGAAATATGATCGCGCGCCAGGGCCGCCCGCGCCAGGTCTCCGGCGGAATCCTCGCCGATCAGGGAGAGGAAGCGGACTTCGTTGCCCAGGCCGGTCAGCGCCTTGGCCAGGTTGTAGCCAACCCCCGAAACGCTGCTGTTGACCCCAAAGAAGGGGAAGTTGACCGGGTTGTATTGAAGCGGGAAGCCCTCGATTTGCAGCGTCGTTTCAATATTGATCAGCCCGGCCACCAGGAATTTTGTCATGGGTTCCTCCCATTCGGCAGGAGATGTTTATGCCGCCGACCGCCCCTTCTTGTAGAGCGAATAGGCAATGAAGAGCGCCACCACACCGGCAGCCAGCCAGGCCGCCGTCACCACCAGGGTTGAATCAGTCGGGCGGACTGCGATGCCGACGAAAGCCCAGACCAGCACCGCCAGGTAAGCCACATCCCGCCGGAAAGTGGTCATCAGGGCAGCAATAAGGACGGCTGCCACCAGCACAACGGCGAACCAGGCCGCCGCCGGGATGCCAAAGCCGTTCCAGTGCAGGGAGGTCAGCGTCGCGGAGATATTGGCGATGGTAGCCACCGTGATCCAGCCCAGGTAGATACTGAAGGGCACGCGCACCGTCCATAATTCCACTTTGGAATAGCGGCCGGTCGGGCGGTGGAGGGCCAGGTAGACCAGGATCAAAGAAGCCAGCAGCACCAGCATCAGCACCACCGTCAGTGGGAACTGGTTGTAGTGCCAGAGCAGCAGCCAGGCAATATTGGCCGCACTGGAAAGCAGGAACCAGCCGGCGATGGCTTTCAGGCGAGGGTTCTCCGCCTGGGCCGGCAGGGCCTGGAAGATCGCATAAGCCAGCAACCCCAGGTAAATCACGCCCCAGATGGAAAAGACATAACCCGCCGGAACAAAATAATTGGACAGTCGATTCGACACTTCAGCGGTGGTTTGCCCGTTGAAGGGAATAATATTGGCCAACGCATTGACCGTAATGACGGCCAAAACCGCAAGAATTACCAGGACCTGACGCAGGGTGTTTTTCATTTTTTATCCTTATGCATTTAGTTCAATCAACTGCACAGATTGTATCACTTTTGTATAATGATCACGGGGTAGGTGTATAAGGTTCTGAATAAAATTCCCACTCCCAATCGCCGCTGGCCCAGGATTTCTCACCGCCGAGCGATGTGAAACCCTCCGCCTGCATCTGGTACTGGTAGGTGCCGGCCAGCACGTAGATCTCCAATTGCTTGCCTGCCTCCACGGTGTAGGTGTATTCGCGGTCCTGCCCCAGCAGGTGCAGGGTCAGCCCAACATCCAGTGAGTTGATCAGGGTCACGTGGGCGCTGGCCAGGCGGTCAACAGTGGCCGTGGGCTGCGGCCCGGCGCCGGGGCGGCCTTCCTTGCCGCCAATCAGCAGGGCCGCCCCCACCCCGAGCAGGATCAGCAGCAGGACAGCCAGCCCGATCCACAGCCAGGGCAGCCGGCGCGGAGCCGGCTCCGGCATGACAAACGAGTCATCCAGGGTGGTCCCGATCGGCGGAAGACCATCCGCCGGGGTCACCTCCAGGCCCAGTTGCCGGCCAACATCATTTGTGCTCGGGACCGGGGCAGGCGCGCCGGGGATGGTGGTGGGATGGCGGGGCGGGCGGTGCAGAATGGCGGCGCGGATCGCCCCGGCCAGTTTATCCAGGGTGGCATCGTCCGGAAAGCCGAAGGCATCCATCCACTGCAGGTTGCCCAGGTAATAATCCAGCGTTTTGGAAAGGGTGATTTCCTCCGTGCGCAGGTAGAAGATGGAACGGCCGAGCGTGGTGGCCTTGTTGACCTCCTTGGCCACATGCTCGGATTTATTGGAATAACGCGAAAGAACCAGCACAAAAGCCCGGGCATTGGTCAGCCCATCGATGATGGACTCGGCAAAATTCTCCCCCGCCGGGATGTCGCGCGGGGCCATCCAGCACTTCAGGCCGCGCCTCTCCAGCCCCCGGCAAACGGCTTCTGCATACCCCACGTCATAATGAGAATAACTGATGAAAACATCATGCGCCAAGCCCCACCGCCTTTTGGGTTCTCTCCTGCAGCCCACCCGGAATAGGATTAATCACTGAAATAAAGATATATCAGCCGGGGGCGGGTGTCAAGAG
>CAYOOA010000156.1:0-2792 GCA_964405455.1 uncultured Anaerolineaceae bacterium | reverse complement strand
CGGGCGTTTTGCAGGAAGGTGCCGTACACGCTAACGGCTTTCTGGTTGTCCAGCACCGAGCCATAGACCAGGTAGGGCGCCACGTCGGCGGCGCTGAAGGCGTTCTGGAATAGGTAGGTGTTCTGGGAGTGCTCGTCCTGCACCACGTTGGGGATCAGCACATCTCCGCGCACGCCGTTAAGGGCGGCCGCCTTGCCCAGGATGTACACGCCCAGCACGTACGGCGTGTGCTCCGCCACCTTGGCCAGCACGTTGTAGGCGGCCATCCCCAGCGGGTAATCGATGTTCAGGATCAGGGCATTGGAATCCAGCAGGACGCGCCAATCCTCCGGGCGGGTGCCGCCCAGCAGGCGCGGATCAAAATACTCCGGCTGAAGTTGATTAATCTGGAAAGTCTGGGCTTCGATGTCAAACGAATGAATGCTGGGGATGCGCTGGAAACCGCACTCTTTTTCAAACGCTTTTTGATCCTCGATGGATGCCAGGCCCTGCGGGGAGGACTGGAATTTCTTGAGCACGTAATACAGGAAATTCTCTTCCGACGAAGGCACCGCGCTGGTGCGGATGCGCTGCCATTCTTCCAGTAAATCTGGGTGAACGCCGGATTCCACGAACTCGATCAACTCCTCTTTTTTCTGCAGGGCAAAACCGGTCAGCAGGTTCAGCAGGCTGTGCGTATTGCTGGACACAAAATAGATCGGCCGCTCCAGGATATCCGGCACGTATTGCTCGATGTTATCCCACCACATGCGGGTGGCGCGCCAGTATTCGCTGAGTGAGCTGCTGAGCAGGTGCAGGCGCAGGTTGCAGGTGCGGCTGGCGATTTTTTGCAGGTTCTCGCCGAAATGCAGTCCCCAGACGGTGCGCAGGCGCTCAAAATCTTCAATCGGCATCTCCAGCACCTGGGCCAGTTGGCGGAAGGCCACCGGGTTGGTTTCGGCCTTTTCCAGCAGGGCCGGGGTAACCCGCTGCAGCAGGAAGAAAAGTTTGTTCCATTCGATCTGGAAGGCCGTCAGGGTGGGCACCAGGTCGTCAATATCCGAACGGCTGGCGATGAAACAGGCCAGGGTATCCTTGCCATTGAACAGGCAGCGCCGGCGGCGGGCGCGGGCGGTTACCGCCTGCCAGGATTCCACGTCCGCAAAACCGTGGCGCAGGAAGGTGGAGGTGGATTGGCCCATCACCACCTTGTTGACCGAGAACATCTCGTCCGGCAGGCGCAGCAGAGAATAAATGAACGCAGAGGTATCCGGGGACTGCTTGCGGGCATCCGGGTGGAGCGAAGAGTTCATCCCGGCATGGGTTTCTTCCAGGGTGCGGATTTGTACCTCGGTGGTGGAGCGCAGCAGGGAATAAATGGTGCGTAAGTATAGTTCGATTTCTTCGCTGGCAGTGCTGGGGACGGTCCGGTCCATGGTTACCTCTTGGCGTTGAGTTGCCTGTATTGTAACTTAAAGCATTCAAGGAAACCACGGATAGCGACAGATCCAGGAAGATGATCCGCAGATGGCGCAGATGGTCGCAGATTCTACAGACGTAAAAAGTGTCTTCTTCCCTGTCCTCAATCCACTTTCAGGCGTTACAATTGGAAAGAAGCAGATATCAGAAATCTTCAAGATTTCTGATATCTGTCAATGCCTTTCAAAGGAAACGAAATGCCCCAACCTCTTCCCAAATTATTCATTGGTCAACGGGTGCGCCTGTGCGCTCCACGCCCGGAGGACAGCACTGAAATGGCTCTCTGGACCGAAGACGGCGAATACCTGCGCCAGGTGGATACGGATTTTGCCCGGCCGCGCACCTCCGCCCAGGCGGGTGAACAGATTCCCTTCAACCTGCCCCACAATGCTGTTTATTTCCACATCCGAAGCCTGGCTGAAGACCATCTGATTGGTTTCATCGTCCTGCACAGCATCGAGTGGAACAACGGCTGCGGGACGGTGTCGCTGGGTATTGGTCGGCCGGAGTGGCGCGGCAAGGGCTATGGCAGCGAAGCCTTGCGCCTGGTGTTGAATTATGCTTTTTATGAACTCAACCTCTACCGGGTGGGGCTGGATGTGATTGGTGATAACCTCCAGGCAATCCGGGCGTACGAGAAAGTCGGCTTCCGCCATGAAGGTGCCCTGCGCGGGGCTGTCCACCGGGATGGTGTGCGGGTTGACCGATTGTACATGGGCATCCTGGCCGAGGAATACAAAGCAATCTAAAAAACAGGTACACGAAAAACACGGAGGGGACGGAATCCACGGATGGTTTTTTGAAAGATAATTGTGTGGTTACTTATTATCTTTTTATCCGTGACCTCTATGTCCTCCGTATCTCCGTGGTGAAATATCTTCCAACGAGGTGAAGCAATGTTGACAGTAGGTTATATCGGTCTGGGGCTGATGGGCAAGAGCATAGCCCGCAATATTCTCAAAGCCGGCTACCCGCTGGTGGTGCACAACCGCAGCCGTACTGCTGTGGATGAACTGGTGGCGGAAGGCGCCGTGGCGGCTTTCTCCCCGGCGGAAGTGGCCGCGCAGGTGGACGTGGTTTTTACCAACCTGCCGGACTCACCGGACGTGGAAAAGGTGGCCCTGGGAGAAAATGGGATCATTGCCGGCGCCCACCCGGGCCTGATCATGATTGACAACTCCACCATCAAGCCGGCCACCGCCCGCAAAATCGCGGCAGCCCTGGCGGCGGTGGGCGTGGACGCCCTGGATGCCCCGGTCAGCGGGGGGGATATTGGCGCCCGCAACGGCACCCTGACCGTGATGGTGGGCGGTTCTGCGGCTGCCCTGGAGAAG
>CAYOOA010000155.1:0-2804 GCA_964405455.1 uncultured Anaerolineaceae bacterium | reverse complement strand
GAAGCGGGCTCAATTGCATTGAAGAAACGGCATCTGAAAGCTTATCGGGAGTAAAGGCCTGCACGGGAACATCCGTCTGAGCAAATGCCACCCAACCCTGGGCTGGAGTTTGGACAGCAAGGGTTAGCCGAGGGGCGGGGCGAATACCGGAATGAGTGATGGAAGCGACTGCCAGGGCCATTTGTAGCGGGGTGACACGAGGTGAGGCAGATCCAAAGATGCCCTGAGAGGGATCAGTGATCGTGACAGGCTGATCCGCACTGGCCTGGGCAAGAGGAAGCGTAGAAGTTTGATAAAACCCCAACTGTTGATAGAAATCAGAAAGTTGATCAGGGGCCATCCGGTTGGCAAGATAAAGAACAGCTCCAGGGCAACCGGCTGAAATCACAGAGCCCCACTTGGTTGGATCCTGCGGTTCCAGGGCACAATCCAAGACTTGATTGCTGAAACTTGTTGAAAGCGAAGGTGAAACAGCCGCATGAAAACCAAGTTGAAGCAGACGGGCACGCAGCATGGCCCCCACGGCAGCACCGGCTGGATATTTTCCCTGCAGAACGCGGTCCAGGTAGGGCGAGGACGGATCATCTTTCCAAATCCTGGCCTTTTCATCAAGTTGCGAGGGGTCAATGCCCGGTTGGCTGGAAGCAGCCAGAATTTCGCCGGTATCTGCGTTGAGGAGAACCAGAGCGCCTGAATGACCTGAAAGTAAGGAATCCGCAATGGACTGGAGTGAAAGATCCAGGGTCAAGCGGATATTATTCCCAGGTGGGGTTTGGGAATATAGGATCCGATCGAGCCAGATGGTAGAGGAGGGAGTGGCATCCAGACCGCGAAGGTAAGCATCCAGATTGGCCTCAAGGCCAAACAGGCCGTAGGTTGGATGCGTGTAGCCAACCAAGGTGCCCAAGGATGGGACCAGATATTGCCGAGAATAATCTCCTGGAACTCCAGTGGTCTGGTTGATGGGTTGGTTGTTGCGGTCCATCAGGCTGCCACGCAGGACATAACGGTCGGTAATAACCGGGCGGAGGTTATCCTCCCGTTTGAGCAGAGCTGTGCCGCGAAAAACAGACCACCATAGGTTTAATGTTCCGGCTGCCATGAGTAAAACCAGAATACCTCCAGAAGCATAGAGAAAAGTACGTCCCTGGGTGAGTTCAGCCGGAGGTGCTTCGGTTTGGTTGCTGATGATCACCACAATCAGCAGGCTGAGGATGGATGTAACAAGGGATGAGCCGCCATAGGAATAGAAAGGGAGTGTGACGCCGGTGAGCGGAAACAGGCGGATGTTACCCCCGATGATTAGCAAGGATTGCAGGGCAATGGAAAGGCTAAAACCAGCTGCCAGGAATCGGTTATACAGGTTGGGAGAGCGTGCGGCGGTGATCAATGCTCGCCCGGTAAAGAGACCGATCAAGAGCAGGAGCGCAAATGCTCCCAACAGACCAGTCTCTTCTGATATAGCCGAGAAGATGAAATCAGATTGGGCGACAGGAACAAGACCCGGGCTGCCCAACCCGGGTCCTGAACCCAGGAAACCGCCGGCGGCAATGGCTTGCAAGGATTGGATGATTTGGTAGGAACCACCTGCGGGATCCGCCCAGGGATTCAACCAGGCATCTACCCGAAGACGAATCACATCAAACAAGCGGTATCCGACAAAGCCAGCTACAAGAAGAACAGCCAGGCTGATTAATGCTATCCTTCGATGCCCAGAAGCGATAAAAATGATGGCCGCATAAATCATCACAAACAACGAGGCAGCCCCAAGATCGCGCTGGGCAAGCAGGATCGTCAGGGCTGCTGAAGTCAAGACCAGGGATGGCACGATCAGTGGGATGAGCTGAAAACGAAGGGGAACCCGTTCAGACAGGAAGCCGGCAAGGTAGATCACAAGCAAGAACTTGAGCGGCTCGGAGGGTTGAAGATAAATGCCGCAGCAGCCCAACCAGAGCCGTGGACCTTCTCCGGATGGATATAGGCCGATGATGAAGGTCAAGACCATCAGCAGCAAGCCGGTTGTCAGCCAAATGTATTTATACCTACGCAGAATATTTAGCAGCTTGTGACTGCGAAGGCCAATGATCAAAATAATCAAACTGACCGCCAGCCATATTGTCTGGCGATAACCGAAATATTCGTCCAAGCGCCAGATAGTCAACAATCCCCAACCGGTCATCAATCCAGCAATAGGGAGCAGGTATGGGTCTCGTTCCGGGAGGTTTTTACTGGAAATTCGATTGACCAGGATCCATCCGAGCAGCCAGGCGATATAACCCAGCCAGTGGTGCCATCGGTAAGAGACTGCCCAGGAATGCAGGCGCACAACTGGAGCAAGGGAAAGAACCGCTGAGTAAATAAAGAGAAAGATCGCCGCCAGTTGAAACAGGCGATTTTGGATGCGATCTTTCGGTGCGGTCGGGGCTGGAAAAAGCAAGTTCACTGTTGCAGATATTTTCCGATGAATGGGTCGTATTTTTGCCTTGCGGCTGGTGAGATGTAGGCAGGGTTTGTAATGATGGCATCAGCCAGAGCTCGTTCGCAGGCACAGTGCTGGTCTTCGGTCAGATTTTGAACCAGGATTTGAATGGCCGACTGGGCCAGGGCGGTGTTTTTGTGGAGCGTTCGAACAACCATATCGACCGAGACCGGTTCCTGGCTGGTATGCCAGACATCGTAATCGGTGACGTGCGCCATGGTCGCATAACACATCTCAGCCTCACGGGCCAGGAAGGCTTCCGGGCAGGCGGTCATCCCAATGATGTCCATCCCCCAACTTCGGAAGAGGTTGGATTCAGCCTTGG
>CAYOOA010000154.1:0-2833 GCA_964405455.1 uncultured Anaerolineaceae bacterium | reverse complement strand
CAGACCCTGGATAACTTTCTAAAATCTCACCAAAAAAAAGAACTTCCACACGAACCCCCTCTACAAGATCACTCACGGTAGCTTGTTCATAACCTTCCTGCATCAAGCGGAAGATATGTGTATATGTTTCTACCCCGGCAAACATCTTATTAATAAATGTACCATTTTCAATATCGCCTTCAATATAAAGAGAAGGTAAATCCCCTTCATGTTCAATCACCTTAACGATTTTTCCCCGAATATCTGGTTTCTTCGCATGGGTGGCTAGTTCGCTGATGGGTTCAGGGGTGGGGGTGGGCGTAGCGACATCCCCCAGGCCGCACCCGGCCAGCAGAATAGATAATCCGAATGAGGCAGCTAATATAGAAAATCGAATCGATTTCATTTTCCCTCTCCATGTCCTTCAAGCCGATCAATTCTATTATAGATCAAAAGCAGGATATAATTTGGGCGAGGTGTGACTTGCCCAATCACCCCTTTAATGCAAACCACTTCGTTTGTATATTGATAAATTGATCAGGCAGTAGCCGACTACACAATAGAGACAATGTCATGCTGAGCGCAGCGAAGCATCTGAATCTGTGGCAAGACTCTTCGCTAGCGCTCAGAGTGACAATTTATCAAGATAGGTAACCAAGATGGTCATCGCATGACATTGGAAAACATCTTTCTCATCCCCGCTCGCCTGGGCGTGGTGCAGCGTGTGTTGCCCACCTACCGCGCCCCGTTTTTCGAGGCGCTGGCAGCCGCCTGCCGCGACAGCCTGGGGGTGTTGGCCGGTTCTCCCCGCCCGGATGAAGCCATTGAGCCTGCTCACGAGCTAAAAACAGCCAGGTTGTTTCCTGCCCGCAATATTCATCTTTTTCGCAGCCGTTTTTACCTTTTATCTCAACCCGGCCTGCTGCATTGGCTTTCAGAATGGCAGCCGGATGTGTTGATCCTGGAAGCCAACCCGCGCTATCTCTCCACCCCTTCTGCCGTGCGCTGGATGCACGCCCATAACCGCCCGGTGATTGGCTGGGGGCTGGGCGCACCGCAGGCTGCGGGTGGGCGGGATGCCTTGCGCAGAAAGTTCATCCACCAGTTTGACGCCCTGCTGACCTACTCCAGCCCCGGAAAGGCCGAATACGCCGCCCTGGGTTACCCGGTAGAGCGCATCTTCGTCGCGCCGAACGCCGCTGCGCCCCGGCCCGTTAATCCCCCGCCGCAGCGCCCGGATCAACCCGCCGCGCCGCTGACAGTGCTCTTCACCGGCCGCCTGCAAGCCCGCAAGCGGGTGGACCTGCTCCTGCGCGCTTGCGCCGCACTGCCTGCCGATCTCCAGCCTCGCCTGGTCATCGTCGGCGACGGTCCCGAGCGCGCCGCTCTGCAAAGCCTGGCCGCTCAAACCTACCCGCAAGCGGAATTCCCCGGCGGATTGTACGGCATCGACCTGCAGCCGTATTTGAATACAGCCGACCTGTTCGTACTGCCCGGGACGGGCGGGCTGGCGCTGCAGCAGGCCATGTCCGCCGCCCTGCCGGTCATTGCCGCCGAGGCGGATGGCACCGCCGCCGACCTGGTCCGCCCGGCCAACGGCTGGCAGGTGCAGCCCGGCAGCCTGGACTCATTGACTTCAACCCTGGCGGAAGCGCTTGCCGATGTGCCGCGCCTGCGCCGGATGGGCCTGGATTCATTCCGCATTGTACGGGATGAAATCAACCTGGAGGCGATGGTGGCGGCCTTTGCCCGCGCCGTTGCCTGTGTGATGGGAGGGAGCGATGCACATTCTTCTGGTGGCTGACGGCCGCAGCCCGACCGCCCTGCGCTGGATCCAGGGGCTGCTGGCCCTGCAGCACAAGGTGACCCTGGTTTCCACCTTCCCCTGCCCGGAAGTGCCCGGGGTGGAAGCGCTGCATGTTTTCCCGGTGGCCTTCTCCGGCCTGGCGGGCAGCCAGGTGGGCACCACCATCCAGAGTTCGCAGCAGCCCGGCCGGCTGCGCTCGGCTGTGCGCCGCTCACGCTCGCTTTTCCTCGCCGGGCGCTACTGGTTCGGCCCCTATTCCGTCTGGACTTACCGCCGCGCCTTCCGCCGGCTGGTGCAAACCATTCAACCGGATCTCGTTCATTCCCTGCGCATCCCCTACGAGGGTATGCTGGCTTCGTACACGCCGCCCGGCGTGCCGCTGGCAGTCTCCATCTGGGGCAATGACCTGACCCTGCACGCCCACGGCTCGCCGTGGATGCGCCGCCTGACCCGCCGCACCCTGCAGCGGGCGGACGGCCTGCTGGCGGATGCCGCCCGCGACCTGCGCCTGGCCAGCCAGTGGGGCCTGCGCCCCGGCCTGCCGATGAAGGTCGTGCCCGGCTCCGGCGGCCTGGACCTGGTGGAAATCCACCAGGTGCGGGCGGAATCCTCCGAGGCGCTGGCCGAGATGCTGCCGGCCGGCGTACCGCTGATCATCAACCCGCGCGGTTTCCGGCCGGGCAGCGTGCGCAACGACGTCTTCTTCCAGGCCATCCCGCTGGTGTTGCAGCGCGCCCCACAGGCCCGCTTCGTCTGCGCCGCCATGGCCAACCAACCCGAGGCCGCCGCCTGGGTGGAACGCCTCAACCTGGGGCAGAGCGTTCGCCTGCTGCCCTACCTGCCGCAAACCCAGTTGTGGGATCTCTTCCTGCGCTCCGAGATTACCGTATCAGTCAGCGAGCACGACGGCACACCCAATACCCTGCTGGAGGCGATGGCCTGCGGCTGCTTCCCGGTGGTCGGGGATATCGAATCGCTGCGCGAATGGATCACCCCGGGTATCAACGGCCTGCTGGTGGAGCCGACCAAGCCGCAAGCCCTGGCCGA
>CAYOOA010000153.1:0-2867 GCA_964405455.1 uncultured Anaerolineaceae bacterium | reverse complement strand
GGGTTGGAGAAGTTCACAATGCTGGTGAACTTGCGGTTGTGGGTGGAGGCAGCGGTGGAAAGCAGCCAGGGCGAAAGATGCGCCACGGTGGCGGCGGTCGGGCCGCTGTTGCCGGCGGAGGTGGAAATCACCATGCCGGTGTTGGTGGCCTCCAGGAAGGCCAACTCAACAGCGTCGCCGTAGGGATTGGTTCCGCCGGAGATCGAGTAGTTGATTACATCCACGCCGTCCAGAATGGCCTGCTGCACAGCCGCGACTGCATCGTCGCCTTCGCAGGCGCCGTTGGCCGAATTCGGGTAGCAGATATCATAGGAAATGATCTGGGCGTGCGGGGCCACGCCGGAGATGGTCAGCGGGAAGCCGTAGAAGTTCATGTCCACGGTGTTGCCGGCCGTCGTGCTGGCGGTGTGGGATCCGTGGCCTTCTTCATCTTCCGGGGTGATGGGTTCGCTATCCCGGGTGTAGGAGTAGGCGCCGATCAGCTTGTTGTTACAGGCGGTTGCATAAGCTGCGTCGTACTGGGCTGCGTTTGTGGGGTCGCAGACACCCAGGTACTTGGCCGGGGCCGGGTAGGTATAACCGTCGGCCGGGGTGGCGCTGAAGGACGGGTGATCGAAGTTGATGCCAGTGTCCAGGATGCCGACCAGGATGCCTTCGCCCTTGGTGCCCATCTCATCCGGAACCGCGCTGCCATCCCAAAGGGTGGGGGCGCCGATCCAAGAGGGGCCGGAATCGGTATCAATGGTTTCGATGGTGTTGCGCAGCACCTTGCGGACACCGGGCACGGTCGCCATCACATCGGCTTCCGCGGGGGTCAGCTTGGCAGCCACACCGTTGAGAATGACGTCGTAGACGTACTTGATTTCCAGTTTATGGCCCAGTACTGATGCAGCCTGGGCGAGAACATTCTCGCGCGTGACTGCCAGGCTGTTCAAATAGGCGGTGCTGCTGGCGCTCTTGGCGTCCAGGTTCATCGCGCCGCCTTCTTTGGCAACCAGGGACTGGCCTTCAAAGAGAACGATATAGGTGGCCGGTTCATCGAGGTTGATCACCTCGTCCGGAGAGGCGGCCTGGAGCTTGTCTCCAGGCTGCGCCGAGCCATTGATTGTGGGCGGATTGTGCGACTGTGCGTAGACAGGCGTCACCATCATCGAGATCACAACCAGCAGGGCAAACATTCGGAACAGTTTCGATTTCATGTGTGGTTTCTCCATCCAGTGTGATTGGAAAAAGCAAGGGGGTGAAACAAACCTTGATCGGAATTTCCGGGTGTGTTGATTGTTCTGCATCACCCCGTAACGACACCTCAGTAGAAGTATCCTCCGGGAGTTTTATGCTCCTCCTTTCTTTGCAGCCATCAAAATCCAAATTAAGACATTCATACCCGCCTCATCCTTGAGCCCCTGGTTATTCGGCGGGTGGTTCTCATCTGATTTTAAGTATAGAGCAGAAAAACGAGATGTCAAGCAATTTTCCATTGCCAGTAGCCTGAATTTTCTCATTCAATCTGATTCAAAACCGGCGAATTGTATAAAACCACCCACTTCAGTCGGATTTCATCATCTTGCAAAGAATCCTCCAAGTGACTATAATGAACAATCTGAATTCTTTTTGTAACAGGGATGTAAAATGCCGGTTTATACCTATCGCTGCGACAACTGCGGCGTGCAATTTGATCAAACTCAAAAATTCTCGGATCCGCCGTTGACCCGCTGCCCGGAATGTGGCAAGAAGACCCTCAAGAAGGTCTATACCCCGGTCGGAATCGTCTTCAAGGGTTCCGGATTTTACGCCACGGATCACCGCAGTCCTTCCGGGCAAACCCGTACCTCCAGTTCTTCCTCCACGGAAAGCAAATCCTCCGAGGATAAACCTGCTGCGCCTTCCACGGAGGCGGGTTCTCCGGCCAAGCCGGAGAAAAAAGACTGAGCCCCTGCACATATTGGGGCTGCCGAAGTCAAGTCCCGGGGCAACCCCCGGGACTTTTTTCTAAAAAGGGAAGCCCATCCAATGAAACCCACCCCCCAATCCGATATCCTCCGCAACCTGGGCGACGGCCTGATCCTGCGGCGCAGTTCGCCCGCTGATTCAGCCGCCCTGGCTGAGTTTAACGCCCGCATCCACGGCCAACCGGAGAAGCCCGACCTGCGCGTGGCCGCCTGGACGCAGGACCTGCTGCGCGGCGATCATCCCACCATGGGCGCGGATGATTTCACCATCGTGGAGGACTCAAACAGCGGCAAAATCGTTTCCAGCATGAACCTGATCCCGCAGGTCTGGCGCTACGAGGGCATTCCCTTTGGCGTCGGCCGCCCGGAACTGGTGGGCACCGACCCGGCCTACCGCAACCGCGGCCTGGTGCGGGCCCAGTTCGAGGTGATCCACGAGTGGAGCCGCCAGCGCGGCCACCGGGTGCAGGCTATCACCGGCATCCCCTACTACTACCGCCAGTTTGGCTATGCCATGGCGCTCAACCTGGGCGGCGGCCGGCAGGGCTACCCCAACAACCTGCCCAAACTGCCCGAAGGCCAAAGTGAGCCGTTCGAGTTCCGCCCGGCGGAGGAGGGGGACCTGCCCTTCCTGGCCGCAGTCTACGAGGCCGGTATGCAGCGCAATCCGGTCAGTGCTGTCTGGACGCCCGAAATCTGGCGCTACGAGTTGCTCGGCAAGAGCAAGGAGAATGTCAACCGCCACGAAATCCGCATCATCCAGACGCCTGCCGGCGAGCCGGTCGGCTGGCTGCTGCTGCCCAATGAGCAGTGGGGCCGCATGATGGCGGCCGGCGGTTATGAATTGAAACCGGGCATTGCCTGGGCGGAAGTGACCCCCAGCGTGGTGCGCTACCTGATGCAGGTCGGCCCGCAATT
>CAYOOA010000152.1:0-3029 GCA_964405455.1 uncultured Anaerolineaceae bacterium | reverse complement strand
CCCAGGGCTTGCAGGCGGGCCAAACCTTCCCGGATCAGGGCTGCGCCAATCCCCTGACGCTGGAAATCCGGCAGCACCGAAACAGGCCCCAGCCCGTACCAATCCGGCGTGCCGTCAGACATGCTTACCGGGGAAAAGGCAATATGCCCGACCACCCGGCCGTCCACCTCGGCGACGAGCGAAAGGGTCAAGGCACCCGCAGCCCGCAGTGCTTCGACGATATACTGCTCCGTGTGGCTGCTGATTTCCAGCGTCTCAAAGGCGGCGGCCGTCACGGCAGTGATGGCAGACGCGTCCGCCGGGGTTTCATCGCGGATCAGAATAGCTTGTTTATTCAAAGGGAGCTCTTTTCCGGGCTTGCCTGGGCCAACCGTGTGTGAAACTGTTTTTAGTATATCAACTTTTTTGATGGATCAGATTTATTTATGGCATAATTGCCCTGGAAAGGAGCGTGATATGAACGCCCATCCTTCTGCTGACCCGGATCCCCTGTCAAATTCCAGCCCTTACTGGAGCGAGTCGAGCGAATCCCTGCTTGCGAATCTCCATTCCAGCCTTACCGGCCTGGGGGCTGATGAATCAGCCCGCCGCCTCCTGGAATCAGGTCCAAATACGATTCATTCAAGAAAGCGTGCAACGACCCTGGGGCTGTTTGTCAATCAATTCAAGAGCCCGATTGTCCTCATCCTCATATCTGCAACCCTGATTTCCGCCTTCCTCAAGGACTGGGCCGATGCAGTCATCATCCTGCTGATCGTCCTGGGCAGCGCGTTGTTGAGCTTTTTTCAGGAACACAACGCCCACAACGCTGCCGAAAAGTTGCGCGCACAGGTTTCCCTTAAATCCGAGGTGCTCCGGGATGGCAAATCCATCCTTCTCCCTTCCGAGCAGATCGTCCCCGGGGACGTGGTTCTGCTTTCGGCGGGCAGTCTGATCCCGGCCGATGGCGTGGTGCTGGAGGCCAAAGATTTCTTTGTCAACCAGGCCGTGCTGACGGGTGAGACCTTCCCCGTGGAGAAAAAACCAGGCGTGACGGCCGCGAATGCCGCCCTGGCCGAGCGCACCAACGTAGTCTTCATGGGGACCAATGTGCAAAGCGGCAGCGCCAAAGTGTTGATCGTGGAAACCGGACTGCGCACCGCCTTCGGGCAGATCGCCGACAAACTGACCCTGCGCCCTCCGGAGAACGAATTCCAGCGCGGCATCAGGAAGCTCGGTTACCTGCTCACAGAAGTGATGTTCGTGCTGGTGATCGGTATCTTCTTCTTCAACGTATTGTTACACAAGCCACCGCTGGATTCCTTGCTGTTCTCGATTGCCCTGGCAGTGGGCCTGACCCCCCAGCTGCTGCCCGCCATTATCAACATCAACCTGTCGAAAGGCTCGCAGAAAATGGCCGAGCGCGGCGTGATCGTGCGGCGGTTGGAATCCATTGAGAATTTTGGCAGCATGGATATCCTCTGCACCGATAAAACCGGCACCCTCACCCAGGGGGTGGTCCAGTTGGATGGAGCGCTGGATGTAAACGGTGAAGCTTCCCCCCGGGTGCATCTCTATGCCTACCTGAACGCCAAAATGCAGACCGGCCTGGAAAACCCGATGGATGAAGCCATCACCCGCCAGGACGTGACGGAGGCCCATGCCTTTGAGAAAGTGGATGAGATCCCCTATGACTTCATCCGCAAACGCCTGACGGTGGTGGTGAAGGATGCAGCTTCCCATTTCATGGTCACCAAGGGTGCTTTGAACAGCGTGCTGGCGGTTTGTACCCGGGTGCAAACCCCGGATGGCGAATCCACCCTGGAGGACGCTCAACTGGCCAAAATCCAGGAAAAATATGAGGCGTGGAGCGCCCAGGGCTACCGGGTGCTGGGGGTGGCTGTCAAACCCGTGGATGCGCAGGAACACCCCTATTCCACCCGGGATGAAAGCGGGATGACCTTTGCCGGCTTCCTGCTGTTTTTCGATCCGCCCAAGGAGGGCGTGCAGGCTACGATTGCCGCCCTGGAGGGAATGGGCGTTCGCCTGAAAATCATCACCGGCGACAACCGCCTGGTGGCGCGCCATACCGGCGAGGTCATTGGCCTGGGCGATTTCAAGGTGTTGAGCGGCAGCGAAATGGATGATTTGCGCGACGAAGCCCTCTGGCACGCCGTGGAAGAGACCACTATTTTCGCCGAGGTGGACCCCAACCAGAAGGAGCGCATCATCCTGGCCTTGAAGAAGCGCGGCCACGTGGTGGGCTACATGGGCGATGGCATCAACGACGCGCCGTCCCTGCACAGCGCCGATGTGGGCATTTCAGTGGATAATGCCGTCGACGTGGCCAAGGAGGCCGCCGACCTGGTGCTGCTCAAGCAGGACCTGGACGTGCTGCGCGAGGGGATCATCCAGGGGCGCAAGACCTTTGCCAACACGCTCAAATATGTGTTCCTGGCAACCAGCGCCAACTTCGGCAATATGTTCAGCGTGGCGGGAGCCTCTCTTTTCCTGGCCTATCTGCCGATGCTGCCCAAGCAAATCCTGCTGATCAACTTCCTGACCGACCTGCCCGAAATGACCATTGCCGGCGATAACGTGGACGACGTCTTTGTGGAGCATCCGCACCGCTGGAATATCGATTTCATCCGCCGCTTCATGCTGGTGTTTGGGCCGCTCAGTTCCCTCTTCGATTTTGCCACCTTTGCCGTGCTGCTGTGGGTAATGAAGGCCAACGAAACCTCCTTCCACACCGGCTGGTTCATCGAGTCGGTTCTTTCCGCAGCGGTGGTGGTTTTTGCAGTCCGCACCCGCCTGCCGTTCATCCACAGCCGGCCCAGCAAGACCATGCTGGGCATGACACTGCTGGTGGCCCTCCTCACGCTGGCGCTGCCCTACACACCCCTGGCAAAGTTGATGGGGTTCGCGCCGCTTGCGCCTGTATACCTGCTGGCAATCTTCGGGATTGTCGCGTTGTACTTCCTATCAGCCGAATTTGCCAAGCGCTGGTTTTATAAGCGGTACGGGGAGAAAGCTTGAAACACCTGTTT
>CAYOOA010000151.1:1679-3031 GCA_964405455.1 uncultured Anaerolineaceae bacterium | reverse complement strand
GCTCTACCCGGCCGTGACCGTGCTGCTGGCGGTGCTGCTGCTCAGGCAGAAGATCAGCCGCACCCAGGGGTTGGGCGTGCTGGTCTGCCTGCTGGCGATCGGGTTGATTACGGTGTAAAAGGAAAACATAACGATTGGATTTTGCTATATACTTATTCTGATCCTGTTATGTAATGCGATGGGGAGGTGAGTCTAATGGACAGTTCATCTATCAAAGATGTTCTAACCGGCTTGTTTGATATTTCCAAAACATTCAAAGAACCAAAAAGGTTTGTAAGCTTCCTTCTCCTCGTTCTATTGATTGGTTTTATCATATTCTCACAGACACCGGCATTCAATAATCTGTTGGCTTCCGCCCAGTTGGATAACAACCAGGTGTTTAGGTTAATAGTGATTTTGCTATCTTTTTCGTTTGTCATGGCAATGGTTATTCTTGTCGCAGATATTGCAAAGAAAACGCATAAACCCTCCGAGCACGAATTCACTGTGACAGTCCATGTTTATCGTCCGCCTTATCAAACGAACCATATTATGGATGCCCTGGTCAAAGTAGCCAAACCAGGCGCCGGAGTGGTGGACCAAAGAACGGACAATACCGGAATTGCAACGTTTCAATTTTCTTCAATGAATAAAGGGAAGAAAGCAACTTTCTGTGCCTGGAAAAATGATCAGAATTCAAAAGAAATTACCGAATTATTGAAGGATCATCTCCATGTTGAGATTGCCTGGGATTTTGAAGAAAAAGAACAGGAAGCTTTACCACCCCCGCCTCCCGATAAAGATGAAGCCCGACAGAGTTACTTGAATGCCATCATTACTGATTGCCGGACCCTGCGCCTGGATGTTCTGGACGAACAAGCGGGCGATCCAAATGCTGCCCGGCTTTCGTTGGAGGATGTGTATATCGCGTTAAATACTACTACATCCAGGGTAGGACTGGACAAGCGTGGCAGAGAGAAACCAAACGATATGAGAACCCCTGCCGAAATTGATGATAAACCGCCCCTGACCGTCATGGAAGCACTGTTGGCAGCACCTGACAGGAAAATGGTTCTATTGGGTCTGCCTGGCACTGGAAAATCCACCTTTATCCGCTTTCTCTCCTTGCGCCTGGCACAGAAATTATCCGGTGAAATGCGAGATTTGGATCAATGGGAAGGCACAGCAGTCATTCCAATCCTGATTTCTCTGGGAAGATTTGCTGATACTCTGGATGGCTCTGAGAAACAAGGTAATGCCAGGTTGCTGGAAGATTTTATTAAATTTACACTTTCACAAGATAAGCGAACAGAACTCATCGCCGGGGTGATTCTGGAACTTGCCAGGAGTGAAGGAGCTATTTTCTTCTTTGA
>CAYOOA010000151.1:0-1579 GCA_964405455.1 uncultured Anaerolineaceae bacterium | reverse complement strand
ATGGCAGGCGGGATCAACTCCTGGCTGCATTGGAGCCGGATGAACCCCGGCAACTGCTGGGTATTGCCCGCTTCCCCATCATCCTGACGATCATGGCAATTGTACATGCCAGCTACGATTTACCCGACAGCCGTGCCCAGGTCTATATGCGATGTGTTGATCTCCTGCTGGTCAAATGGCAGGTGAAAAAATCAATCCAGGGACGCGAACAAACGCGTGATATCGTTAAGGAATTGGATATCCCTTCGTCTCGATTGCAAAAAGCGTTGTTTGAAATTGCATTTAAGGCTCATCTTGGTCGGGACGGTTCGTCAACAGAAAACAGTAGTTTAATTACCGGCGAGTTGGTTACCAGTATTTTGGAAAAGTATCTGGGGGATAATCAGAAATTAAAGATATTCCTGGATTATTGCCAGAGTTCAAACGGATTGCTTATGCTTTCCGGAGTGATCAAACCGGAAAAAACCAACCAGGAACTTCCTCCGCGCAGGGTCTACACATTTCCTCATATGACATTTGAAGAATACCTGGCCAGCCGGCACCTGGAAATGTTCGATCCGAAACAGATTCGTGATTTATTGGATGCCGCACATGATCGTTGGCGAACGGTGGTATTGATGCTGGTTGAATATTTATGTTATGAACGATCGGACGATTTACGGGCCAATGCTTTATTTGAGGAGCTAATCACGCCCCGGAAAGGTGAATCGGATTTACCAGACTGGCGCGCAATTTGGTTGGCCGGAGAATCGCTGCTGGTTTACCGGCGCGCAATCGGAACACCGCCTTCACCCCATGAGCAAAAAATCATCAACAAATTATGCAATTCTCTTGGCGCTTCTTCCCTCCAACCACGCGAACGGGTTGTTGCCGGCGACACCCTGGCCCGCCTGGGCGACCCGCGCCCGGAGGTGATGAGCGTGGACGGCATGCGCTTCTGCTTCGTCCCGGCGGGTGAATTTTGGTGTGTAGGAAGGGCCGAAAAGAAAGACTTGCCGGCTTTCTGGCTGGCCGAATACCCGGTCAGCAACGCGCAGTTCAAGGTGTTTGTGGACGAAGACGGCTACCTGCAGGAAGAATGGTGGCCGGAAGCCCGCTATGCCAAACGTTGGGAAAAAAGTAAGGGATATCGAGATTGGGAGAAAGGTTTTATCCTCCAGCCTGTAAATACTGGAGAACCATTCACTTTGGGCAACCACCCGGTGGTGCGTGTCTGCTGGTACGAGGCGATGGCTTTTACCCATTGGCTGAGCGCGCGCTGGAGGAAACAAGACCGGCTGCCGGCTGGCTGGCAGGTGAGCTTGTCATATGAGTGGCAGTGGGAAAAGGCAGCCCGCGGCGGGCTGCGGATCCCGGCCGCCGCGGATGACCTGGCCCGGGAATTGGCTCACATCCACTCTCAACCCCTGCCCGCGCTGGCCCTGCAGCCCAACCCGGATCAGCAGCGGGAGTACCCCTGGCCCGGTTCATTTGATGCCAATAAAGCCAATACAAGTGACAGCAGCATCGGTGCGACCAGCGCCCTGGGCTGTTTCCCGCCGGGGGCCAGCCCGTACGGCATCCGGGAACTCTCCGGCAA
>CAYOOA010000150.1:0-3225 GCA_964405455.1 uncultured Anaerolineaceae bacterium | reverse complement strand
GCTGCTCTGCCTGGATGAACCCTTCTCAGCCCTGGATGTGTTGAGTGCCGAGTCCTTGCGCGGCGAACTACTGGAGCTGTGGACGGGCGGCAAGATCCCCACCCGGGCCGTGCTGATGGTCAGCCACAACATCGAGGAGGCCATCTTCCTGGCTGACCGGATCGTGGTGATGGACAAGGAGCCCGGGCGGATCATCTCCGAGATGAAAATCACACTGCCGCACCCGCGCCAGCGTAAGTCGGCCGAGTTCCAGGCCCTGGTGGATAAGGTGTACTCCATCCTGGCCGGACAAACCCGCTCGGAACAGGAGGAACTGGGCTCCGCCCCGGGTGAGGCCGGGCGCACCCGCAGCCTGCCCGAAGTGGTCATCAGTGACCTGACCGGCCTGTTGGAGCACCTGGCGGAAACCCCGGAAACCAAGCAGGATATCTATCCCCTGGAAGATGTCTTCGGGATTGACTCGGATCACCTGCTGCTGCTGACGGAAGCGGTAGAGTTGCTTGGCTTTGCCACCATCGATAAAGGCGATATCCTGCTGACCCCGCTCGGTCAGACCTTTGCCGAAGCCAGCATCCTGGCCCGCAAGGAGATCTTTGCCGTGCGTGCCCGCCGCCTGCCGATCATGCGCTGGCTGCTGACCATGTTGCGGGCTGCCGAAAAGCAGCATCTCAAGCGGGATGTGATCCTGACCGCGCTCAGCCTGGACTTTCCGCCGGAAGTGGCCGAGGCCCAGATGGAAACCCTGATCAACTGGGGCCGTTATGCCGAGCTGCTGGCCTATGATGATGATAACGAGAGTATCTTCCTGGAGCCGGAGCAGTCGCGTTCGCGGCCAACCGTGGCGGCCTAAAGGCTGCTTGTAGCGAACCTGTGGAAATCTGTTCTCCGATTCCGTAGTGGAGCCGGATGAGGGATCAGGTTGTAATTACCCGAACCGGCAGCTGGCTCATTTCTTAATCTAGCCCTTGCAATCCTGCAAGCCGATTGAATCCTGCCCTGGAATCAGGTAGAGTCAGGCTATGAAAAACTGGCTCGCCGTCCTTCTTGTCTTGTGTTTGCTCCTGCCGGCGGTCCCCACCGCCCGGGCTGCCCAGCCGGATGCCGTCCAGATGCCGGTACTCAAGTGGTCACTGGGCGGCTGTTATTCATCCTGGTGCCAGACGGGTTGGTATTCCTCCCCGGCCGTGGCCGATCTGGACGGCAACGGGACAATGGAAGTCATCGCCGGGGCTTATTCCCTTTTCATCCTTAACGGCGCCGACGGCACTTTGCGCTACCCGGCAATTGACCCGCCGGGTGACCGCATCTGGCCGGATATCGTCCTGGCGGACTTGACCGGCGACGGCAGCCTGGAAATCGTCACCGCCCACGGCGGGGGCTACCTGAACGTGTATTCAGCTGCCGGCGGGCTGCTCTGGTCGCGCCAGCCCACCCCGGGTTACGAACTACGCTCGCTGGGCGCTTATGACCTGGACCTGGACGGCCGTCTGGAGATCCTAACCGCCTCCACCCGTTCGGATAATCAATGGTGGGTCTATGAGCCGGACGGCACCGTGCGCCCCGGCAGTTGGCCGCAGCATTACCCGGATTCCGACACCAACGGTTATGCCGCCGGTTGTTACAACCAGAACCTGGCCGCGGCTGACCTGACTGGAGACGGCCTGGCCGAGATCATCGGGCCGAACGATACCCATTACATTGCCGCTTTCCATGCGGATGGCAGCCAGGTGCTGGCCAGCAGCATCTACGGTACCATCTCCGGTAATCTCAAGCCCTGGAGTCGGGTGGGTGTGCATGTCGACCATGCCGTGGATTTGCGCGGCTACGCCAACTGCGGAACCGAGCACCGCCCCAACTTCGCCAACTCTGCGCCTACCCTGGCAGACCTGGATGGCAACGGCACCCTGGAAGTGGTGGTCGTCGGCAACGTCTACAACTGTGACACGGATCCCTACACCGACCTGTACGAGATGCCATTCATCTTCAATGCCGACCGCACCCGCTGGACTGCCTCCGGTTATGATTGGACCGTGCTGCCCACCCCGGATGCGGCGGCTGCTCCGCTGAGCGAGGATTGGACCCTCATCGAAAACAACGTGCCCAACCCGGTCACAGTGGACCTGGACGGTGACGGCAAAAAAGAGATCATCTACCCTTCCTATGACGGGCGGATGCATGCCTACTGGCTGGATAAAACCGAACACGGTAACTTTCCTTATACCGTCAACCACGCTTCGGACGGCTATTACACCTTCGCCTCCCCGCCGGCCGTGGCTGACTTGGACAATAACGGCCAGGCCGAGCTGATTTTCACCACCTGGGTGCAAAAAGGGGCCGACCGCACCGGAAAATTGATCATCCTCAGCTCACAGGGAACGCTGCTGCAATCGGTCAGCCTACCGCCAGCCAAGAGTGGCGGCTGGAACGGCGCCATGGCTGCCCCGACCCTGGCGAACATCGACTCAGACCCGGACCTGGAAGTGGTGATCAACTCAGCCGGTTCAGGTGTATTGGCCTATGACCTGCCCGGCACGGCCAATGCCCGCATCCTGTGGGGCACCGGGCGGGGAAATTTCCTGCGCAGCGGCTCCCCGCTGTTGGTCCGATTGTTTCTACCGGCTATTATCCGTTGAATTGGACTCTGCGGACACCTGTGACAGGGTCGGATGTAAAAAGTTTCAACAGGACTTCCTGCAATGAATCTGTCATGTTTCTCGAAATTTTCTTAATTGACTTTAAGAGTTCGTTAATGTACACTAAAGCCAAAGTTTACTCGAAAAACCATTGTTGCCCGATGGCTTCGATAAAGGCGAACCCATAGCGATGTGGGGGTGCAAAGCCTAGAGTCTCATCCGAGACCATCCAGCTGCCGAAAAGCCTCACCCGTGATTTTGATTCGCAGGTGGGGTTTATTCTTTAAAAATTCTAACCTTTCGATTCGGGGGTTTGCTTTCAACAGCTTTTCAGTAATTGGGAGGGTACCATGATTGCCAAGCGTCCTCGTAATGATCTCTTTCGGGTTCTTGATGCCCCATTGCGCCTGATTGTCGTTTTTGTAATCCTGCTTTCTGCTCTCTCATTACAGACCGCAGCACCGGTCATGGCTTCATCGGTTATGGATGAAGGCACGACACCTTTGCTTCCTTCTGCAGGGACCGATGGGGTGGTGGCGCCGAAGGCTCCTGCCTGGAGCGCATATAATGATTGCAATACGACGACAGGAAC
>CAYOOA010000149.1:0-3269 GCA_964405455.1 uncultured Anaerolineaceae bacterium | reverse complement strand
GTCAAGAAGGAAGAGGAGGAGCGCAATGCCGGACAAAAGCCAGATTGATTTGCTGGCCGAGCAGGTCAGCCACGCGGTGGACCTGCTGCGCGGCGACATCGCCGAGGTGCGCCGCAGCCAGCAGCACCTGCAGAACATGCTGGAAGCGCGCCTGGGCGGGGTGGAAAAGCAGCTGGCCGACCAGGAGCAGCGCCTGCGCTCGGCGGCCGAGGGGGTGACCCAGTTCAAGCTGCTGGCCGGTCTGGCCGGCGGGGGCAGCGGGTTGATCTCGCTGGCAGCCCTGATCCGCACGTTCCTGGGAGGCGGATGATGGCGGGGGTGCAGAAGGGCAACCGGCCGGGCGTCCATCCGCCGGCAGCGCTGCGGGCGCGGCTGGGGCTGGAATCCGCCGCCCAGGACGGCCGTTTTGAAATCCTGGCCATCAACGCGGGCGAGGGCAACGGCTGGCTCTTCCCGGCGGAGACCCTGCAGGCTTCCCTGGCGCTGTGGGACGGGGTGGAGTGCTTCATCGACCATGCCCTGCACGGCCGCTCCCTGCGCGACCTGGCCGGGGTGTGCAGCCGCCCCACCTGGGATGGCGCGGCAAACGGCATCCGCCTGAGCCTGCAGCCGGGCGGTCCGAGCGGCGAATTACTGGCGGAACTGGGCCGCCAGGCCACCGACCCGCAGCGTTCCCCGCAGCCGGGGGTGGGCTTTTCCGCCGACCTGCTCTTCCGGGCGGAGGGCCGCCGGGTGGTCGAAATCATCAAAGTGTTGAGCGTGGACGCGGTGATCCACCCGGCCCGCGGCGGCAAATTCCTGCGCACGCTGCAAAGCGCACGGATCCAACCCATTCAACCCGGCTGCGGCGGAGAAATATCCGCCTGCGAAACAGGCAGGAGACCCTGCGCCGCCGCCCAGGCAACCAAAAATCTGATGGAGGAATTGGCAATGAGCGAAACAAGCAGTCCGTCTGCCCCCGGGCAGACCCAACCATCCACCGCCGGGCAAACCGGCGCAAGCAACCCCGCCCTGGAGGAAATCCGCCAGGCCCGCCTGCAGTTGTGCGCCGGCCTGCTGGATTCGAGCCTGGCCGCAGCCGGGCTGCCCCCGGCGGTCGGCAAGCGCATCCGCGGGCAGTTCAGCGGGCGGGTGTTCGAAT
Source organism: uncultured Anaerolineaceae bacterium (assembly GCA_964405455.1). GTDB lineage: Bacteria > Chloroflexota > Anaerolineae > Anaerolineales > Anaerolineaceae > CALESS01. The sequence goes on along the minus strand of CAYOOA010000149.1, from coordinate 2,128 downwards.
CCGCCGAATTGAGCGCGGCCATCGAGGACGGCCGCAAGCTGGTCAGCGAGCTGACCGGCGGAGCGGTGGTGCAGGGCCCGGGGCGCATCCATGGCATGTTCGATACCCGCGACCGGCTGCAGGCCGCCGCCGACGACCTGCTTGGCGCGCCGCGCGACCCCGGCCTGGAAAGCGTGCAGGCTGCCCGGCTCTCCGGCATCCGCGAGCTGTACCTGCTGCTGACCGGCGACTACGACCTGCACGGGGGTTACTTCCCGCAGCGGGTCAGCCTGGCCACCACGGCCGATTTCAGCGGCCTGGTCAAGAACGCCCTCAACAAGGTGGTGGCGCAGCGCTGGCAGGAACTGGGCCGGGCGGGCTACGACTGGTGGCAGCGCATCACCACGGTGGAGCACTTCACCAGCCTGCAGTCCATCACCGGCATCCTGGTCGGCACGGTGGGCGATTTGCCGGAAGTGGCCGAGGGCGACGAATACGGCGAGCTGGCCGTGGGCGACAGCCCGGAAACCGCCAGCTTTAAGAAGTACGGCGGCTACATCCCGCTGACGCTGGAGTTGATCGACCGGGATGAAACCCGCAAACTGCGCGCTTATCCGCGCGAACTGGCCTCGGCCGGGCTGCGCAAGATCAGCAAACTTGTGGCTGAAATCTTCACCGCCAACAACGGCATCGGTCCCAGCCTGGCGGATGGCGGCGCGCTGTTCAATGCCAACGCCGTCAGCACGGCCGGCGGACACAAGAACCTGCTGACCGGGGCGCTGACCTCGGCAGAGTGGGAGACAGTCAGCACGGCAGTCTACAACCAGCCGATGCTGATCAAGAACGCCGACGGCAGTTACGGCAGCGGCCCGAAGATGGCCCTCGACCCGCGCTACTGCCTGGTGCCGCGCACGCTGCAGTTGACGGCGATGAAGGTGCTTTACCCGCAGTGGGAGAATACGGCCAACATCCACTCCGAGAACCAGCAGCGCGGCCTGCCCGGCGACGTGGTGACCGTGCCGGAATGGACGGACGCCAACGACTGGGCCGCCGTCTGCGATCCGCGGGTGGCGCCGGCCATCTTCGTCGGCGAGCGCTTCGGGCTGCTGCCGGAGATTTTCATCGCCGGGGATGAAACCAGCCCGGCCGTCTTCAGCAACGACGAACACCGCCTGAAGGTGCGCCATTTCCTGGCGGTGTGGGTGAACGACTTCCGCCCGCTGCACAAGAACAACGTGGCCTGAAGAGAAACCCCAGAGGATCACAGTGAAAGAAATCACCGGATTTTAACGCGGAAGGAACCGGATGGAGGCGGATGAACACGGATAAGACTTTTACTTTTTACTTATTTAGCTCTTCTCCGTGTTCTCCGTGAAATCCGTGTCCCAGTGGTTTGAGTTTTTTAGCAAGGAGGAAAGATGAGCTTTGGCAAAGTGTACGTGGTCATTCCGGCGGTGATTGCAGCCGGGGGAAGCCTGAGCGTGGCGGCGGACCTGGGCGGCCTGCGCCTGGCGGGGATCGAGATGCCCGCCGGTTGGACGGCCGCCGGGCTGACCTTCCAGGGCGCCGCCTCCGACCCGGCCGGCCTGGCAGATCTTTACGACGGCAGCGGGGCGGAAGTGACGCTGCCCGCCGCGGCCGGGCGGTTCATCCAGGTGGATGAGGAGCGCTTCGCCGGCATCCGCTGGCTGAAAATCCGCTCGGGCACCTCGGCCACTCCGGTCATTCAGGCTGCCGAGCGCACGCTCCGCCTGGTGCTGGTGGAGGAATAAAAATCGTAAAGGCACGGGGAATCATCAATCATCACGTTCAGTACCCATCCCCCGTGCCCCTACCCGTTGTTCTCCGTGTCGTCCGCGTCTCCGCGGTGAAAGGTAAAGGAAAAGATGAGTCTCAGTTACAGCGAGCAATACAGTCTGGCCACCCAGCCGGGCTTCATCCAGAAGGTGCAGATGGCGCTGGTGGCGGTGGCGTTGGAGATCGCCCGCCAGCCGGCTGTCAGCTACCCGGAAAAGCAGCGTGCCGCCCTCGGCCTGGCCGTGCTGCACAACCCGGAAGCCCACGCCCGCCTGTTTGCCTTTGGCGTGGCCGCCGCCGGGTTGAACGAATCCGCCCCGGATGAGAAAGTGGCCGCCCGCATCCGCGCCGT
>CAYOOA010000148.1:0-3283 GCA_964405455.1 uncultured Anaerolineaceae bacterium | reverse complement strand
GCCAGGGCCACCTTTTGTTTTTCTCCGCCGGAAAGGTTGAACGTCTCGCGGTCGCGCAGGTGGGTGATCTTCAGGCGGGCCAGGGCTTCCTCCACCCGCTGGTGGATCTCCGGGCGGGGCAGGCCGAGGTTTTCCAGCCCGAAAGCCACCTCGAAGAGAACGCGCGTGCCCAGGATTTGCCGTTCCGGGTCCTGCAGCACGGTGCCAACCATCTGGGAGATGCGGGCCAGGGAAAGCTTGCTGATCTCCTGGCCTTGCATCAGGATGCGGCCGCTCAGTTCGCCCTTATAAGAGCGCGGGATCAGGCCGTTGATGCAGCGCGCCAGGGTGGTTTTGCCGCAGCCGGAGGCCCCGGCAATCATCACCACCTGGCCGGGCTGTACTTCCAGGGAAATGTTGCGGATGGCCGGTTCGCTGCGCGAACGGTAGCGGAAAGTCAGGTCCTCAATTAATAAGGGAGCAGGCTGTGTCATCAGAGATCAACCGGCCTTGTTGCGAAAAATAACCCGTACCGGTGTGCCGGTTGCAGCATCCAGCCGGATAGCGGCGCTGCCGTTCACCTCGCAGATGGAAAGGTGGTTGGAACTGTCGTAAAGCGCAACCAGTTCGCCCGGGCGGGCTTCTGCAAAGGTGTGAACCAAGCCGCGGATGATTTCTCCAGCGATTTCAATTTCGGCCAGCTCGCCCATACGCAAGTGATCCGGCGTGAAATTAGTGGAAAGGTCCCCGAAGATATCCACCTGGGTCACTTCGCCCACCAGCCCATTCGGGATGGGCGCGGGCTCCAGCATTGTGAATAGAATGGGATCTTCGAAAGGCTCGCCCACCCCCTGGATGGGGGTGCCTTTGGCAAGGTAGGCTGCGACCGGGGAGAATATATCCCGGCCGTGGAAGACATTGCTCTGTTCCGGCAGCCAGAAGCGCGGTTGATTGAGGTGATAAAAGGTAATTTGCCAGTGCAACTGGTGGGCTTCCAGTACCAGCGGAGTGATTAGACCGTTATCCGGGCCAACGTAGAAATGATCTCCCAGGCGGGCGGCCATACCGCGCCGCTGCGTGCCCACTCCGGGGTCCACCACGGCCAGGTGAATCGTCCCGGGTGGAAAATAACGCCAGGCGCGGCCCAGCACCAGGGCGCCCTCGGTGATATTCTGCGGCGAGATGGCATGAGTGATGTCGGCGATGTGCACGTCCGGGGCAATGCCCCAGATCACGCCCTTCATCGTGCCAACGTAGCCGTCGCGCTCGCCGAAATCAGTCAGCAGGGAGATGATGGACATACATTACTCCAAGTCTGATCCGGTTACCCAGGTTTCCAGCCAGGGCTGGCGTTTGACCGGGTTGAATTCCAGAAAACGGTAATCAGCCACCCCGGCCTGTTGGTAGGGGTCGGCGGTGAAAAATGCCTGCAAATCCGCCAGGGAAGGGGCACGGGCGATGATGATGCCGCCCTTGCGCGGGTTCTGTCCGCCGGACATGAGCAGCCAGCCGCGGTCGTAGCCGATCTGCAAAAAGGCACGGTGTGCGGCCAGGATTTCGTCAATTTTCTCAAGGCTGGCGGTGTAGGTGACTTCAACCAGGAAATGTTTCATAAAGAATAACCCTCCGCTTCCTATTATCGCAAAGAATTATAGATCGGGCAAGCTGGAATTGGGGAATCAACAGGCCGTCCAGACTAAGGTCGAAGACGTAGGATGGTGATTTAGTTGATTTTGTCATTCTTTGGGTGGGATTGGGAGGGGTATAATTACCGCATCTATTTTGAAATCACCAGGAGCCAGAATGCCAACAATTGATCCAAGGAGCGGGCTGGGTACCATTGTGACCCACCTGGACGAGGGGGAGAACCCCAACCATGCTCACGTCACACCCATTTACCAGACTTCAACCTTTTCCTTCCCGGATGTAGCTACCGGGGCTGCCCTGTTCAAGGGCGAGCAGCCCGGCTATGTCTATACCCGGCTGGGCAACCCCAACACCGACCAGATTGCGATCAAGATTGCCGCCCTGGAAGGCCTGGACCTGCTGCGTAACCAACCCGGGCGAAAATCGGAAGAAGTGGTCGGTGGCTTCGTCTTTTCCTCCGGTATGTCCGCCATCTCCGCGGCCGTTCTGGCACGGGTCAAGGCTGGCGATACTGTCATTGCCCAGGATGCACTCTATGCCGCAACGGTCACCCTGCTGAATGACCTGGGCCCGCGTTTTGGATTCAACGTGATCTGGTTGCACAATCCCAAGTCCGAGGATTGGCAGCGCGCCTTTGAACAGAACCCGAAGGCTGTGCTGGCCTATGCCGAAACCCCGGCCAACCCCACCATGTCCCTGGTGGACCTGGCCGTCCTGGCACAGATAGCCCATCAGCACGGCGCCTACCTGATGGTGGATAACACCTTCGCCTCACCCTATTGCCAGCGTCCATTGACACTGGGAGCAGATGTGGTGGTTCACTCAACCACCAAGTATCTCTCCGGGCACGGCCTGGTGGTGGGCGGTGCGGTGGTCAGTAACCGACTGGATTACGTCAAGGGCCCGCTCTATACCATGCTCAAGGTGCTGGGCGGTTCGGCCTCCCCGTTTGATGCCTGGCTGACCAACATCGGCCTGAAGACGTTTGAACTGCGCATGCAACGTCACTGTGAGAATGCCCTGGTCGTGGCCCGCTGGCTGGAGGACCATCCCCAGGTAGCCGAGGTCTATTTCCCCGGTCTGGAAAGCCATCCCGATCACGAGTTGGCCAAAAAGCAGATGTTCCACTTCGGCGGCATGATTGCCTTTGAGTTGAAAGGCGGCCTGAAGGCCGGCGAGGCGATGATGAACCGTGTCAAGGTGGCCACCCTGGCGGTCAGCCTGGGCAACGTGGATACGCTGATCCAGCATCCGGCCAGTATGACGCACGCCTCCGTGCCGGAAAAGATGCGCAAGCAGGCCGGCATCACCGACGGGCTGGTCCGGCTCTCCGTCGGCGTGGAAAACGTGGAAGACATCCTGGCGGACCTGGAACAGGCGCTGGATTTCTAAAATCGGTACCACAAGAGCCGAACCGTAGATCGTTCCCGGTCCAAAGACCGGAACGATCCGGATTGGCAAAGAACAAATCACCCTGGAGAGGATCACATCTCCAGGGTGATTTGTTAGGGCAGTGAATGAACCTAACGGGAAATGACCGGCAGGTAGTAATAGATGGGCGTCAGGGTGGTGAATGAAAAAGCAGTGGAAACATTCTTGCACACGTTGCTGGCAATCACCCGCCAGTAAAGCTGGGTGCCCCCGGGCAGGTCAACCG
>CAYOOA010000147.1:0-3303 GCA_964405455.1 uncultured Anaerolineaceae bacterium | reverse complement strand
TCCCGGCCGGGGCGGCGGTGCGCATCAAGGCCGAAACGGCCGTTTCAACCGTCTCCATGCCGCCGGGCTTCACCCGCAACGGACAGGTGATCAGCTCTCCGCAGGCTGCCACGGCCAGCCAGGTGATGGAAATCACCGTCAGCCTGCCGGTCGGTATCATCAACATCGAGAGCGGCAACTGATCCGACTTAATCTTGAAATTCGATCATCGTTTTGGTGCAAGACACATAAAAAGTGTCTTGCACCTTGATTTAATGGGAACTTTTTGGAGAGGTGGGCGTCTTAACCCCATGCAAACAAACCTACTCGACCTTAAGGAGGTTCGAATGAAACATAAATTATTGATCGCCCTTTCCCTGCTGGCCGTGTTAGCCCTGGCTGCCTGCGGCCCGATTGCCACTCGTGCCGTCACCACCCCCTCGCTGACCGCCAATGGGACGGGCATAGTCTATATGACCCCGGATGTTGCCTATATCAACATCGGTGTACGCAGCCAGGCCGAGTCCGTGGCGGATGCCCTGAGCCAGAACAACACCCAGGCCAAGGCCGTGGCGGATGCCATCAAGGCTTTCGGCGTGGATGCCAAGGATATCCAGACCAGCGCGTTCAATGTTTATCCGCAGCAGCAGTACAATGCGGATGGGACACCGGGCAGCCTGCTTTACGTGGTTGAAAATACCGTCTATGTGACCGTACGCAACCTGAATGACCTGGGCAAGATCCTGGATGCCACCGTCAAGTCCGGCGCCAACACGATCAACGGCATTTCGTTTGACGTGCTGGACAAGGAAGCCGCCCTGACCCAGGCCCGCCAGCTGGCGATTGAAAACGCCCGCAAGCAGGCCCAGGAATTGGCCTCCGCGGCCGGCGTAACCCTGGGCGGACTGCAGTCGCTGAATGTCTCCACCAGCGGCAACGTCGTCCCGATGTATGATGCCAAGGGCGGAGCCGCCCTGGCTGCCCCCGGGTCGGTACCCACCTCCGCCGGGCAGTTGATCCTCACCGTGGATGCCAACCTGGTCTACGAGATCAAGTAACAAACTTCCATTCACATCCACTCCCCTGCATGAATATTCATGCGGGGGATTTTTTTCTATACCATTTATGCTGAATATAGGGTTTTCAGATCCATTGGTCTTAACTCAGCCCTCAAAAAATTTTTTGAATATAATTTCGATTAAATCTGCGACATCTGCGGATATATTTTAAAATAAAAAACTCCCCCCTCCGGCGTGGAGGGGGGAGCTCAAACAGTTACTGCGCTGCCGGTTTAGCGGTAGATGATCGGCATGTACAGTGTGAGCGGGTTGACCGTGATCGTCACGGTGGCCTGGTCCGTCCAGGGGCCCTTGAGACCCGAGGGGTAGGTGACCAGTTCGTAGACGAAGGTATCGGTACCCACGTAGCCAACTTCAGGAGCATAGATGAATGAACCGTCCGCATCCAGGGTGAGCACACCGTGCAGCGGGGCGGTGACAAGTGCCACTGCCCGGCCGTCAGGATCAACCTCGATATCGTTCTCCATTACACCAGGTGCGGCAACAGTGAGAACACCATTAGCCAGGACGCTGTAGGCATCATCAACTGCCACAGGGTAATGGTTGCCGAGGGTTGTCACGACCGCCGTGGCTTCTTCCGGCAAAGTGCCCAGGCCGTTATTGTCGTGGATGGCGATGTTGGTCAGCGTGCTCTGGGAACTCTCATTATACACCACCTGGAAGGTGATGACGGTGGCGGGCGGCGGAACGATGGCGTAGTCGAAGCAGATGGCCGTTCCGTTGGTGATGGCGCCCAGGGCGGTGGCATCATTGTAAGCGTACTTGGTGCCAACCGTGCCGGTGCCGTTCTCCACGCCGATGGTGCCGAGATCCAGCGGTCCGTTGATGTTGTCATAGGCGAAGACAACTTCATATTCGCCGGGCGTGTCATCCACGGCCTTGCTGATGTACATCTCGGTATCGTAGGTCTTGGTCGCGTCGGACTTCAGGCTGACATCGTCCATCTCGACGATGTGAGCAACGGGAACGCCGCCCGAAGTCAGGTTGGCCAGGGTGACACCCTTGACCGTCGCGGCATCATAGTTGATCACCAGGTCGCGCCAGAAGAAGGCCATCAGGTTGTTCGGAGCAGCAGGATCCGGGATATCGGCATTTGTTCCGGAGACCAGGGCGGCTGTGCCAAAGTAGGCAGCGGCGTTGTCCGAGATGCGGATGACATTACCGACATTCTGGCCGTAGAAGCTGATTGGGTTGCCGCTGGTGGTCCAATTCCAGAGACCTTCCCCGGATACGCCTGCATCTGGAGCCAGGCCGTAGCCGTTTAGATTGACGTAAGCCCCGCTGTTGGCCAGGGGCATGGTGCAGGCTGGGTCCGTTTTGCTGGTGGTCATGACGTAGTCGCGGAAGTTGGCGCCGGGAACCAGGCCGGACCAGGTGATCTTATTATTGACGCTGTCATACACGGCGCCGTTGGTCGCCGAACCGTCCACGTAGGTGGTACCGGCCGGGATCGGATCGTCGATCGTGTAGGTCAGGTCGACCGGGTTGGGATTGTTGATGGTGAGCGTGTAGGTGATGGTATCGCCGGGTTGGGCGGTGGTGACATCCGCCGTCTTGACGACGTCATCTGCCAGGCGCTTCACATCCACCTGGGTGTAGCCGATCTCCTGGGCATAGGTGCTGTCGGTGTAGGCATCGAACAGGCCGTACAGCCGGTCGCCTTCCACGGTCTGGAGATCGTGCCAGTACACATCCATCGAGAAGGGGGTTCCAGCCGGGTTGGTGGTCGGGCCATCAATCGTCATGGTGGCGGGGGCAGCCGGGGCATAAGGCACCACGCCCAGGCTGAGGGTGATGTCATCCAGCGGAGCGCCGGAGCCCTGCCAGTTCTGGACCAACACCCACAGGTTATAATAGGGCGCCGGGAACCAGACCTCACTCAGGTATTCCAAAGCGGTGCTGGTGGCGCTGGATTGATACTGCTCGCTGGCTTGCGGTTTGCCGTCATGATTCACGTCAAAACCCCAGAACATGTCGACATCCGGAGCTGTGGAGGCGGTGATTTCCGCCACCACGCGGGCAGCGCCGGCAGTCATCGGGATGACGGTGTACCAGACCTGGGAGAGGTCGTCATATGCCTGGCCCGTGCCGTTGGTCGGGTCCTGGGCCAGGTGGATGACCGTTTGCTGACCCTTGACGAAGCCGTAAGTGTCCACGGTCAGGTCGGTGATGCCCACGGCCACCAGGTCGCTCAGGGTGGCGGCGCCGGCATCGCGGTGTGATTCAAATTTGACCAGGTCGGGCA
>CAYOOA010000146.1:0-3324 GCA_964405455.1 uncultured Anaerolineaceae bacterium | reverse complement strand
AGATCCAGGGGGGCCACTTCCACCGACTGGCTGGCGAGCAGGGCCTTTTGGCCGTCATCCAGGGCGGTCAGGCGGCCTTCGATGGTCGTCTGGGCGGCAGCGGAAGATGTTTGCAGGTCATCCAGTTTGGTTTGCAAGCCGTTTAGACCGGTCTGGGTATCCGCCAGGCCGGTTTGAACTCCCTGCAGGGAGGTTTGCAGGTCGTCCAGGCGGGTTTCCACGCTGCTCAAATCCACTGCGGCAGCGGTGGAAGGCGCGGGAAGCGCCGCCACGGAACGCTCCAGGCGGCCCAGGCGGACGAATACGGCGATTAACAGGCCGAGCAGGAGCAGCCCGGCCAGCAGGCGCAGGAGCAAACCGGGCAGACGGTTGGGGTGGGTGATGCGTTTGCCGGCTTTTTCGGCGTAGGCCAGGCCGGCGCGGTAATCGGCGTTGGCCGGGTCCATCTGGACGGCCATCTGCCAGAGTTCAATCGCTTCGGCATTGCGTCCCTGCTGGGCGCGGATGCGTGCCAGCAGATCCAGCACCTGGGGGTTTTTGCGGCCGTCCTTGATGGCCGAGAGGCGGGCTTCCGCCTCGCTGTAATGGCCGGCGGCGGCCAGTTCAGTGGCCTCGGCCAGCAGAAATTGCAGGGCCAGGTGCTCCAGGCCCTCCACGGTCCGCACGGAGGGTTGGGGTGGAGCAGGCGCTTCCGCGGGGGCGGTTGGGGTTTCCTCGCCGGGCAGGTGGATGGGTTCTTCAGGGGTTTGAGGTACAGGTGTATCGGTCACGGCAGCCTCCGCCTACATGCCCACGGTGGAGTCGTGTCCGCCGGGCAGCTGCGGGCGCTTGTCTTCGGGCAGCAAGCCGATTAACTGGCGGACGGCCTGCTTGAGCTCAGGCAGGTTGTTGGTCTGGATGGCGCGGTCGGCCTGGCTGATGAGCTGGCTGGCAGCCGCCTGGTCGCGCATCTGGCCGCGGCGGTTCTTGAGGTCATCCAGCAGGGCCACCCAGAAACCGGGTTCTTCCAGCAGGACGGCCAGGGCCAGGCGGTCGATCTCGTCCAGCTTGCGGCGCAGTAAATCCGCCTCGTGGTTCTGGACGGCCGAGCGGGCTTCGCGCTCCAGGTTCTCAATGCGGCGGCGGCTTTCCTCGGAGCCGAAATCCTTCATTACATCCCGGGCAGCCTGGATCTTCTTCTCGGTATCGCGGGTGAGGGCCGGCCATTCGAGAATATTCTCCACTTCATCCAGGGCGATGCGCAGGTCAAGCAGGCGGTTCTGAGCCTTATCGGCGGCATCGGCATCACCGGCGGCGGCAGCCAGGGCGCTTTCGACGTTCTGGACCATGTGCTCGCCATCCACTTTTTGCTGGAGCAGGCGCATGGCGTTGGTATCACCGGTTTCGCTGGCTTTCTTGCGCAAGTCCTCCAGGCGTCTCTTTTCAAAATCAAGATGTTGGCGCAGCAGACCGACATCCGGCCTGGGTTTGAAGATCTCCAGCACGGTTTCGTATTCCTGGTCGAGGATGGGGATGTAGGCAGAGGTGCGCACCAGGCGGCTGACGTCGATTTCGATGGTGATTTCCACCTCGGAGCCGGCGGGCAGGTCGCGGCGCAGGCTCTGGGCGGGGATGATCAGGTAGCCGATCAGGCGGTTGCGGTCGGCGCGCTCGTTCTGGCCTTCGATGACGGGCACGCGCAGGGTTTCATTGGTGCCGCGGTGCAGGTCCGTCATGGAGCGCAGGACCTGGCGCTGGCGGACGGGCAGCGGGCTGCCCTTCTGCATGTACCAGGCAACCTCATTGTTGGCCAGGCCCACCCCCACGGAGTGAATGAGGGGCGGGTTGGAGGGGGCATTGCCGACGGTGTACTTGACCTCGTTGGGGGTGCACTTGACGGAGCGGCCGAGGGCATCGGTCAGCTCAATGCGGTAGACATTCTGGGTGCCACTGCGGGCCAGGAGCTGGGTGACAAAAGCACCGTTGGCGCCAACCGGTATCTTGCCGCTGCGGTACTGGCCGGAATTGTCAATAAATTCGATGGTGAAGCCGGTGAAGTTCTCGCCGTCTGCACCGAGGACCTTGCCGCCGATGAGCGGTTCCTGGTCTGCGCCAACCGGGTTGTACTCCAGGTCAAGTTGGTATTCGCCTGGTTTGGGCGTTTCGGCCGCGGGGGCAACAGCGCCGGCGCCGGCCGGGACGGAGTCGCGGCGGGGGGCATCCACGCGCTGGGTACCGGCGAAAATGGCCGCGCCCTGGGCGACCACGGTCAGGGGGTCGTAGCTGAAATCGAGACGGATGCCCAGTCCGGCGGAGGGATCGGTGAGTTGTTCGCGAACGTAAGGAGCCAGGGTGGGGCCGCCAACCAGGATGACTTTTTCCAGGTCGGCCGGGCTGAGATGGGCCTCGGAAAGGGCCTGGCGGGCGATGTTGACCGAGCGCTGGATGTACGGCCCGGCGATGCGGGCCAGGTCGGCGCGGGTGATTTCAAAATCGAAGGCCACCGGTTCGCCGCTGTCATCCAGGCAGAGGAAGTCAATGACAACCTGGTATTTGTCATCATGCGAGAGCTTGATCTTGGCTTCCTCGGCCGCCCACTTGAGCTTGGCAAAGGCCACCCGCCACTTGGGGTTGGAACGGGTGAAATTGGTCAGTTTGGCTGTCTTGACCACGGCCGGGGCGAGCAGGTTTTCAACCAGGTCCCAGTCAATCAGCTTGCCGCCGAGATGATTATCTCCGGCGTGGTTGACGATGCGGAAATTGCCGTCGAGGAGCTGGATGACTGCAGCATCAAAGGTGCCGCCGCCCAGGTCATAGACCAGCCAGAAGACCTTGTTGGACTTGCTCTGGTAGGCGTGGGCCATGGCAGCTGCCGTCGGCTCCATGATGAGGGGTGAGAACTTGAAGCCGGCCAGCTGGGCGGAGCGTTCGGTGGCCTTGCACTGGGGCAGTTCAAAAGCGGCCGGGACGGTGATGACGGCGGACTGGAGATCCTCCCCCAGGCGCTGCTGGACATCCGCGCGCAGGGATTTGAGCACCTCTGCGGAAAGATCCTCCGGCCTCATCTGGCGGCCGCTGCGCTTGAAGGTGTAGGTGGTATCCCCGCCCATTTGCAGCTTGAACTCGGCATAGGCGTCTTCCGGTTCCACCTCCAGGCGGGTCTTGGCATGCTTGCCGACGTGCATGGTGCCGGTTTTATCGATGTAGACAACGGAAGGGGTGTATTCCATGTTGTCGTTGTTCTTGATGACGGACGCCCGCGTGCCGTCGAGAACGGCGATGGCGCTGTTGGTGGTGCCGAGGTCAATTCCAAAGTCGATGGTGGTGCGCATAAAGCCTCCGATT
>CAYOOA010000145.1:0-3337 GCA_964405455.1 uncultured Anaerolineaceae bacterium | reverse complement strand
ACCATCTCCACCGGCATGCCGATCTGCACGGCCTGGTCGCCCAGGTCGGTCAACTGCGCGGTGACCATCGGGCCTTCTTCCAGCTTGACGATGGCCACGGTGTAGGGCGTGGTCTCCTCAAAGCCAGCTGGGGCGTCGTGCATCACGGTGAAGGAATACACCTCCCCGCGGCCGCTGAAGGCATACGGGGTGCGGGCTTCCTCGCCGCACTCCGGGCACACATCCCGTGGGGGGAAGAGCTTGGCCTTGCAGTGCGGGCATTCTTCGCCGATCAATGCGTAACGCTGTTTTTTCAACCGCCAGTGGCGTGGGTTTTCCATTTATTACTCCTATAATGATTCACCACGGAGGCACGGAGAAAACGGAGGACACTGAGAAAACCATTTTCTGATATTAAAACCATGATCCGGGTTGCTTTTTCATTTACTTTTTTGGAAGCACTGACTTCCAGGGGATTTTTACAGAGTTTTTTTCTCCGTGTTCTCTGTATCCTCAGTGCCTCCGTGGTTAGTCTTTTTCTTCTTTCGATGCTAAGTTTATAAGTGAGAGACTCTCAATTCCTATCAGATTCGCTCCAGCACGTGGCTGACGGCCGTGGCCGCCGGTCCGCCCAGGCTTTGCACCAGGCCGCGCCGGGCATTCGGGATTTGATTCTTCCCCGCGGCGCCGCGCAGCTGCTGCACCGCCTCGGCTATTTGATAAACCCCGGTCGCACCGATTGGATTCCCGCGCGCCTTCAGCCCGCCCATGGTCAATATCGGCAGCTCGCCGGTCAGGGCCAGCTTACCCTCCGTTGCCAGCTTCCAACCCTCGCCGCGTTTGGCGTAGCCGGCCGCTTCCAGGCTGAGGAAGGCGTACACCGAGAAGGTATCGCACAGCTCAAAGAAATCCACATCCCCGGGCATAATCCCAGCCTGGCGGCAGGCCTGCTGGACGGAACGCCCGGCCGCCTCAAATGCCAGCGGATCGGGCCGGTCGTGCAGGGCCAGTCGATCAATCACCGAGCTGGAACCGCTCACCCGCACCAGTGGATGGGGAAAATCCGCCGGCAGCAGGTCGCGCCGGGTCAGGATGACCGCGGCGGCCCCGTCGGCATAGGGGGCCATGTCGAACATATTCAGCGGGTCGGAGTAGAACTCCGAGCCGTCATACACTTCGCGCCGGATGGGCTTGCGGAACAGGGCATACGGGTTGTTGACTGCGTTGGCGTGCGCCAGCAGGGGGACCTCGCCAAAGGCCTGGCGCGGCACGGCAAACTCGTACATGTAACGCTGCATCAAAATCGCCGCCTGGGTGACGGGCGTCATGCCCTGGATCATCTCGTAGTCGTAGTCGCCGCTCTGGGCCAGGGCAAACTCCAACTGCGGGCCGATGGCGTCATTGTACTTCTCCACGCCCACCACCAGGGCCGCATCCACCAGGCCGCTGGCCACCGCCAGGTAGCCCATGCGAAAGGCGGAGGCCCCCGAGGCGCCGGCCGATTCAACCGTGTAGCCCTCAATCCCGTTCAGGCCGGACCACTCCGCCAGCAGGGAGCCCAAATTGGCCTGGTGCGAGACCATCGAGGCGAGGAAGTTGCCAATGTACATGGCCTGCGGACGCAGTCCGCCGGCATCTTTGCGGGCCGCCTGGATGGCGCGCACCGCCAGCGTGCGCAGCGAAAGCTCCCAGTGCTCCCCCACCGGCGTCTGGCCGATTCCAGCAATCACCACATCTGTCATCACGGCCTCGCTATTCCATCGCAATTACATTGCGCATGCGGGTGTAGGTGGCGTAATCAATCTGCGTGCGCCGGGCGATGTAATCCTGGGTGTGCAGCGCCAGGTCGCGCCGGGCATCCAGCGCCTCGGTGACGGTCAGCAGGAAGGCATCCGAACCGGCCCCGGAGCCAAAGGAGACCATCAGGATGCGGTCGCCGGGTTTGGCCACGTCCAGGGTGGCGGTCAGGCCGATCATGGCCGCCCCGGCGTAGGTGTTGCCGATGACCGGGGAAAGCAGGCCGGGCTTGATTTGCTCGTCCGTGAAGCCGAGCAGTTGGGCCGCCCGCTGCGGGAATTTGGTGTTGGGCTGGTGGAAGATAGCGTAGGCAAAATCCTGCGGCTTGAGGCCGAATTCATCCATCAGGTGCTGGCCGGCTTCAGTGATGTGCTTGAAGTAGGCCGGCTCGCCGGTGAAGCGGTGGCCGTGCTCCGGGTATTTGCGCTCGGCCCGCCGCCAGAAATCCGGCGTATCGGTGACGTACGAGTAAGCGCCTTCGATCACCGCCAGGGCTTCCGCGGCCGGCCCAACGATATAGGCGGCTCCGCCGGAGGCGGCGGTGTATTCCAGGGCGTCGCCGGGGCGGCCCTGGGCGGTATCCATGCCGATGGCCATGGCGTAGCGCGCCATGCCAGATCCAACCATGCCAATCGCGGCCGTCAGGGCTTCCGTTCCAGCCTTGCAGGCAAATTCCCAGTCGCCGGCTGAAACACTTGGCGCAGCGCCCAGGGCTTCCGCCACCAGCGTACCGGTCGGCTTGACGGCGTAGGGATGCGATTCCGAGCCGACCCACACGGCGCGCAGCAGTTCCGGATCAATCCGGGCGCGCAGCAGGGCATTCCGCCCGGCCTCGATGGACATGGTAATCACGTCCTCGTCCAGACCGGCCACGGCCTTCTCTTTGACCGGCAGGGCGCCCTTGCCGCCCGCCCAGATGCGGGCCACTTCGCTGGCCGGCAGGCGGTAGCGCGGCACATACGCGCCGTAGCCGATGATCCCCACCGGCCGGTCAGGCTTGAGAATTGCATTTGGATTGGTTTCTGTCATTGTCTATCCTTTCTACCACGGAGTAACGGAGAACACTGAGGTCACGGAGAAAACCTTAGTAAAAATCAATCAATGGTTAAGATCCGTCGTTTGTATCCATCCATCAATTTTTCAGCATTAAAATTAAGCAACATGCCAACTTTACATCCGGCCAATTTCAAGTACGTCAACAATTGCGCTTCGTGGACGGGTAACAAAGCATCCACTGCCTTTATTTCAACGATGATTTTGTCATAAACCAAGAAATCCAAGCGTAATTTTTGATCCAGGTTCAAATCCTTATAAATCACTGACAATTCTTTTTGCTGGATAAAAGGAATATTCCGTAATTCAAATTCCCGGGCAAGGCATGATTGATAAACGCTTTCCAGCAATCCTGGTCCAAGATGACGGTGAACTTCGATTGCCGCTCCAAGAATTTTTCTGGTTTCTTCCTCAAATAGCAATGTCATTGTTTGCTCCGTTGATGACTTCGATAAAATTAATTCAAATATACCTGTATCAAATCCTTACATTTTCATTATTTCATATA
>CAYOOA010000144.1:0-3354 GCA_964405455.1 uncultured Anaerolineaceae bacterium | reverse complement strand
CTGTGCTGCAGGCCCAATTCGCGGATTGCCTTTGATGAATCATAGTAATGGTTCATGCCGCTGATGCGCGCCACGGGGGTATTCAGGTCGCTGGGACGGCCGCTCAGGCTCTCCCAGGCATCCCCCAACGATCCAGCGACTATGCGCATGGTTTTCGGCAGGCGCAGGCGCGGGGCGGGGCGCAGCCCCAGGGCCTGGCGGATGAGGGCAAAGATTGCAGCATAGGGCAGGTTCTCCCCACCCAGGATGTAGGTTTCCCCGCGGCGGCCCTTTTCCACTGCGGTGATCATTGCCCGGGCCACGTCCAGCACATCCACAAAATTATTGCCGCCGCCCGGATCGAGGGTGAACGGGCTGCGAGCTGCCTGCTGGATCAGGCGACCGCTGGAGGGGTGCGGATCGAAGGCGCCGAACATGAAGGCCGGGCACACCAGTACGGCATCCAGGTCGTCCGCGGCGGCAGCCTGCACCCGCTGGTGAGCCTCCAACTTGGAGCGGGCGTAGGCGTTCTCCACCCCCAGGCGGTCCCAGTTCCAGGGAGTGGATTCATCCGCCGGTTGATCACCCTCCGGCAGGCCGATGGCATCCACCGTGGAGCAGTGCACCAGGCGGCGCACCCCGGCCCGGCGGCAGGCGGTCAGTACGTTTTCCGTGCCGGTCACATTAGCACCCCAGATGGCGGCGGTCATGCGGCGGGGCATCTCCACCCGCGCGGCGCAGTGGAAGACCACCTCCACCCCGGCAAAGGCAGCCGGCAGGCTCTCCGCGGCCGTGATGTCACCCTCAACCCGCTCCCAACCGCCCAGGTCCGCCAGGCAGGCCAGGTTGGAAGTCCGCCGGGCCAGTACCCGCACCGCGTTGCCCTCTTCGATCAACAGGCGGGCCAGGTTGCCGCCCAGGAAACCGCTTGCACCTGTCACCAGGATTTTTTGGCTCATTCATTGCTCCTCAAGGCAAGATCCATGCGCCAGGCTGGTTTGCGCCACTCCGCCAGCAGGCCGTGGTCAAAATACCAGCGGGCGGCGTCCTCCACCGATTGCTCAAAGGGGCGCGGCCGCAGGCCCAGCTCTGCAACGGCGCGTTGATTATCATAATACAAATATTCCCCGCTGAGGTGAACCCGCACCCGGTTGACCGGCAGGCGCAGGCCAACCCGCTCCGCCAGGCCAAAGATCCCCTCCAACAGCGGCAGGGTGCGGCGCGGCACGGCGAGATAGCGGATCGGCACGCCCAGCACATCACCGATGGCCCCCAGGGCGTGCAGGTGGGAGAGGTTGTGCCCGGCCAGCAGGTAGCGCCGGCCCACCACGCCGCTGCGGGCAGCCTCGATCATGGCGGCAGCCGCATCGCGCACGTCCACGTAGTTGGTGCCGCCGTGCGGCAGGGGGAACAGCTCGCCGCGCACGGCGCGCAGGATGAGCTGACCGGAGATCACGGCACTATCGGCCGGGCCGAGGATGGGCGCCGGTTGGACCACCACGGCAGGCAGGCCGCGGGCGACATATTCCTGCACGGCCTGCTCTGCCAGGTGCTTGGAGTGGGCATACGGCCACTCCGCCGGCGCAAAATTGAACTGGCTGGTCTCATCCAGCAGGGGCTGCCAGGCGCGCGGACCGCCCAGGGCGGCGGCCGAACTGACATACACAAAGCGGGAGACTTCAGCCTGGCGGGCGGCCTCCAACACGTTGCGCGTTCCGCTTACATTGGTGCGGTAGACCCGCTCCGCCGGGTGTTTCCAGTCATCCGCAATGGCTGCAGCGTGGAAGACCCAGTCGGCCCCTTCCAGCGCCGGGCGCAAAGAGGCCGGGTCGAGAATATCCCCCACCACCCGGCGGATTGGCAGCCCCTCAATCGCCAGGGTCGGGGCGGATGGGTGGCACAACCCCACCACCTCCACGCCCAGGCGCAGTAAAGCAGCAGCCAGGTTCGAACCCACACAACCGGTCACGCCGGTGATCAAAGCACGCGTCATCGTGCACCTCCCAGTGAAATCACTACGCCCCCGGTTATACCGGGAGCGCAGGGGAGGCCGCATCTATCAAATGGTGGATTTGAGGGGTGGAAAAGGGGGGTGGAGAGGGGGTGGAGAAAGCTCCTACTTCAAAAATGCCAGGGCTGTAAAGGCAAAAACCGGAATATCTGAGATGAAATGCAGCAGCCAGGGCCAGGCCAGACCCTTTGTCTCCAGCATGGATTTGCCAAACAGGAAGCCGAGGAAGCTGGTCAGCAGCAGCCAGATCAAGCCGCCGGGGAAGGTACCGCTGTAATGGCCTATGCCAAAGAAGACCGAGGTCAGGTAGAGGGCGGGCAGATTGCCCAGGGCCGGGGCCAGCGGGGCCAGCAGGCCGTTGCGGAAGATGATCTCCTCATCCAGGGCATTGACGGCCGCCAGCAGGATTACCCCCGGCAGGAGCGGCAGCAGCTTGAGCAGTTGGGCGCCGCCGGGCGGGTTGGAGATGGCCAGGAAGAGGATGCCGCCGAAAAAGGCCGCCAGGGCAACGATCAGGCCGAAGGTTTTCCAGGGGGTGGGGTTGGTCATGCCGATCCACGGCACGGGTTCAGCCGTGGCTTTCAAATCGCCGCGCTGGAACCAGAAGGCAGCCCGCTTGCGCAGGGTCAGGAAGAGGGCGCCCAGCACCAGCAGGGCCACGCCCACCTCCAGCGCCTGCAGGACGAGCATGCCGCTCAGCCAGGGAATGCCGGCCTCCCAGGTGCGCCAGGCCGGGAGAGTGCGCAGCGCGCTGATGAGCCAGAAGCCCAGGTTGACCACTGCCAGCAGCAGGAAATAAGTGCGCAGCGGATACATCACCGGCAGCACCTCGGCCAGGAAGATCAGCAGCAGAGGCAGGGCAATGCGGATGTAATAGATCCACTGCGGGGCGGCGCTGCCGCTGAACTGCGCCCAGAGCGCACCGGGCAGGGCCGAAACGAGCAGGGTCACCATCCAGGCGATGACGAGCAGGGGGGATGGGGTTTTACGGGTGGATGGGGCCATGGCGAAAAATCTCCTGTTGCGGGAGGATGATTAATTATAGCAAGTTAACGAGGGTTGAGAGATGCCACTCCACTCCACCCCGAAAAAACCGGTTCGGCATATAATCATTGCATGCTAATACCCGTGCGTAAAATCACCTGGATTTTGATTGGCGTTATGCTGCTCCTGGATGCGGCCCACCTGTGGGTCAACCTAGCCCCGCCCGTCTCGCCAACCGGCTTCCGCTATGATTCGCTGATCTCGGCCTTCCACTTGGAAAACGAGGCCAACATCCCCAACTGGTATTCCACCGTTCTGCTGTTCGCGATTGCCCTGGCAGCGCTGGTGATCCGGCGCTTGCAGAAGCAGCCCCGCTGGGG
>CAYOOA010000143.1:0-3564 GCA_964405455.1 uncultured Anaerolineaceae bacterium | reverse complement strand
GTGGACCCAGAGGGATTCGAACCCTCGGCCTTCTCAATGCCATTGAGACGCGCTCCCAACTGCGCTATGGGCCCAAATTCAATTGTTACGGCCTTCTTGCCACATCCCGGGGCCTCGAAGGTGCTCAGTGGACCTGAGGGGATTCGAACCCCTGGCCTCCTCAGTGCGATTGAGGCGCGCTCCCAACTGCGCTACAGGCCCCTTGGAAGGTAGCCAAAATTTTACCCCATGAATAATCGGCTGTCAATAGTCTATCCGGTTTGATGATCTGGTCGGGTTGATTGCCATTCTTGAAAAATGATTGCGCCGGTCTCAAGACCGAACGCAATACCCGATCATTCACGGTCTCCCGCTTAGTGCTTCGCGAGGTGACCAGGGCGAACAGACAAACCATCAAAATAGATTACCACCCAATTCCATGCAACAAATCTCCCCCTCAACCTCCCCCGCTTTTCCCGTTTTCCGGTATATAATCCAGCCAATCACGGAGGTTTTCCCATGCCCGACCCACTTTTTCAACGCATCGCCGGACTTTTGGCTCAAAACAATCTCGATGCCCTGGCTCTCATCCCCGGCCAGACTCTCACTTATCTGACTGGTTTGCATTTCCACCTCAGCGAACGTCCCGTGCTGCTGTTGATCAACGGCGAAAAGGCGCTCCTTATCCTGCCGGAATTGGAGGCAGGCAAAATTTCTCAGAGCACCCTTTCCCTGGAACACATCACTTTCGGAGATAATCCAACCCTGTGGCCGGCTGCCTATGACCGGGCAATCCAGCTCATGGGTTTGAAAGGCAAGAAGATCGGTGTTGAATCCATCCACATGCGTTTTCAGGAGTTGGAACTCCTGCGGAAAAGCGCCCCGACTGCGCAGATCATCTCCGGGGATGCCGCTCTCTCCACACTGCGGATCGCCAAGTCGCCAGTCGAAGTAGAAAAGATGCGCAAAGCGGTGAAGATAGCCGAGGAGGCCTTGCTCCTTACATTACCGTTTATCCAGCCTGGCGTTTCCGAGCAGCAAATTTCCAACCAATTGAGTATCAACCTGCTGCGTGCTGGAGCAACTGCAGGGCCCTCTTTTGAGTCTATTGTTGCCGCCGGTCCCAACGGCGCCAACCCGCATGCCGGCGCTTCGGAGCGCCCACTTCAACTCGGCGACCTGCTTATCATTGATTGGGGCGCGACTTACCAGGACTACATCTCCGATTTGACTCGCACCTTTGCCATTGGTGCGGTTGATCCGGAACTGGCTCAAATCGCAGAAATAGTCCACCAGGCCAATCAGGCTGGCTGTCGGGCTGCCAAACCAGGTGTTCCGGCTGGCAGCGTGGATGCAGCAACGCGTGCGGTCATTCATTCTGCCGGCTACGGTGAGTATTTCATCCACCGCACCGGTCACGGCATCGGCATGGAAGTACATGAGCCGCCTTACATATTCGACGAAAACTCACTCCTCCTGGAGCGGGGTATGGCTTTCACGATTGAACCTGGCATATACCTTCCTGGTCGGGGTGGGGTCCGCATTGAAGATAACGTTGTGATCACCGATCAAGGTTGCGAAATACTCTCCAGCCTGCCGCGCGAATTAATCACCCTGCCTTTGGAAAAATAATGTCTCAATCGCTGATCGTTCCAGGCTCTGAACCATTCTTCTTCCCCGGCGGACACACCGGCTGCATCCTCATGCACGGGTTTACTGCCATGCCGGAGGAAACCCGCCCGCTGGGTGAGTTCCTCGCCGAAAAGGGTCTGACGGTGCTGGGTCTACGCCTGGCCGGCCATGCCACCTATCCGCTTGATTTGCGTCGGACGCATTGGCAGGACTGGTTTGTTGATGTGGAAACCGGGCTGGCGTTCCTGTCTGCGGCGTGTGACCGCATTTTCCTGATTGGCCAATCCATGGGCGGGATGATCGCCCTGACCGCAGCCGCCCGTTATCCAGTGGCCGGAGTCGTGGGAGTTTCCACACCAGCCGGCCCTGTTCATCCAACGGGCAGTTTGGGTTTTGCCATTCATTCCTTCATTAGGCCTTCCATTTACAAAAAGTCTTATGACCCCTCCCTCCCCCTGGGAGATCGCCGTGAAGCTGAATATCCAGCCTATCCCTGGTTCCCAACCCGGATCCTGGGTGAGTTGTATAAGCTCCGTTATGCCATGGATCTATCGCTTCCAGAAGTAACTGTTCCGACCCTGGTGATCCAATCCCACGACGACCAGGCTATTCCCCCGGATAGTGCAGAGTATATCCATAATCGGATCACCTCAGCACAAAAATCGATCATCTGGATGGAAAAAGCTGGCCATTCCATATTGTTAAGTGAAAACCGCCTCCAGGCCTTTGCGGCCATCCTGTCCTTCATTGAGCAGATTTCCAAATGAACCGCGACCTGTTCCTGGTGGCCTTTTCCCTGTTTTTCTGGGGCATCGGAGAAGGCATGTTCAGCTATTTCCAATCGATCTACCTCGCTCAACTGGGCGCTTCTCCGCTTTTGATCGGAACCATCCTCGGTGTGATGGGGATTGCCGTCCTGATTTTTCAAATCCCGGCCGGTCTGCTTTCGGATAAATTAGGCTCCCGCCCCCTGATGTGGGCCTCATGGATGTTTGGTGCTCTATCAGCCGGGGTGATGGCAATTGCACATTCCCTGACCGTTTTCGTCATCGGTATGCTGATGTATGGGCTGACCTCCTTTGTCCTGGCGCCGATGAACAGCTACATCTCAGCCAGACGCGGCAAATGGTCTGTAGGCAGAGCACTTACTTTTACAAATGCGCTTTTTAATTTTGGCATGGTGATAGGCCCCGCGGTTGGCGGTTGGATTGGCGAAACCTTGGGGCTTCCCATTATCTACAAAATTTCGGCCTGCCTTTTCGTCGTTTCGACCATCCTTGTCTTGTTTGTCTCCCCGGCACCTGCGGAAGTCCATCACTCCACCCACCAATCCTTCAAGGTTTTACGCAACAACCGTCCGTTTTTACTTCTAATCTTCCTCGCCTTTCTGATTACCACTGCCACTTATTTACCGCAGCCGCTTTCTTCCAACTTTCTCGAACAGGTGCGCGGGTTGGACCTCTCCCAGATCGGGCAGATGGGATCCATTGGTTCGCTTGGTACAGCATTGGCGGCGGTTTTCCTGGGGCACTTGAGCCCGTTTGCCGGTATCCTGATTGGTCAGGGTATGATGGCTGCTTTTTCGATCATACTGTGGAATTCCCCGTTCCCGTTGCTTCTGGCTGTCGGTTACCTGTTCATTGGCGGCTACCGGTTGTATCGATCCATGATGTTGGCTGCCGTCCGTGATATTGTTGATGTCGGCCAGACCGGCCTCGCGTTTGGAGTATTGGAAACAGCCAATGCGCTCGCGCTCATGCTGGCGCCTGTTTTGGCCGGTTTGGTCTACAGTCGAAACCCCATCCTGGTTTATCCTTTTAGCCTGATTGTGATTTTGATCGTCTGTGGAATCTTCTTATTCATTATTCCGCGCCTTTCCAATCAGCCTGTCAATCCAGCATCGCTTTCTGATTCAGAGGAATAGATGTTCACCATACACCCATTGATTCTTGG
>CAYOOA010000142.1:0-3565 GCA_964405455.1 uncultured Anaerolineaceae bacterium | reverse complement strand
TCGAAGATGAGCGCCGGGCGAATCACCGCATGGAACCCATCGTCAACTACCTGGCCCCCGTTCAGCGGATTCGCCAGGAACGAACATCTATCTTTGCCTGGTTCTCCAAACCGCGCAAAGTGGAGCAGCCCGTCCAGCGTTATCCAAACCAGGAATGCTGCCCGGAGATTTAAGCAGGTGAAATTTGATAATGGTCCCATCCGCCTGCTGCAGGTACTTCACAGCAGGCGGATGATTTTTCCGTATTGGGCGGTTTCTTTGTTACAATAGTTCATGTTAATATTTCATCAGTTGGAGGGAAGGAAGATGAAAATCATGCGTAATCCATTTTGTGCTGCGGCATTCTTCACTGTCCTGGTTACTTTCTTCCTTCTTGCGGGTTGTTCCACAGACACGCCATCTTCAGTTCCAACTCAATCACTGCTTGTGCAAACCAGTTCCACTCCTGATCCATCCATCCCCCCGGAGTGTAGCCAGGTTGGCCAGGAATGGGTTTCTCCCGTAGATGGCGTCACCCTGGTTTGCGTCCCGGCGGGAGAATTTACAATGGGTAGCGCCAATGGAGACGCAAACGAAGCGCCGGTTCATACCATCAAATTGGACGCCTATTGGATCGACAAGACCGAGGTGACCCTGGAGCAATATGCAACCTTCTTAAATTCCTCCTATTCTGAATTGACAATTCAAGGATTTGCTGGCGAGGAAATTGTTGATATTCCGCTGGCGGAATCCAAGCCGGAAGATGGTTTTCGTATGAATTCAATTTACCGGGGATCGATGTTGCTAGTGGATATTCTCCGACCGGTGCCTGGGCCGAGCGTTATTGAATGGAAGGATCAACATTTCGTTCCCGGCAATTATCTACCAGGGGTTCCCATTGTTCAGGTTAGTTGGTTTGGAGCAAATCTATATTGCAATTGGGCCAGCCGGCGCCTTCCCACCGAAGCGGAGTGGGAAAAAGCCGCCCGGGGTAGCGATGGCCGGGTCTATTCGTGGGGAAATGAATGGGATCCAACCAAAGCATTGCAGGAGATCGTGAGGGACGAGGCAGTATTTTTTCTGCCGCCCCCTGTCGATGCGTCTCCAGGGGATATTAGCCCCTACGGCGCTTTGGGCATGTCTGGCGGAGTATTTGAGTGGGTGAATGATTGGTATGCAGCTGATTATTATAGCCAGTCACCGAATGAAAACCCGTCTGGCCCTACCAGCGGCGAATGGCACGTCATCCGTGCGGGTGGATTTGAAACTTATAACGATAACTCCTTCACACAACGCACAACATACAGGACATACTCCCAGTTCAGACAAATCGATCTTGGATTCCGCTGCGCAAAATAACCGGGTGAATGAAAGGGGGATTAAATTTATCCCCCGCCGCCCTGCAGTTGGTTCATCTCGTTGCGCACGGTGTGGTAGAGGCTCTCGGCCTTCAGGTCGCTCAGCGAGTAGCAGGGGGCTTCCAGGTTATCCGCCAGCACCTGGGCCAGGCCCTGGTCAAAGGCGATGTGCTCCATGTTGATCACCACGCTGTGGACTTTTTCCTCGGCGATGCGCCCGGCAATCTGGCGGGCTTCCTCCTGGGGGGGCAGGGAACCCATCGAGACATTGCCCGCGCCGTCGGTGAGCACGATCAGCAGGGGCATCACGTCCGGGTGGAGGATCTTCTCGCGGCGCAGGGTGTCGTAGGCCATTTGCAGCCCGGCGGAGAGCGGCGTCTTGCCGCCCACCGGGATCTCCGCCAGGGCGCGCTCGGCCAGCATGACCGAGTTGGTCGGCGGCAGGATGAGGGTGGCCTTGTCCTTCTGGAAGACGATCAGGCCGACCCGGTCGCGGCGCTGGTAGGCATCCGTCAGCAGGGAGAGGATGGCGCCCTTGGTGGCGGCCATCCGTTCGGCCACGGCCATCGACCAGGAGGCATCCACCAGGAAGAGCACCAGGTTGGCTGCCCGGCGGACGCGCACCTTGCGCATGTAATCCGACGAGCGCACGGCAAAGGCTACCTGCTTGCGCTGTTCGCTGCGCTGGCGCTGGAAGGGCGCGGCGGCCCGCAAGGTGGCATCAAAGGCCAGGTCGTAGGGGTTATCCGGTGAGGGGCGGGATTGGATGTAGCGGCCGCGCTTGCGGTCGGTGCGAGTGCGCGAGCGCCGCCCGGAGTGATGGCGGAACATCTTGTCCAGGGGCGTATCCAGCCGGCGGGGAGAGAATTCCTCGCCGCTTTTCATCTTTTTGCCGCCATCCCACCATTGCGGGTTGGGGTCTTGAAACGGGTTCTGGGGCGAAGGCTCCGGCGTGCCCTCTTCAGGGGTTTGCTCGGAAGTCTCGCCCTCCGTCATTTTTTTTGCTGCCCACCTTCCTGGTCACCCGGTTGGGGGGCGGTGGGGGTGGGGGAGCCGATCTTGGTCTTGCCCTGCAGTTCGTCAATGCGTTCCTGGAGCTGCTCCATGCCCATCTCTTCCTGCTGGAAGGGGCCGCGCTTGAGACGGTGAGGCAGGGCCAGTTCGGCGGCCAGGGCAATATCCCGCTCGGAAAGCGACAGGCGCCCGTCAAAGGCGGCCTGGGCGCGGGCGGTCTTGAGGATGACCAGGTCGGCGCGGTGGCCGTCCACGTTGAGAGAGGAGGTCAGCGAGGCGATGTAGAGCAGGTCGCGGCGGGTGTAGGTCACCCTGTCCACGATCTTGCGGGCGGCATCAATTTGGACGGAGAGATCCTTCTCCTTGGGCTGCCACTCAGACTGGAAGGCATCCGGGTTCAATTCCACGGCCAGGTTGCGCTCCATGATCATCACCCGCTCGCGCGGTTCGCGGATGCCATGGATTTCGACCGAGAGGGCAAAGCGGTCCAGCAGTTGCGGGCGCAGGTCGCCTTCCTCGGGGTTCATCGTGCCGACCAGGATGAAGCGGGCCGGGTGCGAGAAGGAGATGCCCTCGCGCTCAACGATGTTCATGCCCATGGCGGCTGAATCGAGCAGCACATCCACCACGTGATCATCCAGCAGGTTGACCTCGTCGATGTAGAGCAGGCCGCGGTTGGCGGCGGCCAGCACGCCGGGTTCAAAATGGCGCTCACCCTTCTGGATGGCTTTTTCGATATCCAGGGTACCCACCACGCGGTCTTCCGTGGCGGAAACCGGTAAGTTAATGAAGGGCGTGGGGCGGGTGGTCACGGGCAGGGATTCACCGCGAGCGGTGCGCTCGCGGCACTCGGTGCAGAAGGTGGCCGGGGAGTCGGGGTCGCAGCCGAAGCGGCAATCTGCCACCACCTTGACCTGGGGCAGTAGGGCGGCCAGGGCGCGGGCGGCAGTGGATTTGGCGGTGCCGCGTTCGCCGCGGATGAGGACGCCGCCGATGCGCGGGTCAACGGCATTCAGGGCCAGGGCGCGCTTCATGCGCTCCTGCCCGACAATGGCTGTAAAGGGGAAAATGAACGGCATGGGTTCGAAAGTCCTTCGGTTTTGAGATCAGGGGTAATTTTACCCCAAAAAGGATTTCTTCACCACGGAGGCGCGGGGAACCCGGATGTGTGGATGGGGGATTTTTAACGCGGATATTCACCGAGGGTGCGGATT
>CAYOOA010000141.1:0-3596 GCA_964405455.1 uncultured Anaerolineaceae bacterium | reverse complement strand
CACAGGCCGCCCGACGGGTGGTGGCCGTGGAGTTGGATGGCAAGTTAATCCCGATATTACGCGAGGTATTGGCCCCCTGGCCGCAGGTGGAAATCATCCAGGGAGATATCCTTGAACAGGATCCGGCGGCTTTAATGCAGTCAGCCGGTTACCACGTGGTGGCAAATATCCCCTATTACATCACGTCGGCGGTTATCCGCCACCTGCTGGAAAGCCGCTCTGCCCCGGCCTGCATGGTACTAACCATGCAGAAAGAGGTGGCGGAACGAATATGTGCCGGGCCGGGAAAGATGAGTCTGCTGGCGTTGAGCGTACAGGTGTACGGTAAACCGGTTCCAGTGGTCCGCATCCCGGCCGGGGCATTTTATCCCCCGCCCAAGGTGGACTCCATTGCCCTGCGGGTGGATATGCACCCGGAACCGCTCATCCCACGCGCGCAACTGGATGATTTCTTCCGGCTGGCCCGGGCCGGGTTCAGCCAGAAACGCAAGACCTTGCGCAATTCACTGGCCGGCGGCCTGGGTATGGAGCCCACGCGGGTGGAAGAAATGATTCGCGCCGCGGGGATTGATCCACAGCGGCGCGCTGAAACGATTTCTATTGAAGAATGGAAAAAACTGACCGATTGCTTTAGCGCCGGGTGAGGTGAGGCAAATCCGGGTAGAGGGAGAGTAATTTCCAGACGCGAACGGCAGCCTCTGCCTGGATGCGGAAGGACATCTTGCTTTTGCCCCAACGCCGATCGGCAAAGTAAATCGGGATTTCTGTGAAGGTGTAACCCAGGCGGGAGGCGACATAGTTCATTTCGACCTGGAAGACGTAGCCATTCGATTTGATGCGCTCCAGGGGCATGCCGGCCAGGGTCTCGCGCCGCCAGAGTTTGAATCCTCCAGTGACATCCCGGATGGGCAGGTTGAGGATGGTACGGGCATAGACGTTGCCGAACGAGGAAAGCGCCTTGCGCCAAAACGGCCAACGTTCATCCAGGCGGCCACCAGCCACATAGCGGCTGCCGATGGCCACGTCATACTTTTTCAGGGATTCTGCCAGGACGGGGATTTTATCCAGGGGGTGGGAGAAATCAGCGTCCATCTGCCCAATGGCTTCAGCACCGTGCTCAAGCGACCAGCGGAACCCGCTGATATAGGCGCTGCCCAGACCCAACTTGCCTGCGCGGTGGAGCACATCCACTTTGCCGGGATGTGTCTGGGCGAGTTCATCAGCCAACTTACCGGTTCCATCCGGGCTATTATCGTCGACGATCAGCAAGTGCAAGTCAGGCAGGGGCAGTTCAAACAGGGCACTTACCAGGCTGGGCAAATTCTCGGCTTCATTGTAGGTGGGAATGACGATGCGAAGATTCAACGATTTTTTTGGCGGATGGCCATCTCCAGGGATTGCTTGAGTGATTTTGCGTCCGGAGCTCCGCTCCGGGCAGGATCCACTTCAAAAAGGGATGCAGAAAGACGCCGCGCGGAGAAATCAGGCGCTTGTCGATCCTGGTCGCGATAAAAGTAATCAAACGATTGGTTGAGTCGGCGGGTCAGGGCTTCGCGCATGGCGACCCGGTTTGATTTACGGGTCAGGATGATAAAGTCATTTGGCCCCAGGTGACCGATAAAATCTTCAGCAGTGCCTTGATCGCGAATGCCATCCTGCAGGATGCGGGTAATGGCTCGCAGCAAGTCATCCGCAGCCACAAATCCATAAGCTTCGCGGAAATGATCCACGTTATTCACCTTCACCAACAATAAGGCAGCTTCTGGATCCTGCAGGCTAGAGGAGAGGTGATCATCCACCATACCGCCTTCCGGCAGTGAAGTGATCGGATTGACTAATGAAGTGCGGCGGGTGCGTTCCAGGGCATTGCGGACGCGCAGGCGTAGTTCCTGGATTTCGAAAGGCTTGGTAATGTAATCCTCGGCATGCAGTTCCAGGCCTTTTAACCGGTCCAGGCGCTCCCGCTTTTCGGTCAGGAAAATGATGGGGACATCCATGGTGCGGTGGTTGGTGCGCAAGCGGCGGGCGACTTCAAAGCCGTCAATATCCGGCAGGCGGATATCCAGGATGACCAAATCCGGCCGGCTGGTCAGGCAGGCACGGATGCCGTCTTCGCCCCAGTTAACCGTTAAAACCTCATAGCCCTGGGCGCGGAAAAACTGGTTGAGCATGTCCGCAATATCCAGGTCGTCTTCAACGATCAGGATGGTTGCAAGGTTTTCGGCCACAGATTAAGTAACAGGATCCTTGTAGCAGATGAAATTACAGGTGTCATCCCCGCAGGATTTGGCTGCCACCTGGACGACGCGAAACTCATATCCGCCGGAGACCCACTTGAGGCTTTCCTGCAGCAGGCCTGTGGCGATGAAGCAGGCGGGTTTATCAGTATGCCGCCCCCAGCAAACCGGGCAGCGGTGGATGGTGTAAAGGAAGTGGTCGTCCTTCTCTTCCACGGTGCTGAGTTGATCACTGGTGGTGGTGAAGATTTTGGCCATGGCGGGCAGCCCAAGGCGAACCTTGGCGTGCAGCGGCAGGACTTTGAATGCCAGGTCGCCCACGCCGGCCATCAGACCGAAGTTGCGCAAGGCATCCTTGAAAGTGGCTCGACCGGCACGTAGGGCCAGGCCCCGTCCACCCCGCGGGCCGTACATTTCTTCCAGGGCACCCTGGATGGCGGAGAAATCAGCAAAGTCAAACCCGCGTTCGAGGTTATCCGGGGGATAATTATCGATCAGGTTGGAGAGGCCGGCCAGGTTAAGGATGGCGTTCAGGCCGTTCTTGCCCATGACTTCTTCAAAAGACAGAATGGCGATGCGGGCAATTTTATTCGGGTAGTGCAAACCGCTCTTTGGGATGGGTTCCATTCTTTTTCCGCTCCGGTTAAATGAGCTTGCGTAAGTCTTCGGCAGCGCGGCGCATATCCAGGAAGATCAGGCCCAGTTTGGCCTGCTCCCGGGCCAGGGCGGTTAACACGGCTTCTTCACCCACCGACATGAGAACCACATAGCCGGAAACGCCCTTGATATAAACCTGTTCCAGGGACCCACGTCCCAGTTCAGTGGCAATGCGCTCGCCGAGGGAAAGCATGGCTGCCGACATGGCAGAGACCCGATCTTCCTCCACCCCCTGGGGCAGCGCGGAAGCGATGGTGAGACCATCCACACTGACAATGGCCGAAGCCTCAATATCCGGGCTGGAGGCTTGAAGATCGCGCAGGCGATCAACCATCAATTGATTGCGAGACTTGGTCAAGGTGGCACTCCTTCTGATAAAAAACATGAAAACAGGCTGGTTTGGATGGCCAACCATAATCTAATGTAGCATAGGGCGTATAGGGTGTCAAGCAAAGCAATGATGGGGATAGCTAACAGATTTCTTAAGCTGTTGGGAGAGCGGCCGCTATTTTGGAAAGCCGGGATCCAGACGACCGGGCGTTCTTTTCTAATTGAAATTGCGGAAAAATGTGATTTGTATTGAAAGGTCCCGGTCTTCTGGAGTGATGAGTTATTACAAAGCAATCCTGATTGGTCTGGTCAGCAATCCGCGGGCAACGAAGATCGCTCTCGGTCTGGAGACCGGAGCGATCTTCTGAAAAA
>CAYOOA010000140.1:0-3600 GCA_964405455.1 uncultured Anaerolineaceae bacterium | reverse complement strand
CAAAAGTGCCTTGCACCTTTATATTGCCAGCCGGCTTTTCTTTGCTACAATCTATATAATATTCCAGCAATTTCAACAGGTGAATTATGCCAGGCAGCCCAGGTTCGGGTTCCAACCGGTGGTTGATTTTTGTGCTCATCGCAGCCGTGTTGATTTTCTTCAATGGCTATATCTTCTCTGCAGCCCGGGCGGTGTTGGGAGTGTTGACCGCCAGCTCACCGGCGCCAGTATCCGAAAGCGTTGCACCGCCAGAGCCGACCGCCGTGCCGGCGCCCACCCAGGCGCCGGCTGAACCCGAGGCAACCCTGGCCCCGGCACCCACCGAAGCCCCGGTCTACGCTCAAATGACCATTAAACTCTGGCACATCTGGTCGGATCAGGAAATGACCGCCATCTACCCGGTGCTGGATCGCTACCGGAGTTCCCACCCCGGCGTGGATATCGAGGCGCAAAAGGTGGATGACCTGAGAAACATGCTGCCGGTTGCCAGCGCCGCCGGCAATGGGCCGGATATTGTGGCCGCAGGGAACGAAATCATCGGCTCGATGGTGAACCAGGGCGTTCTTCTGCCGCTGGACGAATACAATATCGACTCTATTTATATGAGCAGCAACTATGAGCCGGCCACGGTGCAGGCCGTCACCTGGCAGGGGCAAACCTGGGGATTGCCGCAGGCTCAGAACGGCATCGGGCTGATTTACAACAAGGATCTTCTCTCAAGCGTGTACCTGCCGACCGATCCGCTGAATCTCGAGGTGTTTCTGAATAAAGCCAAACTCTACCACGCCGCGCGGACGGATCAATGGCTGTTCTGCAACCCGGGCTTTGGCAGCTCGGATGGTTACCACAGCGCGCCGGTCTTCTTCGGCATGGGTGTGACAAGCTATATTGATAACGATGGCACCGTCCGGTTGTTCACCCCGGCCGCCATCCAGGCCGGGGAATGGATCCTGGCAGCCAAAGCGGTCACCCCGGCCAATTCAACCTACGGGGGTTGCATGAGCGGCTTCCTGGACGGCTCGGTGGGCATGCTTTGGGCGGGTCCATGGGCGCTGCCGGAGGTGGAAAATGCCGGCATCCATTACGGCGTGCTGCCCATGGGACGGCCGTTCGTCGGCACGCTGGCGCTGATGCTGACCCAGAGTTCAAAATATAACGGGCACGATGCCGCCGCCCTGGACCTCATGCTGTACCTCAACAGCGCCGAGGTGCAGAAGGAATTGACCCTGGCCAACCGCACCATCCCCACCCGCACCGCCCTGTTCAGCGATCCCCAACTGGCCGACAGGCCGGATATCGCCGGGTTTGGCGCTGCCCTGCGCCTGGGTGTGCCGATCAGCCCGGCGCCCTTTGCTGATGCCCAATGGGGGCCGGTGGGAAATGCGGTGAACAACATCTGGACGGAGGCAATGAGCCCCTCGGATGCCCTGCTGGCTGCCCAGGCCGCCGCGGAGCAGGCGGTGGCGGGGCTGAAATGATGGTGGTTTTTGGGTTTCTTTGCTACAATCTGATTATTCATCTTTGATTTAGGGGAGAACCCATGCTGCAAGTTGGGG
Organism: uncultured Anaerolineaceae bacterium; assembly: GCA_964405455.1. Classification (GTDB taxonomy): domain Bacteria; phylum Chloroflexota; class Anaerolineae; order Anaerolineales; family Anaerolineaceae; genus CALESS01. The sequence goes on along the minus strand of CAYOOA010000140.1, from coordinate 2,044 downwards.
ATGTACTGGTTGGACGTTATGAAATCGAAGCCCTGCTGGGTGAAGGCGGCATGGGGGCGGTTTTCCGCGCCTTTGATACCCTCAAGCAACGGAAAGTAGCCGTCAAGGAATTTCGACTGGGGGATTTGCCCTCAGAGGCGGATACCCAGAGACAAAATGATGGAACCCGCATCCACCCGAAAACCGGGCCGCAACTGACTCGCGAAGAAGCTCTGCGACAATTCAGCCGGGAAGCCCATCTGATCAGTCCGCTTAGCCATAGGAATCTGCCGGAAATTTACGACCTGGTGATCCTGACCAGTGAAGCATATATGGCCATGACGCTTATTGATGGACGCCCCCTCTCAGATATTCTTGAAGAAAATGGCGGACCTCTGCCGGAAGCCACAGTGACTGGATGGTTGTTGCAGGTGCTGGATGCGCTGGCTTACTGCCACGGTAAAAACGTTATCCACCGCGACCTGAAACCAGAAAATTTGCTTCTCACTCCGAACGGCCTGGTCTATTTAATTGATTTTGGAATTTCCAAAACCCTGAACCCGGGACAGACTGCTACCGTCACCGGTGCGCGCTTGCTCACCCCCGGTTATGCCCCGCCGGAGCAATACTCGTTGAAAGGCGGGACCGATCCGCGCAGCGACCTCTACAGCCTGGGGGCGACGACATACTATTTACTGACCGGCACGGTGCCGGCTGAAGCAACCGAACGGATGGCGGGAGAAAAGGTGGCTCCACCCCGTTCCCTCAATCCGATTATCTCGGAGCGGATGGAAACGTTCATCTTGTGTTGCCTGGAAATGGATAAAGAAAAGCGGCCAGCCAGTGCAACGGCGGCGGCCAATTTACTTAATCCAACCCAGGAGCCAACGGCAGCCAGGCAACAGCCCGTTGCTCAAATCCCCCAACCTGCAAAGCCTGTTTCTCACCAGGATACTATTCAAAAGCCAATCATGGTTTCCAGTTTCGTCCCGGAAAGCATAGCGATTGACCTGGGATTGGGTGTGAAGATGGAATTTGCGCGTGTCCCGGCGGGGAAATTTTTAATGGGTGCAGGAAGAGAGGAAAAGAATGCATCCACAGACGAAAGGCCTCAGCACCTGGTTTTTCTCGACGAATATTGGATAGGTAAATTCCCGGTGACCAACGCCCAGTATGCGGTTTTTGTTCAAGCTATTCGAGGAAAAGCACCAGGACATTGGTTTTTTGGTAAAATGCCAAAAAAATTAGCTGATCACCCTGTAGTCAATGTGAGTTGGTTGGATGCGAACGCTTTTTGTCAATGGGCGAGCCAGAAAACAAGAAACACAATTCGTTTACCCAGCGAAGCAGAATGGGAGAAGGCAGCCCGCAGCACGGACGGGCGCACCTGGCCATGGGGCAATACAGATCCAAACAGCAACATGGCCAATTTCGGTCAAAATGTTGGGGACACAACCAAGGTTGGCATTTACCCGCAGGGGGTCAGCCCCTACGGTGCTTTAGATATGGCTGGCAACGTCTGGGAATGGGTGGCAGACTGGTATCAGAGTGATTACTATGCCACCTTCCCGAAAGACCAATGGCCGGATAATCCAACCGGGCCTGAATCTGGCACTTATCGAGTGCTGCGGGGCGGCTCATGGAGCTTCAACAATGGCAACCTGCGTACGTCCTACCGCGTTAGAATCAACCCCGATGTCCGTGACAGTTCTATCGGTTTCCGTTGCTCCCGCTCAAGCCCTTAATCCTGAAATTCTGGCTTCTGAAATCCTGAGGGGGGTGTGGGGGGCAAAGGTGTGCTCCGCGAGGGCTTATCCCCTCGAGGTATCCACCAAAACCGGGTTAGTCTGATTGGTTGGTCAGTTCGCCCGCTACAATTCACCGACCAACCCTTACAGACGATGCTGCGTCGCAAGCACGGTAAGGGCGGGTCTGTTCTGGCAGATACCTGAATAAGTCATGATCCAGACCCGCCCGGGGATTCTGCAATAACCGGGTTGGTCTGGATGGTTGATTGCATTCGCCCGCTACGCTTCATAGACCAACCCTTACCGATAGTGCTGCG
>CAYOOA010000139.1:0-3629 GCA_964405455.1 uncultured Anaerolineaceae bacterium | reverse complement strand
CTTTGGTGCGTTCGGGAACGCACCCTACCCTACTTGCACTTTGGTGCGTTCGGGGAAGGCACCCTACCCTACTTTGGTGCGTTCGGGAACGCACCCTACCGATGCCAGGGGGTGAACGAAACCTTTCGCACCATTTTGCATCCAACCTTCAAATATGATAATATCTGACCAGATTAACCAGAATCAGGATCGGAACGGAGGGACGCAAAACGGATGACCTTTTCAGCGGAGACACAACGCGAGATGTTCTGGATGCTGCTGCTTTCCCGGCGGCTGGATGAGCGCGCCTGGATGCTGCACCGCCAGGGCAAGATCGCTTTTCACATTTCGGGCATCGGCCACGAGGCAGCCCAGGTGGGGGCGGCTTTTGCCATCCGGCGCGGCGAGGACTGGGTGGCGCCCTACTACCGCGACCTGGCCCTGCTGCTCTGCCTGGGCTACACCCCGCGCGATTTCATGCTGAGCCTGATGGGCAAGGCGGAGGAACCTTCCAGCGGCGGGCGGCAGATGCCCAGCCACTGGTCGTACCGCAAGGCCAACGTGGTCAGCCACTCGGCGCCGGTGGCCACGCAGAACGTGCACGCGGCGGGCATCGGGCTGGGGATCAAGCTGCGCGGCGAGGATAAAGTGGTGATCACCTCGATCGGCGAGGGAAGCACCTCGCAGGGCGAGTGGTACGAGGCGGTCAACTGGGCCGCCGTGCACCGCCTGCCGGTGATTTTCATTGTGCAGAACAACCAGTACGCCATCTCCGTGCCGCCGGAAAAGCAAATGGCCGTGCCCTCCGCCGCCGACAAGGCCTGCGGGCTGGGGTTGGACGGGGTGCAGGTGGATGGGACGGACGTGTTCAAGGTGTATGACGTGATGAGCCGGGCGGTGGAAAAAGCCCGCGCCGGGCTGGGCCCGACGCTGGTGGAGACGCGCATGTACCGCATCACCCCGCACTCCTCGGATGACGACGACCGCTCCTACCGCACCCGCGAGGAGGTGGAGGAGAACAAGAAGCGCGATCCGCTGCTGGTGGCGCGCACCCTGCTGGAGGAAGCCGGTTTGCTGAGCGCCGAAGCCCTGGCGGGGATGGAAGCCAAAGCCAAGGCCATCATCGAGGAGGCCGTGCAGTACGCCGCGGCCGCGCCGTATCCCAGGGCTGAAGATGCCGCCTTCCCGGTGTACGTGGAGGATATCCGCCATGAGTGAAATGACCCTGATTGAAGCCATCCGCCAGGCGATGGACGAGGAACTGGCCCGCGACGAGCGCGTGTTCATCACCGGCGAGGATGTGGGCGTGCGCGGCGGGGTTTTCCGCGCCACGCAGGGCCTGTTTGAAAAATACGGCGAGGCGCGGGTGATCGACTCCCCGCTGGCCGAGCTTTCGATTGTGGGCGTGGGGATCGGGGCGGCACTGTACGGCATGCGCCCGATCTGCGAGATCCAGTTTGCGGATTTCATCCACCCGGCCTTTAACCAGATCGTCAGCGAGGCGGCGCGGATGTGCTACCGCTCCAACGGCGATTGGACCGTGCCGCTGGTGATCCGCGCGCCGTATGGCGGCGGGATCGGCGGCGGGTTGTACCATTCGCAGAGCATCGAGGCGTTTTACACCCACGTGCCGGGGCTGAAGGTGGTCATCCCCTCCAACCCGGCGGATGCCAAGGGGCTGCTCAAGGCGGCGGTGCGCGACCCGAACCCCGTGCTCTACCTGGAGCCAAAGAAGGGTTACCGCCTGATCCGCGGGGAGGTGCCGGAGGGCGAGTACCTGACGCCGATCGGGCCGGCCGCCATCAGCCGCAAGGGGCGCGACCTGACGGCCTACGCCTACGGGATGATGCATTACTACACCCTGCAGGCGGCCGAGAAGGTGGCCGCCGAGGGCATCGAGGTGGAGGTGGTGGACCTGCGCACGCTGCTGCCGGTGGACCGGGCCACGATCCTGGCATCGGTGCGGCGGACGGGCAAGGCGCTGGTCATCCACGAGGATAACCTGACCGGCGGCTACGGGGCGGAGATCGCCGCGACCATTGCCGGGGAGGCTTTCACCGACCTGGATGCGCCGGTGATGCGCCTGTGCGGGCCGGATGTGCCGGGCGTGCCGTTCAGCCACCCGATGCAGGATTGGTTCATGCCCAACCCGGAGAAGATCGCCGAGGCCATGCGCAAACTGGCGCGGTATTAAGGATTTTTACCACGGAGGCACGGAGGAATCAGAGAACACGGAGAAGAACAAAGAAAAATCAGGAGTAAAAGATAGATATTTATGTCTTTCTTTTATTAAGGTTTTCTCCGTGAACTCCGTGTTCTCAGTATCTCCGTGGTTCACAGTACTTTTTGACAGGAGCAGCTATGCCGACACAAGTGATCATGCCGCAGTTGGGTGAATCGGTGGTTGAAGGCACCGTCACCAAGTGGTTGAAGCAGGAAGGCGAATACGTCAACGCGGACGAGTCGCTGCTGGAGGTGAACACCGACAAGGTGGATACCGAGATCCCCAGCCCGGCGGCCGGCACGCTGTTGAAAATCGTGATCGGCGAGGGCATCACCGTCAAGGCGGGGACGATCATCGCCTGGATCGGCGCGCCGGGAGAGATCATCCCGGGCGGCGCGGCCAGCGTTGACCTGCACGCCCCGGCCCAGCCGGCCCCGGCCGCCCCGGCAGCGGTGCCAACGGCCGGGCGCAGCCGCGAACTGGGCTTTATCTCCCCGGTGGTGGCCAAGATGGCCGCCGAGCACAACCTGGACCTCTCGTTGATCCACGGCACGGGCGAAGGCGGGCGGATCACCAAGCGGGATGTGCTGGCCTACCTGGAAAAGGCGCCGGCCGCACCGGCCGCGGAAGCGGAAAAACCGGCCTGGGAAACCCCGGGCGAGGGCGACCTGTTCCGCCCGACCGAGCTGCAATTTCCTTCCTCGGTCTCCTCTCCCATTACAGGGGAGAGGGCGGGAGAGAGGTTAACCCCGCGTCCAGCGGCGGCCACCCCACCGGCCAGCCCGGCCGTAGCGGCTCCCTCCCTGGCCGGGGATGAATTAATCCCGCACACCAGCCTGCGCCGGGCGATTGCCGAGCACATGCTGCAGAGCAAGCACACCTCCCCGCACGTCACCACGGTGATGGAAGCGGACTTGAGCGCGGTGGTCAGCCACCGGGCGGCCAACAAGGCTGAATTCGCCCGCGGCGGGGTCAACCTGACCTACACGCCCTATTTCATCGCGGCCATCGTGGCCGGGTTGAAGTCTTTCCCGCTGGTCAACTCCTCCTGGACGGATGAAGGGCTGCTGGTGCATCGGGCGATCAATATCGGCATGGCCACCTCGCTGGGACAGGAAGGTTTGATCGTGCCGGTGATCAAGGGCGCTGACGGGCTCTCACTGCTGGGGCTGGCGCGGGCCGTCAACGACCTGGCGGAACGGGCGCGCGGGCACAAGCTCCAGCCGGACGAGGTGAAGGGCGGCACGTTCACCATCACCAACCACGGCACCTCGGGCTCGCTCTTCGCCACCCCCGTGATCAACCAACCGCAGTGCGGCATTTTGGGCGTGGGCGCGATTCAAAAGCGGGTGGTGGTGATTAACGATGCCATTGCCATCCGGCCTATGGTATATTTATCCCTGACGTTTGACCACCGCATTTTGGA
>CAYOOA010000138.1:0-3744 GCA_964405455.1 uncultured Anaerolineaceae bacterium | reverse complement strand
AAGGGTCAAGGTATCCCATGCGACTTGGTATTATTGGTCTTCCCCAATCCGGCAAAACTACCCTCTTCAACGCCCTCACCCGCGGCACCCAACCCACCGGCATGTCCGCCGGGCGGGTGGAAGTGCATACCGGCGTGGTGGATGTCCCCGATCCGCGCGTTGACCTGCTCTCGGGCATGTTCAAGCCCAAAAAGACGATCTACGCCAAGGTAACCTATGCCGATATCGCCGGGCTGGAAGGCAGCGCGGCCAAGACCGGCATCAGCGGAACACTGCTCAACCAGCTCACCCAGATGGATGCCTTCCTGCAGGTGGTGCGCTGCTTTGAGGACGAGAATATCCCCCACCCGCACGGCAGCCTGGACCCGGTCCGCGACATCGCGTCGATGGAGAGCGAATTCATTCTCAACGACTTAATTGCCGTGGAGCGCAAGCTGGAGCGCCTGACCGAGGAACGCAAAAAAGGGGTCGGGAGGGATAAAGCAGTCGTACTGGCGGAAACGGTGCTCTTCGAGCGCTTCCACGCCGCCCTGGCGGAGGAAACCCCGCTGCGCGACCTGGCCATCTCCGCCGAGGAGGAAAAGCTGTTCTCCGGTTTTGGCTTCCTCAGCCGCAAGCCGATGCTGATTGTGCTCAACCTGGCCGAGGGTCAGAAGTCGCCCGAGATCCACTATTCCCACCAGCATACCCAGGTGGTGGCGCTGCAGGCCAAGCTGGAGATGGATATCGCCCAGCTGCCGCCCGACGAGATCAAGATGTTCCTCGAAGAATACGGCATCGAAGAACCCAGCCTGAACCGCATGATCCGCGTCTCCTATGACCTGCTCGGATTGCAGTCCTTCTTCACTGTCGGGCCGGACGAGGTGCGCGCCTGGACGGTCCGGCGCGGCGCCACTGCCCCGGAGGCGGCCGGCGAGATCCACACCGACCTGCAAAAGGGCTTCATCCGCGCCGAGGTGGTCAGCTACACCGACCTGACCAGCCTGGGCGGCATGACCGAGGCGCGCAGCCACGGCAAGCTGCGCCTGGAAGGCAAGGAATATATTGTGCAGGACGGCGATATCCTGAATATCCGTTTTAATCTATAATAAATATCTCGGGTGTGACGACGGTTGTCGTCTCGAATACTGATCCATAGCAGGAGAGGGCGTGGAACGCGACATCTTCATCAGCTACGCAGAAGAAAACCGGGCCTTCGTGGAGAAACTGGTCGCCGCGCTGGAAGAGCGCGGCCTGCGCTGTTGGGCTGCCTTCCGCGATATTGACCCCTCTGAAAAATGGGCGCGGGCCATCACCAAGGGGCTGAAGAGCTCGCGCGCCGTCCTGCTGATCGCCACCCGCCACTCCAACGCCAGCAAACACGTCCACCGCGAGATCAACCTGGCGGACGATTTGAACCGCCCGCTGCTCTACATCCTGCTGGAAGAAATGCAACTGGATGAGGAGCTGCAGTATTTCTTCTCCGGCATTGAATACATCGAGGGTTACTCGCTATCCTTTGAGAACATCATCTCGGAACTGATTGTAACCATCCAGACGCTGGACCGGGCCAAAGCCGAAGACCAGGCCGGCGCCCCGGCCAGCCCGATGGTGGATAAGCCGGACAAGATTGAACGGGAAAGCAAACCGGCCTTTGCCATCCAGCCCATCAAGAACCAGCCAGTCGAGTTCATCCCCATCCCGGCCGGGCAGGTGGAAATGCAGGCCCGGGCTGCCGAGGCAAAACGGATCCGGCTGCAGCCGCTTAACTGCTTCTGGTTGAGCCGCCGCCCGGTCAGTCGGGGATTATATGCCGCCTTCCTGCGCGATAAGGGAAAATTCGTTCCAAGCGAGCTGAACGACCCGGCCCGCAGCGAAGAGCCGATGGTCGTCAAGACCATTGAAGAGGCGCGTGAATTCTGCCTGTGGGCTGCTGAGCAAACCAGCCTGCCCATCCGCCTGCCGGGGACCTTTGAGCACAACATCGCCGCCGGCCGGATGCATTACCAAAACCCGGCCCCGGCCGGAGACGGCACCAATCCGCGCCTGGCCGCCCGGCCCGCCCCACCGGCCCCGACCTGGCTGACCGCCTTTGAGTGGAAAAGCGGGGCGTCAGTGCTGCTGGAAAACCCGCCCGACCTGCCGGTCAAGCCGACACGGGGTGAGTGGATCTTTTACCTGGCCTACAACCAGCCGCTGGCCTGCCTTCAAATGGGCGAGGTACTGCAAAACCGCTACCAGATCCAGCGCCTGATTGCCCGCGGGGGCATGGGTTCCGTGTATGAAGCCCAGGACCTGGTGGAAGGTCAGCCCTGCGCCGTCAAGGAAGCCCAACTTTCGCTGTTGCCCGCTCTGCCGGATGAAGGGGATGACACCCATCCACCGGCGGAAAGCGCCTGGAATCGAGCGGCAGCCCTGCGCCAGTTCACCCGCGAGGCAGAAATCCTGAATCAACTGCAGCATCCGGCCCTGCCGCGGGTGATCGATTTCTTCACCGAGCGGGAGAATGCCTTCCTGGTGATGAACCTGATTGAAGGCCGCAGCCTGAAGACGCTGATCCACGACCGGGTGCGGGATAAAAAACAGCCGGTGGATCAGACCACCGCGCTAAACTGGATCCAACAGGTGGCCGCGGCGCTGGAATATTGCCATAAGCGCGGCATTCTGCACCGGGATGTCAAGCCGGACAACATCCTGATCGACCGCAGCCGCGACCAGGTGTTTCTGGTGGATTTCGGTATCGCCCGGCTGCTGGCCCTGCGCAATGCCACCCCGGCCGGGACGTACGACTACGCCCCGCCGGAGCAATTCAGCCTGCACGCCCCCCTAAGCCCGAGCAGCGATATCTACGCCCTGGCTGCCACCCTTTACCACCTGCTGACCCTGCGCCCGCCGACCGCCGCCCCGCTGCGCAAACAGGGCGAGGCACTCATCCCACCCAACCAGTTCAATGCATCCGTCACACAATCCGTCAGCCAGGCGGTGATGAAGGCCATGCAGTTGGAGCCGGGGATGCGTTACCAGTCCATCCCGGAATTCAAATCCGCCCTGCTGGGCTTTTCCGCGCGGCGCAGCTCAACCTTCACCGGCTGAAGCCCGCCAGAGGGCCACATCCACCGCCACCCCCAACGCCCCGGCGCGGAGCAGCAGTTCTCCATCCGCCGGGTTTTCGATTCCACCCCCCACCAGGACGGGTAAGCCGGTTTTCTGGGCGGCCTGCAGGCCCTCCAACACCTGGGGCAGCAGCCCGGCGCCGTACAACCGCCCGCGGACAAGGCTGCCACGCGCATCCGGCAAGGCACCGCGCGGCGCATCCAGGTGCAGGGCACTGGCCCCGGCGGAGCCCAGTTCCGCCAGCCAGGCAGCGTGGGCCAGCTGGAGCGGCAGGCAGGCCACCAGGGGCAGTTCGCCCCGGGCAGCCCGCAGCAGCGCAGCGGCTTCTTCACGGCCGGCCTGCAGCGGGATGGAAATCTCCAGGGCGGCGACGCCCTCCACTTCCTCCAGGATGCGCACCATGGCAGCGATTTCTTCCGGCTCGCCGAACAGGTGCGGCCAGACGGGCAGGCTGGCGCGCCGCCAGGCGGAGGCATGTTCGCGCAGGACGCGGCGTAAGCCGGGGTTGGGCAGGCCGCTGTGCAGCAGCACTCCACCGGGGTAGTGGATGACCGTACGGCGTTCGGCAGGCTGGCGCGCCTTTAGACTGATGGGGTTGGTGATGAAGGCGCCCTGTGGACGCGGCCAGTTCCACGCCTGGGCAGGCGGGGC
>CAYOOA010000137.1:0-3746 GCA_964405455.1 uncultured Anaerolineaceae bacterium | reverse complement strand
ACGTTGCTGGCAATCACCCGCCAGTAAAGCTGGGTGCCCCCGGGCAGGTCAACCGTCGGGGTGTAACTGGTCTCGGTCGTACTGGCGGTGAAGACGGGCTTGAGCGAGAAGGCTTCATCTTCCGCAATCTCGATGGTGTACAAAGTTGCCCCGCTGACTGCAGACCATGTAAAGGTCGGCCTCAGGGACTGGTCCGTTGCGCCGGAGGCGGGGGCAAGCAGACCGGGGGCATCCACCTGCGGATAAACCGTCAGGTCCAGCGGTACCGTATGAACCAGGCTGCCGCTGCTGCCCTGTACGGTCAGGGGGTAATTGCCGGGAGTCGCATTGTTGCCGACCAGCGACAACTGGCTTAATCCGGGCGGGGTGATCGGGTTCAGGTTAAAGCTGGCCAGGATAGTCTCCGGCTTACCAAGGAGGGCTAAATCCACCGGGGCGTTGAAGCCGTTCTGGCTGCCCAGATCCAAGTTGATATTGACAGTTTCTCCGATGGATTGGCCGACTGAGCAGACATTCACCTGGGTCGGGTCGGCGGCGAGGGTAAAATCAGCCAGTCGGGGCTGCAGGATGAGTTTGACCGATGGATCACCAAAGATGTGGTACTCCTCCCGGTAATACAATCCCCAATCCGAACCGTAAGTGTCTTCTACGGTATTATTACCGTACTGCAGCATGGCGGCAACGGAAGGCTCGTCGACGGCGAAGAGGGCATCGAACATGCGCCGCTCCAGGGTGTCATCCGGTTCCCAGTAGGTGTAATCCGAGGCGCCCAGGTAGACCAGGGCGCCCTTGTCCGCCTGGGTCACCCAGGTTTCTGCAAAGGATTCGGTTGTGTACCAACGCCCGGTCAGACAGGCGTGCCCGGCCACATACGCATATACCCCGGTTGAGGTCAGGTTGCGCACGTTGGTCTGGCTGAGGTTGGGGCCAGCCCAGGCAGTATCCGAGCCGTGCCCGGAATAGATCACCAGGCTGCGGCCGTCATTGAGCGAGTTCAAAACATTGGTTGTGGTGGCGCCGTACTTGACGGCGTACAGGCGGTCTCCGCCTAGCTGCGGATTTTCCGGGAAGGAGCCGGTGAATCCCTGGGGGGCGGTATAGGTGTCGATAACGTAGTTGTGGGTCGCTTCGGCGAATGCATAATAAGTGGGATCATTGGTGCCCAGGAAAGCAGCCTTCTTGATCCAGACCTCGCTGCCGGTCAGTATTTCAAAGGCCAGGGCCTTATTGACCATGTTGGCCAGTTGGGTTGTATTCCGCACCGGGAAGCGCCCATAACCAATATCTGGAACAGAATCGCTGCCGGAGAGGGTGGCAAAGTACAAGTCCGTGATATGGGAACCGATCGTGGAGACGCCGTTCCAGGAGGTGAGGCTGTCGCTGCCGTTGTTCAGATCGCCCACCAGCAGCAGGTAGGCCAGCGAGGGATGGGTGTTGTAATAATTTTGAACATAGGTTTTTACAGCCGTGTTGGTTGTACCGGTCACAGAAAGCGGCACCAGGCTGACCTCAAAGCCCTGGGCCTGCTTGAGGGCCACAAACGGTGCCAGGCCGGCAGTGTAACTATCAACGGTGATGATCAGGTAGCCGGGCGCGGTTTTGATCGGGGCGGCTGCCTCCGCACCGGGTAGACCGTAGTTGAGGAAGGTGGCTGCCTGCAGGGCTTCAAATTCCGGGCTGGCGTAGCGGGCGGCCGTCTGGCGGGTGAGGGCCAGGTCGGCATTCTGCAGGTGAATGGTGACTTCCAGATAGGAATAGATGCGCAGCAGCCCGCGGACGGGATTGTAAAGCACCGGGTGGAGCTGGATCTGCAAGCCGCGCCGGCCGCGCAGCATGTATTCGCCGCCCGGTTCAGCGGGCTGGGCAGGCTGGAAGGCGTCGGTTGCATAAGCAGCGGCATCCGGGGCGGTAACCGGCGGTACTGGCCCGGACTTGGACTGCATCACCTGGCCGGGAGCCACCAGGCCCGGCAGCCCCAGCCCGGTCAGTTTGATCTCACGGTAATCTGCGCGGGTGATCTCCAGGTTGTATGTTGCTCCGAGTGGGATTTGCACATCCCGCGCCAGGAAGGGCAGATCAGGCTGTCCGGGTCGGGCGGAGTTTCCCAGACCCTCACCGGCCAGGCGTGTGAAAGTCTGGCCGCCGATCTTCACAACCTCCGCCTGCACACCGCTGAAGGTGAAGCTCAGGTCAATTTGCCCGGCGCTGGCCCCCAGGGCTGCCGCCTGCGGTGCCGTCTCTGCGGCGCCGGAACGCGCCGGCAACCAGGTGAGGCCTTCTGCCGCCCGCACAGCAGGGCTTGCCGCCGGGCTGAAAAGGAGGGAAAAGAGCAGGAAAATGGAAACAATAAACCAGGTCCACCGGTAAAGGATGTGCTTCTTCGCCATGTTCGCCTTCCTGAGAATTCGCGGTTTGGCTACATTGTAGCACACTCCCCTCAGGGCTTGCGCTCCAACGGCGTCCAGGTGCCGCTTGCATCCCGGTTAGGGTCAAAACTGGGATCATCGGTCAACCAGTATTCCCCCAGCGGATTGGACCAGGCTTGCTGGTAACCGGAGGGCAGTTCCACGCTGCCGCCCAGGTTGGGATCCTGGTATTCATCCACCCCGCGCATGTACTGGCTGAACTGGGTTGAGAGCCGGTCCATGACTTGTTGGCGCTGGGTATATGCAGCCATGCTTTGGTCGCTGATTTCGCTGCTCATCTGGCTCCACTGGCGGCTAAACTGGCCGATCTGGTGGATGTGCTGGATTTCATTTTGCATCATCCACTGGCTGATCTGGAGCATTTGAGCGTACCATTGCGGATTGATTCGGAAGGAATGGATGATGGTCTGGAATAGATCGGTCAGCCCATCCAGGCGGCCTTTGGCTGCCCGGCAGGCGAAGAGATAATCCGCCACCCAGAAGATCATGCCTGAAAAGCCCAGCGGACCCGGCTGGCCGATGGAAGTAGCCTCCACCACGGCGAAGATTTCCTCCTCCACTGGCGTGCTTCCGAGGGTGTATTGAACCCGAATCCGGGCGCCATCGGCTTGAACCTGGGTGTTGGGGGCGGCGGAAAGGCTGCGCATCTGGTCGGGCAGCTGCGGCAGGCGCTCGGGCTGGGCGGCCTGCAGGCCGGGGATGTTGCGGAAGCGCGGCAGCACCACCTGGGTCAGCACGGAGGGAGCGTCCATCGGCGGGCGGACTTCGTTGCCGTAGTACAGGCTGCCCGGCGGCTTGAGCATCTGGCTCAAGGGATCGCTGGTCCAGTAGAAGGACTGGGCGGGGAGGAACTCCAGCGCCTCCGCCCCGGCCGGGTTATAGAAGCGGATCATCAGCACAGCCGGGCGGCCGGGGTTGCCCGGCTGCCACTGCAAACCGCCCTGACTCTGCCAGCCGGCCGGCAGCAGCATGCGGAAACATTCCAGGCCGGTGCCTTCCCGGTCCGTGTAGGAGAAGGGCACCAGGCGCACCCCCTGAATGAGCGGCTTTTCGGGGGCCTGGCGCACCAGGCGCGTACCGCAATATTCGCAAACCAGCGATTCAGCCGGACCGGCGGGCAGGGCGCCGCCGCATTGCGGGCAGTACTGGCTGGCATAGGCGGAGGGCTGTGGCATAATCCACCTCCAGGAAATTAAACTCTACACATGCGGGGAATATTATGGTATATTATACCTCGCTCGACGGCCGACTAGCTCAATTGGTAGAGCAATTGACTCTTAATCAATGGGTTCAGGGTTCGAGTCCCTGGTCGGTCACAAA
>CAYOOA010000136.1:0-3790 GCA_964405455.1 uncultured Anaerolineaceae bacterium | reverse complement strand
GCGCCCTTCGGGCGGATGGCCGTGCTGGCCACGGAAAACGGCCTGACGGGGCTGCTCTTCGCCTCCCAGGGCGAGCTGCCCGCCGAGACGGCGGCCGCCCCCGGGCAGGCCCATGCCGCAGCGGGGGCGCGCCAACTGCTCGAGTACCTGGCCGGCAGCCGCACCGCCTTTGACCTGCCGATCGACTGGTCCTCCATGCCGGCTGCCCAGGCCCGCGTGCTGCGCCTCGTCTGGCAGATCCCTTACGGCGAGGTGCGCACCTACGGCCAACTGGCTGCCGCGCTGGGCATGCCGGGCGGATCGCGGGCGGTGGGCAACGCCAACGCGCGCAACCCGCTCCCGTTGATCATCCCCTGCCACCGGGTGATGGGCGCCGACGGCAGTTTCCGCGGCTACGGCGGGCCGGGCGGCATCCCCACCAAGGCCTGGCTGCTGCAAAAGGAGGGCGCGCTCCTTGTCCCTTAAGAACTGGATCAAATTCACCATCCTGGCCCTGGCCTGGGGCTCCTCCTTCCTGTGGATCAAGATCGCCGGGCGGGAGATCGGGCCGTTCACGCTGGTCTTCCTGCGCGCCTCGTTTGCGCTGCTCGGCCTGATCGTCATCCTGCTCGTCATGCGCCCGCAACTGCCGCGCGGACGCAAGTGGTGGCTGTTTGCCTACCTGGGCTTCTTCAACGTGGCCGTGCCCTTCGTGCTCATCTCGGCGGCCGAGCGCACCATCTCCTCGGGGATGGCCTCCATCCTCAATGCCACCGTGCCGCTCTTCACCATCCTGGTGGCGGCGGTCTTCCTGCCGGAGGACGGCCTGAGCGCGCCCAAGGTGCTGGGGCTGCTGGTGGGCTTTGCCGGGGTGTTCGTGCTGGTTTCAGATCAACTGGGGCTGGGGACGAATAACCTGCTGGCCATCGCGGCGATGCTGGTGGCGGCGGCGGCCTACGGCTCGAGCAACATCTTTGCCCGGCGCAATTTGCGCGGCATGCCCCCGGCGGCCCAGGCTTTCGGTCAGGGGCTGGCGGCCTGGTCGATCATGCTGCCGGTCAGCACGGTTGCCGAGCAGTCCATCCTGCACCTGCCGAAGCTGCCGCTCACCTGGCTGGCAGTCGGCTGGCTGGGCCTGATCGGCACGGCCATGGCCACCCTGCTGCACTACTCGCTGATGAACTCGGTTGGCCCCACGCGCACCTCGCTGGTCACCTACTGCTTCCCGCTGGTGGGGATGATCCTGGGGCTGATCTTCCTGGGCGAGCCGCTCAAGTGGCAATTGTTCCTCGGCGCCGCGCTGATCATCAGCGGCGTGTGGATGGTCAACAACCCGCCGGCGTTCCTGCTGCGCTGGGTGCACCGGCTGCTGCCAGGGAGGGTGCAAAATGACGGATGAGTTTCGCGCCGGATTTGTGACCGTGGTCGGGCGGCCCAACGTGGGCAAGTCCACGCTGGTCAATTGCCTGCTGGGGCAAAAGGTGGCGGCGGTTTCACCGCGCCCGCAGACCACCCGGCGCAAGCAGCTCGGCATTCTCACCACACCGCAGGCGCAGGTGATCTTCATGGATACGCCGGGCCTGCACAAGCCCGTCCACAAGCTGGGGGAGTACATGAACAGCGTGGCCGCCCTCACCCTGCAGGATGCCGACTTGATCCTCTGGCTGGTTGCCGGGGATGAGCTTCCCACGGCGGAAGACCGCCTGGTGGCGGAAAAACTGGCCGCCCTGCAGCCCTCGCCGCCGGTCTTTTTGGTGCTGAACAAGATCGATATCCTCAAGCCGGAGACGCAGGACGTGCGCGCCGCACAGTACGCAGCCCTGCTGCCGGGGGCGGCGGTCTACCGCATCTCCGCCACCACGCGCATCGGGGTGGACGGCCTGCTGGCGGCCGTCATCGACCGCCTGCCGGTTGGCCCGGCCTTCTACGATGAAGACCAGGTCACCGACCTGTACGAGCGCGAAATCGCCGCCGACCTGATCCGCGAGGCGGCCCTGCTGCACCTGCGCGAGGAGATCCCGCATTCCATCGCGGTGCGGGTGGATGAATACAAGGAGCGCAGCGCGGAGATGGCCTACATCGCCGCGACGATTTTCATCGAGCGCGAGAGCCACAAGGGCATCGTCATCGGCCAGGGCGGGACGATGCTGAAGAAGATCGGCAGCCACGCCCGCCGCGAGATCGAGCAGATGTCGGGGCGCAAGGTGTTCCTGGAGCTGCGCGTGAAGGTGCAGAAGAACTGGCGGGATGAGGCCGGCGCGCTGAAGCTGCTGGGCTACTCCCTGCCGGACGAGGAATAACGTACACCCATGGGGGATTTTTAACACGGACCGGATTTTAAAAAGATTAACCACTGAGAACACGGAGAGCGCGGAGAACACGGAAAAATCTTAAAAAATCCCCTTCTTATCTGTGATCATCGGTGAAATCTGTGGTTTGTTCTTTCGTCCGTGACCTCCGTGTAATCCGTGTTAAAGGTTTTCTACCCCCCTCTGTGTTTTCTCTTCAGCTTCTCCGTGTCCTCCGTGGCTCCGCGGTGAAGTTCTTATATCTCGTCAGGGGATGCGGAAGAGGCCGCCCTCGTTGTTCTCAAAGAGGATGGGGTAGCGCTCCTCGGCCTCGGCCAGGGCGTTGATATCCGCCGGGGTGGGGCCGCCCAGCCCGGCATTGGTGAAGATCGCCAGGGTTGTGCCGGCCGGCAGGTTCAAATCATAGCCCGTCCCGGCAGCGTCCGGCGGCAGCTCCTGCGGGAAGCGCTGCGTGTAGAACAGGACGAGGGCCGGGCTGTTGGAAGATAGCGGGGTTGCCGGATCCAGGGTGGAAAGCTCGGCGAAGACGGGGTTATCCAGCCAGCGCTTGCTGGTGTAGCCCTGGCCGTAGTGGTGCATCTCAAATTGATACTGCTTGAGCGGGGTGTGGAAATACCAGACCGTCAGCAGGGCCAGGGCGGTGAAGAGCAGCGCGCCCGGCCAGCGTTTGGGCAGCACCCGGCTGATCCAATCCGCCGCGCCGGCCGCCAGCAGCACCCCGCCAAAGAAGAGCGGCAGCAGCAGGCGCCCGTTCACATCCGGCTGGGCTGCCAGGAGCAGGTACGTCCCCAGGTGGACGGCGGCATAGGCCAGGCAGAAGATCCCCAGCACCAGCAGCCAGCCCGGCAGGCCCTCCCGGTTGAAGGGCTGACCGCGCCTGCGCTGCGCCCGGGCGGACAGCCAGGCCAGCAGCGGCAGCAGCACCGCCGCCAGGACCAGCTTGAGATCGGGGGAAATGAGGCGGTTGCCGCGGTTGAAGAAGGGCAGCCAGGCGCCGAGCACATCCCGGAAGGCGGGGAAATAGGCCTGCAGCTTGGGCGGGACGGCGGAGAGATCGGCCAGGGAGCGGCTGCCCACGCTGTGGGTGGCCAGCACAACGGGCAGCAGCCAGAGCAGGGCCAGCCCGGCAGCGGGCAGCAGGTAGAGCAGCAGGCTGCGCATCCGCGCGCGGAGCCGGCCGGGGGTGAGGATGAGGACGGAGAGGGCTCCCGCTGCCAGCACGGATACCCCGATATAGCGGGTCAGAAAGGCCAGGCTGCCGGCCAGCCCGGCCAGGATCAAGCGGTGGGCCGGGCGCGGGGATTGAAAGGCCAGGGCCAGCAGGAAGAGGCTGAGAAAGCTCCAGAGGATGAACATACCCTCGGACATGAGGCCGGAAAAGGCGGTCAGCGGGTCAAGCGAAGCCAGGACGAGCCCGGCTGCGGAGCCGGCCAGCCAGAAGGAGCGGGTGAAGCGGTAGGTGGCGCCGCCGGCCAGGAAGATGGAGAGGGCGAAGAGGAGGG
>CAYOOA010000135.1:0-3824 GCA_964405455.1 uncultured Anaerolineaceae bacterium | reverse complement strand
AATTGCCTGTGCCTTATTTGTATCCAAAACGGCCCGTGCGAGGCGCGGGCTCTCTCCAGCGAAGAAGGTTATAATAGAACCATGCAGCAGCCCCTCAACCCACCCCGCCGGATCGTGGTTGCCACCCACCCGCTCCTCACAGAGGCCCAGGCCGAGGCCGCCACGCTGGCCGCCCACCTGCAATCCCTGGGCGTGCCGGCGGAGCTGGTCACCAACCTGCACGACGAGCGCCTGCACGCAGCCCTGGCCGCCGGTCAATTTGACCTGATGATCGCCATGGGCGGCGACGGCACCATGCTGCGCGCCGGTTTGCAGTGCGCCCCCTTCGGCGTGCCGGTGCTGGGCATCAACCTGGGACATTTTGGATTCCTGATGGAAGTCCAGCGGGATGCCTGGCGGGAGAGCCTGCCGCGCCTGCTGGCCGGCGACTACTGGCTGGAGGAGCGCATGCTGCTCAAGGTCTGCCAGTGGCGGAACAACGACTGCCTGGGTAAGTGGCAGGTGCTGAACGAGGTGGTGGTCTGCCGCGGACAGTACGTCCGCCCGCTGCTGCTGGCCGCCCGGGTGGACGGTTACCTGCTGGCGCAGTACATGGCTGACGGGTTGATTGCCGCCACGCCCACCGGCTCCACCGCCTATGCCATGGCGGTCGGCGGGCCGATCCTGCCGCCGGAAGCGCGCAACATCCTGATCATCCCGATTGCCCCGCATCTTTCGATGGATCGCGGCATCGTGCTGACAGACGGCGCCCATGTGTCCATCACCACCACCAGCAGCCACCAGGCCGTGCTGAGCGTGGACGGCCAGGCGCCGATTATCGTGGAAGAAGGCGATGAAATCCGCGTGGAGGCCTCACCCACCTCGCTGCACTTCGTCCGTTTTCAAGACCCGGGTTATTTTTACCGCAACCTGACCCGTTACATGGAGCAAAATCCCTGGATTAACCCTGAAGCATGAGCGAACAACTCCCCGACACCCTCTATTGTGCCAATCACCCCGACACACCGACCAACCTGCGCTGCAACCGCTGCGAAAAGCCGATCTGCGTCAAGTGCGCGGTGCTCACCCCCACCGGCTACCGCTGCCGGGAGTGCGTGCGCGGCCAGCAAAAGGTTTTTGACACCGCCAAACCGCTCGATCCGTTGATTGCGGCCGCGGTGGCCGCCCCGCTTTCCCTGGGCGGCAGTTATATCTCCGGTTTCATGGGCTTTTTCACCATCTTCGTTGCCCCCATGGCCGGCATGTTGATCGCCGAAGCCGTGCGCTGGGCGGTGCACCGCCGTCGGTCGCGCACCCTCTTCCTGGCGGCCGCCGGGGCTGCCCTGGCCGGCGCGCTGGTCTTCCCGCTGATCTACCTGGTCAACTCGGTGCTGGCCGTTTCTGCGGTGGCACTGCCCGGCGAAGGCTCGTCTGCCGGGGCCTCCCTGATCGCCGGGGCTTTCTCCCTGCTGGGCCTGGTCTGGTATGCCCTGTATGCCTTCCTGGTCACCTCCACCGTCTATTACCGCCTGCGCGGTATTCACATCTCCCGCTAAGCCATGCTGACCGAACTGCGGATCGAAAACTTCGCCATCATCCAGCACCTGGAGCTGGACTTCGGCGCCGGGTTGATTGCCTTCACCGGCGAGACCGGCGCGGGAAAATCCATCATCCTGGATGCGCTGGATGCCCTGATGGGCGGCAAGGTGGATGCCACTGCCATCCGCGCCGGGGCCGAGCGCGCCCTGCTGGAGGGCGTTTTCAGTCTGCCCGCCGAGAGCCGGGCCGAGATCCTGGCCGTCCTGCAGCGCGAAGGCCTGGAGGATGAAAGCAATTTCCTGACCCTGGCGCGCGAAATCCGCCGCGAGGGCCGCAGCGTGGCGCGGGTTAACGGCCGCTCGGTGGCCCTCGGCCTGCTGCGCGAACTGGGCGCCTTCCTGGTGGATATCCACGGGCAGAGCGAGCATCTCTCGCTGCTCAACGTGCACCAGCACATCCGCCTGCTGGACCGCTACGCCAACAGCGAGGCGGCCCTGGCCGCCTACCAGGAGACCTACCATAAGCTCCAGGCCGTGCGCCGCGAACTCCACGAACTTCAGGAAAACGAGGCGGATGCCGCCCGGCGGGCCGAACTGCTGGCTTTCCAGGCGGAGGAGATTGCCGCCTCCAACCTCAAGCCGGGCGAGGAGGACGAGCTGCGCCATGAGCGCGACCGCCTGGCCAACGCCGAAACCCTGGCTTCGCTCTCCAACCAGTCCCTGGCCCTGCTGGAGGAGGGCGAATCGGAAGCTCCCTCCATCTCCGACCTGGCCGGGCAGGTGGCCCAGGCCCTGGCCGCCCTCAGCCGGATCGACCCCTCGCAGGCCGCCCTCAGCGAACAGGCCGACCTGATCGCCGAGACCGGCGCCGAACTGGCCGCCAGCCTGCGCGATTACCTGGAAAACATTGAATTCAACCCGCGCCGCCTGGAACAGGTGGAGGAGCGCCTCAACCTGATCCACCTGCTCAAGCGCAAGTACGGCGGCACGCTGGAAGCCGTGCTGGCCTACGAACAGGACGCGCGCCGCAGGCTGGACCTGATCACCCATGCCGGGGAGCGGATTGCCGAGCTGGAGGAGCAGCAAAAAGCCCTGCTGGAGGAACTGGCCGGCAAGGCGGCCGCCCTGAGCGAAATCCGCAGCAAGGTGGCGGAGCAGCTTGGGCGGGCCATCGAAGCCGAACTGGACGACCTGCGCATGGCCGGGGCGCGCTTCAGCGTGGATTTCCAGCGCCAGCCCGACCCCAACGGCCTGCTGCTGGAGGGCACCCGGACCGCCTTCAACGAGATGGGCGTGGACCGGGTGGAGTTCCTGATCGCCCCCAACCCGGGCGAGGGGCTCAAGCCGCTGGTCAAGATCGCCTCGGGCGGCGAAACCTCACGGCTGATGCTGGCCCTCAAGAACGTGCTGGCCCGGGCCGATTCGATCCCCACCCTGGTGTTTGACGAGATCGACCAGGGCATCGGCGGGCGGGTGGGCATGGTGGTGGGTGAAAAGCTGTGGCAGCTCGGCCGGCGCCACCAGGTGCTGTGCGTCACGCACCTGCCGCAACTGGCGGCCTTTGGCGACGCCCACCTGCGGGTGGTCAAGCAGGTGGAGGAGGGGCGCACGCTGACCCACGTGGAAAAGCTGGACGGCAAGACCCGCCTGGAGGAACTGGCCCAGATGATCGGCGCGCTGAACGAGGCCAACCTGACCGCCGCGCTGGAGACGCTTTCGCAGGCGCAGCGCCGGGCGCAGGAACTGGCAGCGGCCGGGGGCAAAGCTTAACCGCGGTGGAAATTTTTAACGCTGATTAACACGGAAACTAACGGAAGAACACGGAAAGACCCCTGGAACACGGAAGACAGGGAAGGGATCTTTTGAATTTTTTCAATCTTTTTTGGAAACGTTATAAACATTTTTAATTTTATTTTAATGATTGGTGAAAAATGAAAGAGGCATTGAAGGGCGTGGGAAGGGAATTATTAAAGCAACTTACCGATGCCGGTTTACGGTATTTTGGGGTGCAAGAGGCAAACCGATTGGGCGGACGAACGACAGCAGCGACCACCATGCTGCTGGGGAGGTTGGTAAAGGCGGGTTGGGTGGTACGGATTGAGCGGGGGCGGTATGCCGTGCTGCCGGAAGATGGGAGCGGGTTGAATCCGCTGGCGGTGGGGCGGGAATTGGCGGGTGGTGAGAATTACTATATCAGCCATGGGAGCGCGATGGAGGTGTGGGGGATGGGGGAAATGCAAACCTATCCCCGACCCTTCCCTTCAGGGAAGGGAGGCGCCATCGGTGGCGAGAAGGAGGCGCCTGCGG
>CAYOOA010000134.1:0-3829 GCA_964405455.1 uncultured Anaerolineaceae bacterium | reverse complement strand
GGCGGCCGGGGTGCAGCATCAACCGCTCCCCGACCCCCACGTGGCCGGGCAGGCGCTCCACCAGCGGCTGCAGACCGTAGGTGGCATCTTCGATGCCGTCCTCCACCAGCCATTGGCCGTACTCCAACGGCCGGGTAGCGAACAGCCTGCGCCAGCCGTCCAGCGGCAGCAACTGGATAAAGTCCAGGTCCAGGCTGCAGGCGGCCGGGCTGGTTTTGCAGGCGGTCAGGACCAGCTCCAGCCCGCTGAACAGGGCTGCCCCGGTTTCACCCAGGCTTTGCAGGGGCGGCAGGATCAGCCCGGGTAAGTCCACCAGGGCGCGGCCGGCCGGGAGGAGCACCGGCGGGCTGCTCCACACTGCCTGGCTGCCGTTGAAAATCTGCCAGCCCAGCCAGAGATCCATTTCCGGCTGCGGTGTGCTGAAGCGCAGCAGCGGACGCAAGGGTTTGCGCGCCGCCCAGCCCAGGAAGGCCGGACTGAGCGTCCAGCGCAGCAATTCCGCCGGGGTGGGGGCGGCATTCCATTCCAGCCGTACGGCCTGGCCGCCGCTTTCCGCCGCGGAGGTGAGCAGGCTGCGGCTCACCCCGCTGCCCGCTGCGGCCGCCTCGGCCTCCAGCACATTGGGCAGGCTGGCGGACAGGTTTTCCACCAATTGGTGGATGTACACATCCCCCAGGCCGGCGCCGCTCGTGTGGATGTGCTGCAGTTCGATGCGCAGCGGGGCGGGCAGGTCGCCGGGGGTATCCGCTGCGGCCACCTCGACGAAATTCTCATGCCCGGCATCCAGGTGGTTGGAGATGCGCAGCCCGCCCGTCATCCGGCTGCCGCCGGTGTTGCTGAGCGGCAGCTCCACCACCGCGGCGGATTGCCAGTAGTCCGGGCGCTGCAGCACCAGGCGGATGCCCTGGCTGCCGGCCAGGCGCTCGCGGCCCGGGTTGCCCGGAATTTCCATCCGCCCGCCCAGCAGGGGACTGAGCCAGGGCGCCGCCTCTGCCGGGCGTTGGATGAACAGGCCGGGTCTGCCGGGGGAGGGGCTGCCCGGCGGGTGGTTGACCTCGTTCAGCAGCCGTTGCAGGCTGGATAAGGCTGTGCTGATTTCAGCGTCCCCGCCGCGTAAGTTAAGGATTAGCGTCTCCTCGATGCATTCCTCCCCGGCCGGGTTGCTATAACGCCTTCCACTGCCGGGTCGGTAATCCACCCCGGCGTAGGGGGCGACGGCTGAGGAACCGTTAAATGGGATGACCTGTTCCAGCCAGGTCAGGCCGTAGGTATCCATGGCCTATTCCTCCCAGTACCACGGCATGTGCGGGCTCTGGCTGCTGGAGTGGAAGCCGCGCCGGCGCACATCCTCCAGGCCCTTGTCAAAGCGGAGCAGCTGATCCTTGGCCCAGCGCAGCAGGTCGATGGAGATGCGGTCGTCCGGCGCGAACTGGCTGATGCGCTCCAGGCTGAGGGTGGCTGCGGCCAGGCCGCTGGCGCCGATCAGCAGCAGGTCAAAATCCCGCCCGGGCAGGCTGCTGGCAGTTGCCCCGTCCAATCCGCCCAGGACGCAATCCTGGCCGGTCTTGCGGTTATAGGTCGCCAGGGCCAGGCGCAGGGCCTCCTGCAGTTCCTCCATCGCCCAGGCAACGAAATCGGGGTCGTGCAATCGGCGCGCCAGGCGGGCCAGTAAAATGTCATAATCGCTGGACATGGGTTATGCCTCCTCGCGAGCGCGGCGCAGCATCGCATCCACGTCCACCACTTCGCCGCAGAAGCGGTAGGCCTGGCGCAGCAGCTCGGCATCATCAATCAGGCGCCGGTCGCGCAGTTCGGTCAGCACGCCCATCACCTGGCTGGCTGCGGAAGCCAGGGCGGCGTTATCCCGGTTGGAAAGGTCCGCCCCGCGCAGGGCCAGGGGTGCCTCGGGATCCACGGCCGGGTCCACCTGGGACCGCCGGCGCAGCACCGCCCGCAGCAGGTCGCCCAGCAGCCAGAGGAACAGGCGCTGGCGCTGCTCGTAATGGCGGTAGGTCGGTCCGCCGGCCGCCTCGGCGGTGGTGCGGGTGGCGGATTCCGGCTCGGCCAGGAAGTGCAGGGGCACGCCCGCCCCGCTGGCAATCATCTTCTTGAGCGCCAGGCCGTCCTCGCCCGCATCGGCGGACTCAAGCTGCGGGTTGAGGATGCTCCAGGTTTCGCTCTCGTCCGTCACCAGGAAGGAGCCCGCCGTGGGCGGATGGGCGGCCAGGGTGTTCTGGCGGGCGATGCGGTCGGCCACCGAGTTGTAACGCCCGCTGATGACGTACATGAAGGCGTTGCGGAAGTGGTTGAGCCGGGCGCGGTCCTCCAGCCAGTTGGCGTAACGGCTGAGCCAGCGCAGGATCGGCGCCAGGTCCGATTCGCCCCACTGTGCCCCCGGCGGACGGTTGACAACGTAATGCAGCATTACCACGGCGAAGCCGCCCTCGGGGCTGCGCGCATCCTCCAGCGCGGAATAGGCCGGGATGTCGGCCGGTTCGCCGTCCAGCCCGGCCGGCAGGTGGAAGGCCAGCGGCTGCTCGATATCGTTGGGGCGGGCTTCGATCTGATCCACGTCCCCGGCCGGGACGGCGCGCACATAGCTCATCCCGGCGGCATCCGTGGCCAGCAGGATGAACAGGTTGCCGCTGCGGGTCAGTTCGTCGCACCATTCGTAGATGCGCACCGGCATGCGGTTAAGCGGGTGCTGCCAGAAGGTCTGCAGGAATTCGGCCGCGGCCGGCTGGCGGCATTCGATCTCCACCCCGCCGCCCACCACGTACTGGGTGGTCAGCCCGACGATGCGCCGGGCCAGCGGGTTGAGCCGCCAGGCTTCCAGGGCTTGCTCCTGGATCTCGCGCCGGTCGGCGGCATAGCGGTCGCGCGGGCTGGCATCCAGCGGACGGGCGAGCACCGCAAAGGTGTTATCGGTCTCGGCTGTGCTCAGGCGGGCTCGTCCCAGCCGCCGCGCCAGCCATTGAAACGGTTGAAATGGCATTGTTACCTCCTAAAAAATAACCACAGATGCAGAAGATTTGTACACAGATCACACGGAGTACACGGATTTCACGGATGTTCTTGAAAAATCCTTATATTCTGTAAACGATAAAATTCCTCTTTCAGTTTTTCTTTGTCATTCCTTTCCGTGGTATTCGGGTCGTCCGTGTTTTCCGTGTTCTGCTTTTAAATGTCTGTGTCATCTGTGGTTTTCTCCTAAAATCCTTTATCCAGGTCGGCCAGCGGGTCGCGGGCGCGGATGACCAGCGCCGGGCTGCTGCTTTGCCAGTTGACCTCGTCCAGCAGGCAGACCAGGGCGGCCGAGAGCAGCAGGTCGTCGTGCAGGTGGCGCTGGTGGAGCGGATCGCGCGTGCCATCCGGCACGCCCCAGCGCATCTCCCGCCCTGGCCCGGGGGCGATTTCCGACTTGCAATAGCGCGCCTGCTGGAAAAACAGGGCCTGGTCGCTGTCCTTCTCGCTGCCGGCCCAGTCCTGCCAGCGTCCGACATCCACCAGGGCCAGGAAATTCCAGCCCAGGCGGCTCTTGCTGGCCGAGGTGAACACGAACGGCAGCACCCGGCCCGGCAGGGCTTTCTCCAGGAAGGCAGCCAATCCCGCCCCCAGCCCGGTGGCATCCACCACTACTTTGTGAGCCTGCCACAGGCGGACCAACCCGGTCAGCCGGTTGTACAGCTCCACCTGGGAGAGTCCCACCCACACCTGGCGGTCGAGGGCCCGGTAGCGCGGCGCCCGCAGCAATGGATCGGCGAGGGTGGACAGATCCACCTCCACCACCGTCACGGCCGTGGCATCCCGCCGGCTGGAGGGTTCCTCC
>CAYOOA010000133.1:2483-3838 GCA_964405455.1 uncultured Anaerolineaceae bacterium | reverse complement strand
CCGCTTTCCTCGGGGTCGGGATTGCTGAACAGGCGGTCGTAGAGGCGCACCTCGGCCGGAATGGCATGCTCCGCTGAGACCCAGTGGAGGGTGGCCTTGACCTTGCGCCCATCCGGCGCATCTCCGCCGCGGGTGGCCGGGTCGTAGGTGCAATGCAACTCAACGATGTTGCCATGAGCATCCTTGACCACGCTTTCGCACTTGATGAAATAGGCGTAACGCAGGCGCACTTCCCGGCCGGGGGTGAGGCGGAAGTACTTGGGCGGGGCATCCTCGCGGAAGTCATCCTGCTCGATGTAAATGACGCGTGAGAAGGGCACTTTGCGCGTCCCGGCGGAAGGATCTTCCGGGTTGTTGACGGCGTCAAATTCCTCCACCTGGCCTTCGGGGTAGTTGTCGATGACCACCTTGAGCGGGTTGAGCACGGCCATGCGGCGCGGGGAGCGCTTGTTCAGGTCATCGCGCAGGCAGGCTTCGAGCAGGGAGACATCCACCATTACACCGGCACGCGAGGTGATGGTCTTGGCCACACCGACCCGTTCGATGAATCCGCGGATGGCTTCCGGCGTATAGCCCAGGCGGCGCATCCCGCGCAGGGTGGGCATGCGCGGATCGTCCCAACCGTCGACATGATGCTCCTCCACCAGGCGGCGCAGCTTTCGCTTGCTCATCACGGTGTAATTCAGGTTGAGGCGGGCAAACTCGATCTGGCGGGGTGGGTTGGGGATGCCCAGTTCCTTCAGGTACCATTCGTAGAGGATGCGGTGATCTTCATACTCGATGGAGCACAGGGAGTGGGTCACGCCGTGCATGGCATCGTTTTGACCCTGGGCCCAGTCGTACATCGGGTAGATGCACCACTTCTTGCCGGTGCGGTGGTGGGGCGGCTCATGCAGGATGCGGTACATGATCGGGTCACGCATGTTCATGTTGCCGTGGGCCATATCAATTTTGGCGCGCAGGGTTTTGGAACCGTCGGGGAACTCGCCGTTCTTCATGCGTTCAAACAGGTCGAGATTTTCCTCCACAGAGCGGTTGCGCCAGGGGCTATCGATGCCGGGCTCGGTCCATGAGCCGCGGTTCTTGCTGACTTCCTCCGGGCTCTGGTCGTCGACGTAGGCCTTGCCCATCTTGATCATCTTGACGGCCCATTCATACAGTTGATCGAAGAAATCCGAGGAGAACAACACCTGTTTCCACTCGATACCCAGCCAGTGGGCATCCTCCTGGATGGCATCCACGAACTCGGTTTCTTCCCTGGTCGGGTTGGTGTCGTCAAAGCGCAGATCCAACTCGCCACCGAAATCATGGGCGATGTTGTAATCGATCAGGAAGGCTTTGACGTGCCCGATGTG
>CAYOOA010000133.1:0-2383 GCA_964405455.1 uncultured Anaerolineaceae bacterium | reverse complement strand
ATCAGGGGTTGCGCTCGTAGATGCTGCGGTAGATATACAGGAACTCGGCGATGTTGGTCAGGTACTGGCGGGTTTCATCGATGCGCACGATTTCGAAGAACAGGTCCGGATCACCGCCGCTCAGGTCCTTCCAGATTTGCGTATTGCCCGGCCCGGAGTTATAGGCGGCCAGGGCAGCCATGACATCCCCGTCAAAGTAGGTGATCTGGCGGTTTAGGTAGCGCGCCCCCAGGCGGATGCTGACCCATGGGCGGTAGAGATCGTCATCTGTATAATTGGCCGGCCAGCCCATGGAGTTGGCAATCTCGGCGCCGGTGGCCGGCATGATCTGCATCAGGCCGCGCGCCCCGGCTCCGGATTGGGCGAAGCCTTCGAACAGGCTTTCCTGGCGCATGACCGCCAGCAGCAGGAGGGGGTTGAGATCCTCGGCCTGGGCGGATTGCAGCACCAGGTCCTTGAAATAGATGCCAAAGCGGATGTGGTTGAAATACGCCGGGGCCTGCAGGGTGGAATAATCGTCCATCCCGGCCAGGTTGAGGATCTGGCGGGCGGTCAGGATGGCGGAGCGGTAGAAACCTTTCTCCAGCAACCAGGGCAGCAGGCGGAAACTGGCCGCCGGGTCGGATTTTATCTCCTCAACCAGCGGGTCGATTTCCAGGCGGGCATCTTCATACAGGCCGAGTTCCCAGTACAGGTTGGCGCGCAGCAGGCGCGGGTCGGAAGCCAGGCTGCCCAGGTCTTCCAGACCGGTCTCCTGCGGGATGGCGAAAGTCTGGCGCAGCCAGCCAGCCGCCTCCACCCGCTCGGCGGTCAGGTCCACGGCCAGGTCATAAGTGTTGGAGGTGAAAAGCGGCGCCCGGCCTTCCAGCAGGTCAGTCGCCCGCTCGGCATAGTAGCCGGTTGGGTCGCGCTGCTCCGCCTGGTGCCAGGCGTTCTTGGCGTTGATTTCATCCCCCTGGGCCTGGCGGATCTTGCCGATCCAGAAGTAGGCGGAAGCCTGCTCGGTGGGGCTGGTGGCCAGGATCAGGTGGCGTTGGAAGGCAGCCAGGGCGTTTTCCAGGTTGCCCAGGCGGTAGTAGGTGATGCCGGAGAGGAACAGGCCGCGCAGGCTGATCTCCTCGCCCGGGTAAGTGTCCATCATGCGCTGCCAGGTTTCGGCAGCGCCGGGCAGGTCGCCGCCGCGTTCCAGGATGCGGGCGGCTTCAAAAAGCTGGCTGGCGGCATCCCCGGCAGTGGGGGCGCGGTCGATATAGGTCAGCAGGGTTTGAGCGGCGCTGGTGGTGTCGTTCAACCAACCCCACTGGGTGTAGGCAGTTTCGTCGTAGGCAGAGGACCAGAAACGGTCGCCGGGATGCTCATCGATCAGCAGCTTCCAGGCATCAATGGCCTTTTCGGGTTGGTCGAGAGCGCGCAGGGCCAGGCCCTTGTAATACAGCGGGGTGCCGTCATAACCGGGGGTGGAGTTCATGTAGCGGTTGAAGGCTTCAATAGCGTAACCATATTGCCCGGCGAAGTAATCAATCAGGCCGCGGTTGAGCTCATCCACCGGTATGCCTTCGTTAACAAGGTAGACCAGGCACTGGTATGTATCATAGGAACGCGGGTAGTTGTTCACCGCATCCTGGAAGCGGGCGTAGGCCTGGTCAGAGTAACCCATGGCCAGATAAACATTGCCCAGCAGGTAGTCAATGGTTGCCTTGGAATAATCGGAACTGGTCTGATCAAAAGCGTCCACGTAGGTGCGCACGGCATTCGTATAGTCTAACGCAGTTGTGTAAGCCTGCCCGATCTTGATTGCCAGGGCTGTGGCGTCCCCCGGCGGATCAGCCTGCAGGGCGGATTGAAAGGCCGTCACGGCACCGTTTGGGTCCCCGGCCCGCTGTCGATTATCGCCGACCTTTTCATAGAGAAAGGCATCGATCACCCCCGATCGCAGGAGCTGGAAAGTTTCATAGGCCTTGGCGGCATCGGCGTAGTTCTGCAGATATTCATATGTCTGGCCGAGGAAAAAGTAGGCACCCTTGCCGTGGTAGGTATCGGAGTAATCCTGCACGGCCTGGCGCAGGGAGTTCAGGGCCAGGAGGGGGCTGCCCTGCAGCAACTGCGTCCGGCCGATACCGACCAGGGCAGCCGCTTTTATCTCATCATCGCTGGCCGCTGAATAGGCGGTCTGGTAGGATGCCAGGGCCGAGTCGAAATCCCCGAGGAAAAGCGCCCAATCACCCTGTCCTACCCGGACGGCGGGCTGCGGAGTGGGACTGGGCGTCGGCGTCGGCGTGGATGTCGGGGTGGGCGTGGCGGTGGGAGTGCTCGTCAGGGTGGGGGGCTGGGTCGGGAAAAACGGCAGGCTGATCGGCCCCCGGCTGGTACAACCGCTTGCAGT
>CAYOOA010000132.1:0-3859 GCA_964405455.1 uncultured Anaerolineaceae bacterium | reverse complement strand
GCCGTGGCTGCCGGGCTGAAAACGGTGCATCCGGCCAGGGTGGCAAGTAAGATCAGCGTGAGAAATGTGCGTTTCATTCAACAATCCTTCAGAATCAATTCAATGGAGGTCATCATACCCCAAACCAGAGGGATTGTGAAGAAGGGGTTTATTTACCTGCGCTGAAGGTGTACACGATTGCCTTTTTGGCACAATGATCCACGCAATTGCCGCACAGGATGCACTCGCTATTTTCCATATTCGCCAGGTGGACCATGCCGTTCACATCCAGGCTCATCGGGCAGTTTGTGGTGCAGGTCAGGCAGTCAGTACATTTCTCCGGGCTGGCTTTCAGGCGCAGGGAAGGCCAGGCCAGGGTATTGCGCAGCTTGCGGCCAAGGATCATGAACGGCGCCATCCAGCAAATGGTGTGGCAGCCCGCCCGGCGCCCAACCAGCAGGGAAAGGATGGCGAAGATGCCCACCACGCCATAATAGATCACATAGGCCGCAATCACCGGCCGGTCAGCATCGCCGGCCACCGAGATGCCGTTAACTGTATCCAGCAGCAAGTCCACCTTGTGGTAACCGCCAGCCGCGATCGCAGCGGCAATGATGATGCCGATCCAGGGCAGCCAGATGACCCACTTGATCCAGTCAATTTTCTTCGGGTTAACGGGCTTGTCATTGATGGGAAAACACAATTCCCCCAGGGCGCCAGCCGGGCAGGCCCAGCCGCACCACAACCGGCCAACGAAAAGGGAGGAAACGAACATCAGGCCAAACATCACCAAACTTCCGTTGACGATGCCCTGGGAGGCTCCATCGATGATGACATACGGCGATAAATAATTCATAGTGATGGGGAAAAGCAAAAAAGCCAGCAGCAGAAGCAGCCTGCGGATACGCTGACGGGTGGAACGGGTCTTATTCATGGTTGGTACTCCTTACCTGACTCGGCTTGACACCGAAAAGGCACAAGAAAATGGATGAAGTTTAATTGAAAAATGCAGACCAAGACGATTCTGACGACATTCTAGTCCGGCCTATTTCTCCGGCACACGACGGCTCTTGAGGTCAGCGATGACCGCTTCAGCCCAATCCAACTGGGCACGCATGGTACGGTTGCCCAGGTCGAGGGTCTGCATCCAGAAGTAATGCTCGCGGGGCGAGGGCACCTGCTGCATCGCCTCCTGCGCCTGGGGTGGAACACTGGCGTAGCGCTCGAGCAAGGTGCGGAATATTTCGGCAGCCGTCTCAAACTTGACCAGGATCTCATCATCCGTCAGGCGAGCGGAAAAAAAGACCTGCACCAGCGGGCCGCTCCTCGCTTCCTCATTGGGGAAAGGGCCGCGCAGCCAGTCGACAAAACGGGCCTGCCCGGCCGATGTAATGTGGTAAAGCTTGCGATCCGGACGGGTGGTCTGCTCCACCACCTCCACCTCGGCCAGCCCATCGGCCGTTAATTTCGCCAGGGTACGGTAGATCTGGCTTTGGTCGGCTGACCAGAAGTGGCGCACCGAGGTATCGAACATCTTCTTCAGCTCATAACCGGTGAAAGGCTTGTAGTTGAGAAACCCTAAAATGGCAAATTCAAGTGACATCTGATTTCCTTTCTGCAGGGATCCACCGCAGATAACACTGGCGGGTAAAGATAAAAATATAGGACTTTGCTTATATATGATTATACATATAATAGCAAAGTCCCATACTATTTACAAGATGACATCTGTCACAATTTGGTTATTTCTGCACCGCCCTCCGCCGGGCATAAGCCAGGATCACGCCCAGGGCAATGGACAGGTAAGCCGCCATCATCACCCGGTATTCCGGCGGCAGCAGAAAGGTGATGGTGTGGGCCGGGATCCAGAAAAAGGGGATGGTTTTCCCAACCACAAAACGAAAGAAGCCCGGCCAGTCAATCCGGTCGACCGCTGCAGCCAGGGAAAGCCCCCGCCCGGCAGCCCGCGCCTCAATCCAGGTATCGCTGATGCGGTGGGCAGCCATGAAAACCGGGCCGAAGGTCAGGTTCATCACCGCACTGGTGAGGAAAGCGGTTAATAGTCTGGCCAACCAGCCGCTGCCCACCCAGAGCAGGCGCTTTTCCACCGCCCCGGCCACCCCGGAGGTATAGACCTGGAACATGAGCACGATCAACATGCCGATGATGCCCCAGACCAGGATTTTGAGCAACAGGCCGGGCAGTTTTTGCCAGCCGCCAGTGACGATTCGTACGGCCAGCAGTTCACCCATGGTCGCCAGGAGGGCGAACTTGGCAAAGCCCATCAAGTAGGGTTGAGCGGCCGTGGCAGAGACAAACGACTGGAGGGTGGCCGGTACCACCAGGAACGCCGTCACCCCAAGCAGGGCAGCCAGCCAGAGGAAATCACCGCGCTTCTGCATCTGTTTCACCTCAGGATTGATCAATAATCTCCTGATAATTCTACCTGAATCCCCGGTTCAGTCATACTTGACTTTGACTTTCAACCCCTTATAATCTTAATTGACTGAACAATTTTTGGAAGCAGCGCCGTTCAGGGAACCCGGAGCCAAAAGTCGTCCAATCCATTTTTTACAGGAGGCGCCGACATGGTTACGCTCACCTTAAAAGACGAAGAGGCTCAAATTCTGACCAACCTGGTGGAGCACTGCCTGATGGACTTGCGCGATGAGATCCGCCGCACGGAGAACTTTGAGTACAAAATGATGCTCGAGTTGCGCGAGCAAATCCTCAGGAAATTGCTGGCCCAACTGGGCAAGAACCAGATGCCCGTCGTTGAAAGTTGACCAGGTGCATTGCCGGCTTCGATGGTTTTTCTCCATCGAAAGGAGGTACAGTATGTCTCCCGTTAACCGAAATGCAGAGACGAGCCCGGTTTTCCTGTCCGATCCGATTGCCCTACTGGAGCGGGCCTTCATCGAGATCTACTTAAAAAATAAGGGGACCTCCCTGCAAGGCCTGAAGAAACTGCCCCGGTTAAAAGCCCGCCGGCTACGCATTGAAGCATCCATCTATGCTTCCGGCCGGCTGGCCGAGATCGAGGCGCGGGCTGCGCTGGTGACTGAAATGCATGCCATCTTTATAGAATAGGAGCTTATCTGTACCATATGCCAGACTCAACGCTCTTGCCTGTCCTGTTTGTCGGTCATGGCAGCCCGATGAATGCAATCGAGGACAACCGGTTTTCCCGCACCTGGCGGCAGGTGGGCGAAAGCTTGCCCCGCCCCCGGGCCATCCTGTGCGTGTCTGCCCACTGGGAGACGCAGGGCACGGGGGTTACCGCCATGACCCAGCCGCGCACCATTCATGATTTTGGCGGATTTCCGCGCGCCCTGTACGAGGTGGAATACCCCGCTCCCGGCAGCCCGGACCTGGCCGCCAGGGTCAAGGAGATCGTGCACTCTACGGATGTGGTGTTGGACGAAGGTTGGGGACTGGATCACGGCTGCTGGAGTGTGCTGCGCCAGATGTACCCGCAGGCAGAGATCCCGGTGGTGCAATTGAGCCTGGACTACTCCCAGCCGGCCCAATTCCATTACAACCTGGGCCGCGAGTTAGCCCCACTGCGCAGCGAAGGCGTGTTGATCCTGGCCAGCGGCAACCTGGTCCACAACCTGGGCCGGGTGGTCGTGCGTAATTTTGACCTGACCGGATTCAACGAGGAATTCGGCCTGCCCTGGGCGTTGGAGGCCAGCATCCTGTTCAAGAAGCTGATGGACGCGCGCGACCACGCCTCCCTGATTGATTATCCCGCCCTCGGCACGGCGGTCCGTCTGGCCGTCCCCACCCCGGAGCACTACCTCCCAGCCCTGTACGCCCTGGCGCTGCAGGGGGAGAAAGAATCCATCACTTATTTCAATGATGTGCCGGTGGCCGGGTC
>CAYOOA010000131.1:0-3887 GCA_964405455.1 uncultured Anaerolineaceae bacterium | reverse complement strand
CCACCTTCAGGCGGATGACCGCCCCCAGGAAGGTGACCAGGTCCACCTTGCCACGCAGTTGGTTGCGCCCGGCATCTCCGCCGATCTGGATCTCCTCCGGGCGGATTGCCAGGCGGAAGGGTGCGCCGTCCGGCCGGCTGATGTGATGCGAAAAACGCACCGACTGGCCGCCAATGGTGCAGGTCTTCTTTTCCAGGTCAACACTGTTGATTGGCAGCAGGTTCAACTGCCCTACAAAGGAGGCCACGAACTCAGTCGTCGGGTAATTGTAAATTTGCGCCGGTGTGCCTACTTGCTCCATCAATCCCCGGCTCATCACCACCACCCGGTCGGAGAGCGAAAGCGCCTCTTCCTGGTCGTGCGTCACGTACACCGTGGTGATGCCCAGTTGCTGCTGGATGCGTCGAATTTCCTGGCGCAGCTCCACCCGGATCTTGGCGTCCAGCGCGGAGAGCGGTTCGTCCAGCAGCAGCACCCGCGGCCGGATGGCCAGCGCGCGCGCCAGGGATACCCGCTGCTGCTGCCCACCCGAAAGCTGGTAGGGGTAGCGCGACCCGAATTCCTCCAGGTGAATCAGCGCCAGCATCTCCTGCGCCCGTTTCTGGATGTCCTCCGGCTTCCATTTGCGCACCTGCAGGCCAAAGCCGATGTTCTGCTCCACCGTCATGTTCGGGAAGAGCGCGTAGGACTGGAAGACCATCCCTACGTTGCGCTGGTTCGGCGAAGCGTAGGTGATGTCCTCTCCGTCCAGGGTGACCTTGCCGCTGGTCGGCGTTTCAAACCCGGCGATCATGCGCAGGGTGGTCGTCTTTCCGCAGCCGCTGGGCCCCAGGAAGGAGACGAACTCCCCTTTTTCAATGGCCAGGTTGAAATCGTTGACCGCGAAGGTGTTGCCAAATTTCTTTGAAACATTGTTCAGTTCAAGATAAGCCATGGAATGATCCCTGTTGGTAATTTATCGGCCGGCAATCATGCGTTCCGAGCCGCCCCGGTTGAGAATTTGCATCAGCCAGATCGCCGCCCAGGTCAACCCGAAGCTGATGATGGCCAGCGAGGAGGATTCGTACGTCTTGTTCTGCCCGATCAATGACATGTACGGCCCAAACGCCTTGATCCCGACCAGGAAGCTCGCCAGGGTGAATTCACCCATCACGATGGCAAAGGTCAGGAAGGAACCGCTCAGGATCGCCACCCGCAGGTTGGGGAAGATGATTTTGAACAAAATCGTCGCCCAACTCGCCCCCAGGCTCTGGGCCGCCTCGGTCAGGGAGCGCACGTCAATTGCCTGCAGGCCGGTGTCAATCGCCCGGTAGGTGTAGGGCAGCGCCAGCACCACGTACCCTGCCACCAGCAGGACCTCATTGCCGATGTAGGAATCCGTCAGGTAGAACGGCGGACCGCTGAACACGCGGATCATGCCAAAAACCAGCACGATGGCCGGGATAACGAAGGGCAGCATGCTGATGAATTCCACGATCCCGCGCAGTTGCGGCAATTTCAGGCGAATCCAGTACGCCGTGGGGACAATCAATAGGATGCTGATCACAATCGTAATCAACCCCATTACGACGGAAAACAGGAAGGTATCGAAAAATTGCGGATCGGCAAACAGGCGCTGGTAGGCCAGGAAGCTAAGCACTCCCTTCTTGGCGCGCAGGGAGAAATCAAACGTTGCCACCAGCGGCAGGATGAAATACAACCCCCCCAGCAGGATCCAGAACCACGACCACAATCGCGACCAGGTAACCTTCATTTTCATCTTCATTGCCGCAGCCACCTTTCACTGCGCCGCCGCAGGAAGTAATAAATGACCATGGTCGCAGTCATTACCAGCACCATTCCGAACGCCATCGCATAGCCCAGGTTGACGTTGTGCAGCACATCGCCCTTGATTTGCGATCCAATCACAATCGTAATCAGGTTGATGAACCCGCCGGTCAGGGATAGGGCTGTGGCGTACGCGCCGAAGGAGTTGCCGAACAGCAGGACCATGCAGCCCAAAATGGACGGCATCAGGATCGGCAGCGCCACCTTCGTCCAATACTGGAAGGAGTTGGCCCCCAGGTTCTCAGCGGCTTCCTTCCAATCCTTGCGTAGGCCGTCCAGGGCCGGGGTGATGATCAACACCATCAGCGGGAACTGGAAGTACATGTACGTCAGGCTCAAGCCCCAGAAGCTGTACAGGCTGAAGCCTCTGTCATACAGGTTCAAGCCCAGCGCCTTGAGGATGATCGTGAGCATGCCCGTCCGTCCCAGCGTGGCGATGAAGGCAAAGGCCAGCGGCACGCCGGCAAAGTTGGAGGCCACACCCGAAAACGTCGCCAGGATCGAGCGCACCCAGCGCGGCAGACCGCCCACCGTGGTGGCATAGGCCATCATGAACCCCAGGATGCCGCCCGCCACCGCCGTCACCGCGCTAATGCGGATGGTCACCCAGTAGGCGCCCACGTACTCCGGCTTGACCAGGTCGGCCAGGTTCTTGAAGGTGAAATTGCCCTTCACGTCCTGAAAACTGCCCACGAACAGGGAAATGGAAGGCAGGACGACAAAAATGAAGATGAACAGGAAAAATGGCAGCACCCCCAGCCATTTGGAGGCAACCGATTTGGCGGGACGCGCTTGAGGCGCGTCCCGCTTGGAATTTTCGGTTGCAGTTAAGCCGGGTAGCGGCTTACTTGACATCTGCGCCTACAGTGGTCATCCACTTGTCAGCAATGACCTGCTTGGCGGCATTGATCTGATCAATCGAGGGGAACACTGTGTTCTTGTAAAGTTCGGCGCTCGGCAGGGCCTTCGCCAGGTCGGCCGGGATGACGTTGCGGGCAGCCATATCATTGTAGCGAATGGGGTGGCAGCCGCCCTTGAGCCAGGCCAACTGGCCTTCATCCGAGTACAGGTATTCCATCCACAACTTGGCCGCATTGGGGTGCGGGGCGTAGGCGGAAATGGCCTGGATGTACACACCGGCGATCACGCCCGTCTTGGGGATGACCACTTCGATGTTCGGGTTGCCGGCCAGGGCCGTCTTGTCAGCCAGGGCGTTGTAGTCCCAGCGCATGATGATCGGGGTCTCGCCCTTGGCAACGGTCGCCTGCTTGGCTACCACCGGGACGAAGTTACCGGCATCATTCAACTGCTTGAAGAAATCAAGGCCGGGCTGGATGTTATCCAGCGAACCGCCGTTGGCCAGGGCAGCGCCGTATACGCTCATCTGGGCCTGGGCAGAAACGCGCGGATCACCCGCCAGGGCAACCTGTCCCTTGTATTCGGGCTTGAGCAGATCGGCCCAGTCCTGCGGGACATTCTTGACCACGTCAGAATTGACTTCAAAAGCCATCACGCCGTAGTAGTCGCCGTACCAGTAGCCGTCAGGGTTCTTGGTGTCGGCCGGGATGGAATCCCAGGTGGAAACTTTGTACGGAGCTACCAGGCCTTCCTGGATCAACTGGGGGCCAAAGCCGTAACCTACATCAATCACGTCCGGAGCCTGGGGGCCTTTGCTCTCTTTGTTGGCCTTGATGGCTTCGATTTCGTCGCCGGAACCCGCATCCGGGTTCAGCTCATTGACCGTCAGGCCGTATTTGGCCTTGAAGGCATCGATGGCTTCGCCGTAGTTGCACCAGTCATGCGGCAGGGCAATCACGGTCAGCTGGCCTTCGGCCTTGGCGGCCGCTACCAATGGATCTTCACCGCTGCCGGTGGTGGCGGTGGGCTTGGCGCCGCAGGCCGTCAACAACATGGCGGAAAGAACCACGACAACAAATAATACGTAAACAAAACGTTTTTGCTGCATAATCTTTCTCCTCCTGAGATGGGTGGAAACCAACACTATGATTATATAGGTGTCTAACCTATTTTTACAAGCGACGAAATACACCTTTTTTGCC
>CAYOOA010000130.1:0-3991 GCA_964405455.1 uncultured Anaerolineaceae bacterium | reverse complement strand
ACCCGGTGGAAATCCGGGTTGATTCGGCTGCAGACCTGAAACTTCTACAATCCCACCTGTACGATATTGATTCCGTCCGGCCGCTGGTGACAAGTAATTCATCCCAAGCCGTGCAGGTAACTGCTTACGTTAATCCATTGGAGGCAGCCTGGTTAAGTGGCATCGGATTAACGGCTACTCCCATCAACAATCCAAGCAGGCAGGCTGCCGCCCTCTATGGCCCCGGCATAATGGCAGCGGGTGCCTGGCCGACCTATACTGATTTTGTGACGCGCTGGCAAGTCCTGGCAGATGCCCACCCGGAATTCATCCGTCTGGTCTCAATCGGGAGTTCCGTCCAGGGGCGGGCAATTTACTGCCTGAAGATCACAGATCACCCGGATGTGGAGGAGGACGAACCCGAGGTGAAGTTCTCAGCCGCCATCCACGGGGACGAGACTGTAGGGGTTGAACTGGTTACCCGCCTGGCGGAGTTGCTTGCGGCTGGTTATGGAACAGACACCCGACTGACCGCTCTTGTTGACGAACTGGAAACCTGGTTATGCCCCCTCCACAACCCGGATGGTTACATGGCATCCAGCCGCTACAATGCCAATGGGGTGAACCTGAACCGGGACTTTCCCGACCCGATCAGCGATCCGGTGGATACACCTGCCGGGCGGCAGCCGGAAAACCAGGCTTTCATGCAGTTGGGATATGCCCACCGCTTTGTGTTGGGGGCTAATTATCACGGGGGCGACCTGGTGGTCAATTACCCCTGGGACAATGAACCGCCTGTGCCGCCCAAGTATGCCCCGGATAACGAACTCTTCCATGTGTTGAGTGTCGGTTACGCAGCCTTGAATCAGCAGATCTTGAACGGCGGATTCAAGGATGGGGTGACGGTGGGTTGGGAATGGTATTCCATCTCCGGCGGAATGCAGGATTGGGCTTACAACTGGCGGAATGAACTGCATATCACCATCGAAGTCAGTGCAATCAAGAAGCCGGCTTTTAATGAAGCAGCCCTGGGGCCATACTGGGACAATAACCGGGAAGCCATGCTGACCTGGATGGAACAAGCCCTCACCGGGGCGCGGGGATTGATCACAGATGCCTGGAGCGGTACGCCGCTGGATGCACAGATCAATACGGCCGGGATTTCCAAACCAGTGGCATCTGACCCGGAGGTTGGCGACTACCACCGCCTGCTGCTGCCGGGAGAGGTGAGCCTGACGGCCAGCGCAGATTGTCATCTGCCCGAGACAGCCTCGCTTACCATACCGACCACTGGTGCCATTGCGCAGGATTTTGCACTTCAACCCACTGGTTTACAGGGCACGGTGAAGGATGATGGTAACCTGCCGCTGTCGGCCTGGCTGCAGGTGGCAGAAACCGGGCAGGTGGTGAACACCGATCCGTTGAGTGGAACTTATCAGCTGGCCCTCTGCCCGGGTTCTTATACCTTAATGGTGGGGGCATTGGGATATAACCCTCAAACACTCAACTTGACGATATCGGATCTGCAAACGATGGATATTGTTCTATCCGGCGGAGCATTTTCGGTTGTATTTCTGCCCTTGATTGCCCGGTAAAACAACCAGAAGATTAAAATCAAACGCCCCGGATTTCTCCGGGGCGGGTTGGTTTGCGGGGTGGTATTAGAGAATTACGACGTTGGTAGCCTGCAGACCCTTGGGGCCCTTCTCAATCGAGAATTCGACCCGCTGGCCTTCTTCCAAATTGCGGTAACCTTCCGCAGCGATGGCGGTATAGTGGACGAAGACGTCCGGGCCATTTTCCTGGGAGAGGAAACCATAACCTTTGGTTCCATTGAACCATTTGACCGTTCCGACAAAACGCTCAGCCATTGTAAAGCCTCCAAACAAGATGTTGAAATTTCAGGAGCAGGCGGAGTTCCAGCGGGTTCTCTATTAAAAAACGACTTACACAAGAATGCTGTAAGCCGTCAGAAACATTGATCCAACAAGAACTAGTACCTTGCATCCTACTAGGCAGGAATATTACCGTAATTGTCATGAACTGTCAAGGGTAAATTTCTTCAAGAACTGGTAAATTCCATGGCGGGCAGGCTAAGGTATAATCCACGGCATGGAGAGAGTGCAAAAATCAGCCCTGGAACTTTTCGGTATCGGATTAACTACACGCCAACTGGCTCAATTGGAACAATTCGAGCGCGAATTGTTGGAGTGGAATGATAAGATCAATCTGACCGCCATCCGCGATGTGGACGGTATCCGCATCAAACACTTCCTGGATTCAATTTCCTGCTGCCTGGCCTGGGGTAAAAACGCCCCATCCAGCCTGATCGACATCGGCACCGGGGCCGGTTTCCCGGGGATCGTGCTCAAGATCCTGTATCCTGCGATGCAGGTCACCCTGGTGG
Organism: uncultured Anaerolineaceae bacterium; assembly: GCA_964405455.1. Lineage (GTDB taxonomy): Bacteria > Chloroflexota > Anaerolineae > Anaerolineales > Anaerolineaceae > CALESS01. Next base: position 1,605 of record CAYOOA010000130.1, on the reverse strand, counting down.
ATTCGGTGGGCAAGAAGGTGGAGTTTTGCCGGCAGGTGGTGGAAGGGCTGGGGCTGGAAAAAGTGGAGTTCTCGACCGACCGGGCAGAAGACCTGGGCCAGAACCCGAAGCACCGCCAGCGTTATGAATGGGCGGTTGCCCGGGCGGTAGCCAATTTGCCCGTGCTTGCGGAATATCTCCTGCCGTTGGTACGGGTGGGGGGAGGTATGCTGGCGCAGAAAGGCGAAAGCGGCCCGGCAGAGGCGCAAGCGGCTGAACACGCTTTCAAGGTATTGGGCGGGCATCTCCGGAAACTACAACCGGTTGAACTGCCCGGTGTAGCGGATCAACGCTACCTGGTGATTGTGGATAAGAAGAGCGCCACACCACCGCAATACCCGCGGCGGGTGGGCATCCCGGTCAAGAAGCCGTTGTAAAACTGCGTATAGTCTTATTCTGCTACGGGGGGAATGGTCACCTGGCCCTGGCAGACCTGCCAGATGGTGCAGGATTGGGTAAATTCCGGGGTGAAGAGATTGCGATCGGTGGTGGTAAGCAGGGTTTGCTCGCCTTCCAGTAAGTAATTTTGCAGGTCTGCCCGGCGTTGGAGGTCCAGCTCGGCCATGATCTCATCCAGCAACATCACCGGCCATTCACCGGTACGTTCCTTGATCCAGGCCAGTTCAGCCAGTTTGAGCGAGAGCAGGGTGGTGCGCACCTGGCCGCGCGAGCCGAAATCGCCCAGGTCCACTCCGTTGCCCAGGAAACGTAATTCATCACGATGCGGGCCGATGGCCGTCACTCCGCGGGCAATTTCCTCGCTGCGCATTGAGCGCAAAGCAGCCAGGAAACCTTGCTGGATCTGGACGTGAGTCAATCCGTTGCGTTGGACGGGGGTCACCATTTTCAGGGTGTACTGGCCTTCCATGCGGGGCAAGGGATCATAGGAAGGTTGATACGCCAGGCGCAGGATCTCTGAGGAATGTGTCAGGCGGTGGTGGATGCGCGCGGCCAGCTTTTCCATCTCGTGAATGGAGCGGATGCGGTGCAGGATCAGGAATGCACCGCGTTCGGTGAGCAATTCGTCCCAGTAATCCAGTTGACCTGGGTCCCCGCCGCGCTCAGCGAGCTGTTTTAACAAAGCATTGCGTTGGGTGACCACCTGGGCATATTCAGAAAGTGCCCGGGCATAGCCGGGTACGGCCTGGGAAAGGGCCAGATTCAGGTAGCGGCGGCGCTCCTCCGGAGCTCTATCGATGATATCTGTCATGCGCGGCAGGAAAATGACCGCCGAAAAGAACCCCACCACTTCGTGAGTGGGTCTGGAGACGCCGTCGAGAAGAATTTGCTTGCGCAGGCGCGCCCCGCCATTGCCGCCGTTTTCCTGGATCAGGCGCACTTCCAGGTGGTGATTCTGTCCGCTTTTTTCAAAATCCGCCACCAGGCGGGTGACAGCCTGTTTTTCGGCGGCGGCATTGAAGTTGATTAATTGGCGGTCCGAACCGGCCTGCAACGAGGTAAAGGTGGCCAGGTAATAGACGGCTTCCAACAGGGTGGTTTTCCCCTGGGCGTTATCGCCCAAAAGCACCAATAACCGCCTGGGCAAATCCAATTCCAGGCGGGTGA
>CAYOOA010000129.1:0-4092 GCA_964405455.1 uncultured Anaerolineaceae bacterium | reverse complement strand
CCACTGAGCTACGGGCCCCGGATGCCCTCAAATTATAACATAGCGGGACAGGTGTCGTTGAACCTGTCCCGCTGCTGATTCTCTGGAATGGCTACGGCTACTTTTTCTTCAAATAAGACTGGACTGTTTTGGTAAAGTTGGGCACATCCAGCGGTTTTGATATAAAACCGTCGCAGCCCGCCTCCAGGGCGCGACTGCGATCCCCGGGCAGGGAGTGCGCCGAGAGCGCCACCACCGGGATATGACGGGTGCGCGGATTGGCCTTCAGCTCCGCCGCCAACTGCCAACCGTCGATCAACGGGATGGTCAAATCCAGCAGGACCAGGTCGGGCAGGTACTTCAGGGCCGTCTCCCACCCGGCGCGCCCATCATACGCCCCCAGGAAATTAAAACCACCCTGCGCCAGCAGGATGCGCACAAGTTCAAGGTTATCGGGATCGTCCTCGATCACGAGAATGGTCGCCATGGTCATGATGCCAACTCCGGTGTGGGTTGACTTAACTATACCGGAAAAACCGACCAAAAAACCAGTTTTCTATACATTACAAATTTATTAGGTGGAGAAGTTATCTTCAGGAGCGTCCCGGCAAAGATCATCTTGCCGGGACGCTTCTATTTATTGGATTCCCTTCCCCATTACGGCGTTACCACCAGGGTCTGCGGCTCATTCTGCCCGTTCACATCCGGGTTGTAGTAGTCGTAGGCCGTGCTGGCGGGTGATTGCACGCGCAGCGGGTATTTGGCCTGCAGGCGGTAGCTGAATTCCAGCGGCTTGCCGTTGCTGAGGTGGGTCAGGTAGATGATGATCTGGCGCGGCGTGGTCTCAAAGCGCTCCAGGCGGGCGTAGTCGTAATCCGGCGGGACGTCGTTGTAGCGCGCCACCAGGGCGGTCAGGTCTTCGCTGCGCAGGGTGAAGCCGGGCGGCAGGCCCAGGTCGACGATGGCGGAATCCGCCACCCCACCGGGCTGGTTGAGGCTGACCCGCACCTTGACGGTCACGGTTTCGTTGACGGCCAACTCTGCCCGGTCGTACTGCACGTCGATCGTCACCAGGTCGCCCACCGGCGCCAGGTCGGGATATTTGGCCACATCACCCCAGGGCAGGTAGTACGAGGTGGTGACCTGATACATCAGGTTGCCCTGACCTTCGACCTGCAAATCCACCCGGTTCGCAGCACCGGGATTGAGGTCCTCAAAGGTCAGCAGTTGAACCACGTCAAAGTTCTCCGGGGTCACCTGGACGGTCTGGGCCTGCCCGCCGTTCAGAGTGACGGTCACTGCGGCATTCGTCAGGCTGCCGCCGCTTTGAACACTACCCAGCAGCGCCTTGAGGCTGAGCAGGGTGGCCTGGGTGGTGTACCAGGTGCCGTAGGAATCTTTGCCGCGCACCAGGTAGAGCAGGCCGCGGTTGGCCAGGTCCGGGTGGGTCAGCGACTTCTGGAAGGCCAGGACGGCCAGGGCGGTGGTTTCAATGCTGGCGCTTTGTCCCTCGCCGCCGACAAAGGTGGCAATTTTCGAAGTCCAGAAGCTGACATCCCCGTCATTTTGGGCCAGTCCGGCCAGGCGATCCAGCACGCTGGCGGCGACGCTATCAAGGCTGCCCTCACGGTCGGCGGCTGCAGCCAGGGCGTTGGCCAACAGCGCCAGGGAATAGGGATCTTCGGCCTGGGTGTTGTTTTCGCGCAGGTACTCCAGTCCGCGCTGCACGCCGGGATCATCGTACTGCCCGGCCACAATCAAGCTCCAGGTGATGTATGCCGTGACCGGCAGGCGGTCGTTCTGCAGGTTGGCCCAGGTACTCTCATGCACCAGGCCGCGGTCGTTTTCCCACGAGCCGTTCGAATTTTGCTGGTCGAGCAGCCAGCGGGCGGCGCGGGCAGTGAGCTGCGGATCCACATCCATCACCCGGGCCATGTCACTGAATTCCTGCAGGCCGTAGGCGGTCAGCATGCGGTCGGCCGGGGCATCGCCAAACAGGGAGAACCCGCCGCCGTCCACTTCAAAGGTCAGCAGGCGCTGGTAGCCGATGTTCAGGTACTCCTCGGCCTGCATCTGGACCTCCGGGGCGGCCTTGCCGGTGGTGTTGAGATAATCCATCACCAGTACGTTGGGGTAGGCCGAGGAGGATGTCTGCTCAAAGCAGCCGTTGGGCATGCGCAGGATGCCTTCCAGGCCGTCCACCACCTGGGCCACCATGCCGGGGAAGATCTTGACGATCACTTTTTGCGTCCCGGCCACTGTTTCGGCAGGGATGAAGACCTGCTCGGAGGCAGTTTGGCCGGAGTTCAGCACGTTCGAAGCGTTTCGGGTGATCGGCATGCCGTCCGGGTAGACGCGCACCTCCTTGCGGATGGCGTCCGACATCTTGGAGCCGATGGCGGTCACCTGGAAGGGTTGCGAGCCGAAATCCAGGGCGCGGATGCGGAAATAAACCACGTTGATATCGTTGGCCGGGATGGTCATTTCCTTGACCGGCTCATCCAGCAGTTCAAACCAGCTTTCCGGCTGCACCTCCAGGCGCACGCTTTGTTCGTCCGTCATATAGTTGTAGACCCCAACCGGGATGGACACCTCGTCACCCACCGTCAGGGAAAGCGGTAGGTCCAGGTCGATGAAGAAATCCTGGAAGACGAGCAGCGGGGCGGAGATGGAACCGATCCGGCCGTCCTTGCTGGAGGCCAGGGCGGTCATGCGCCAGGTGGTGATGCTGTCGGCCACGGGGGTTTGCAGGTTCAACACGCCCTGCTCATCGGTCACGGCATCCGGCAGCCAGAGCATCGTCTCGGGGAAATACTGGCGCAAGCGGGGCGGTTCGGCATTCGCAGACGCCGTCTGGTCCGCTCCGCTGAGCGCGTTTTTATCCTGGGCAGCCGGTGCCGCAGTGGGCACGGCTGCCGGCATGATCATGGCTTCTTCGACCACATTGCCCACTATGGGTTGCGGTGCCATGGCCCCGCCCATGGCGGTAACGGCCGTCAGGGGCAGCAAGCTCAGGATCAATGCCCCGGCCAGGATGAAGGCCATGATCGCCACCCAGCCGCGTTTGGCAAAGGCAAAGCCGGAGCCGCGCAGCACAAAGGCCAGGAAGACCAGCAGGTAGGCAATCAGGGCGCCGATGATGAGAATTTCCATGCCCGGGATGCCCACGCTGGAATTGTAACGCCGGCCGGAAAACAGCACCCCCACCAGCAGGCCGATCCAGATCGGCAGCAGGCCCACTGCCCAGCCCAGGCGGGCGTCTTTGCGTTGGATGGCAATCACCAGCAGCACAATCCAGGCGGCCAGTACGACCGCGCCAAAACAGGCCAGGCTGGCGGCCATGTTTCTCGCCAGGGCGCTGAACATGTCACTCAAAAAGTACTTGAAATTCCACAACCAATCCGGCAGATGATTGGCCACCAGGATCAAGAAGAAGCCGAAAAGCAGACCCAGCACGCCCAGGGTGAGCAGGCTGGAGCGGCCCAGCACCCGGTCAGCCCGGACCCCGGCCACCAGCAGCCAGATGATGGCCAGGCTGGCCAGGATGAACAGAATGGAAAAGACCTGCATCAGGATGGTGAAGGCCTTCCCCTGGATCTGTGTCGCCTGTCGGATGGCTTCCTCGTGCGAGTTGGCAGTCAGGGTGTAGTTGGAAACCGGCGCGGCAGCCAGCGAAGCACGGGCGGCTGAAGCCACCGAATCCTTGAGCGCCGGGTCGTTGGAGGGAATGCCGTACACCAGGTCCGGCACACTGAAACCGTGCAGGTCGTAGCGCGGAGTGAGGATCTCGGCTTCGAGCATGAAGTACAGCCGGGCAAAGCCGGGGTCCTGCTGGGCGAGGGCGAAGACGCTCTCATCCACGATGGCCAGGCCAACCGCTGATTGCACCCCGCTGCCATCCACGCCGTTGACAGTCAGGTTGAGATCAGCCGTATCGCCCGGCAGGTAGGAATCCTGCCCGGCCTTCAACTGGACCATCAACTCATCGGCGTTATCCACCACCACCAGGCGGGTGTCGCGGACGATCGTACCGCCGTACAGGATGCGGTAGGCATGCACCTCCAGCGTCCCGGCCAGGTCGGGCGTCAGGTCCACGGCGGCCTGGGCGCGGCC
>CAYOOA010000128.1:0-4162 GCA_964405455.1 uncultured Anaerolineaceae bacterium | reverse complement strand
GCCTCAAAGGGGCGGATGATCAAACGCTCGGTTTCCCAACGGATCTCAACCATCTCTACCTCCAAAACGCTGGTTGAATGCCTCCAGCACGGCTTGCATATCTTCCGGTAAACGGGACAGCGTCCCTTGAACGATCTCCGCAGGCAGGGCGCCCATGAGTATGCGGTGCTGGGAGATCATGTTTTCTTTCCTTTCCTCAGGTTTTTGGCCAGCAACCAGGCAGCCGCGAGCAGGATCAACCCGCCGCCGTCAAACCAGATGAAGCGCAGGATGGAGCCGCGGGCGGTTGCATGCTGCAGCGGCAGTCCCAGCCAGACCAGAGTCTCGCCCAACAGGCCGACGGCCTGCATCACCACCGCCTCGGTCAGGGAGATGAAATTCCGCAGCGGCTGCCAGAGGGCCGCGGCGTAGGGCACATTCCACATCAGGAAGAGGATGCCCATGCCGCGCACCATCCCGGCGCCCGGCGCGCCGCCCAGTTCAAAGGCGGGAGCGTAGGTCTGCGGGGAAATGAGGAAGGCCAGGGCGCACTGGATATTGAGGGCGAAGACAACCCCGATCAACAGGCGGGCCAGCCAGGTCCAGCGGGAGGACGAGTTCATAAATCGATTATAACGATATTTTTTGTGATTTTTCATCCTTGTTTGAATTATTCGGTAGGGGCGAAGCAGCCGGGAAACATCCTGCCTGCTGAATAAATATAATTTCCCGGCCGCTTCCCAAAGGGATGCTTCGCGATCGCCCTGATCGGGACAGATCGAGGCAGACGGTAGAGCGGCGGAGAAAGAAAAACCGGGTGCATTGCTCGAATGCACCCGGCCAACAGGAAAGGAGAGGGATTATCCGTTCTCGATCAGCCTGGCACGCTGGAAGCGAGCCCGGACGATGGAAAACAGGACGGCATTGGCAATCAACAGGACCAGGATGACCACCAACATGATGGTGGAGAAGCGCGCCCCGGAGAAAAATGCCAGGATGGGCTGGGTGAAGCTGGCGGGCAGGAACTGCAGGCCCAGGATGGGCACGAAATAGATGACCAGCATGACAATGGACAACCGCTGATAGGCCGCCCGCGCGGTGGGGGCGCGCAGTGAAACCAGCACGCCGACCAGGGCAATCAGCAGGCAGCCGAGGAAGGCCAGGGCCAGCCCGAAGAGGAGCATATCCCAGCGGTAAAAGATAAACCCGCCTTGCGGATAGGCGATATTGACCGTCATCGCGCCCATAAACATGCTGACCAGGGCCACGCTCCAGCCGTAGGAGAGCGAGGCGCCCACCTTGCCCAGCAGGATGGCGTTATCCGACAGGCGCGAGGCCAGCAGGGTTTCCAGCGTGTGGCGCTCACGCTCGCCGGCAAAGGCGTCCGTCACCATGCCGAGGACAAGGAAGATCGGCAGCCAGGCCCAGATCAACATGGTGACCGGGCTGGTCACCCAGCTGCGGCCGGACTGGAGCGGGATGAACACGCCCACCAGGCCGATCACGATCAGCAGGTTGGCCACACCGGTGCGGCTGCTGCCGCGCTGCAGGAAGATTTCCTTCCATTCTTTCCAGACCAGGGTGTAAATATCATTGATCATTTGGCCTCCTCCTCCATCAGGGAGAGGAAGACCTCTTCCAGGCTGGCTGCGCCCTTGCGGACTTCGTCAATTTGCACGCCCAGCCCGGCCAGGAAGGGCACCAGCGGAGCCGAATCGGCCCCGCTATTCAGGCTGATGATGATGTGCTGATCGTGCTGCTCCAGGTCTGCCACCTCGGGGCGCTCCTTGAGTTTGGACAGGATCTCGGCAGTGAAGCCGCGCCCGACCACTTCCAGCTTGCCGCTGCCCTGGCTCAGGCGCAGGCTATCCGGCGAGCCGACCATCAGCAGCCTGCCCTCGCGGATGACCGCCACCTGGTCGCACAGCTTTTCGGCTTCAACCAGGTTGTGGGTGGTGAGGAAAACCGTCACGCCCTGCTTTTGGGCCAGGCCCTCCAGGTCATCGCGCAGGGCAGCCGCGGCCACCGGGTCCAGCCCGGCGGTGGGTTCATCGAGGAAGATCAGGCGCGGATGGTGCAGCAGGGCGCGCGCCACGGCCAGTTTCTGCTTCATGCCGCGGCTCCACTGGCTGACGTTTTCCGCCCGCCGCTCCCACAGGTCCAGGCCCTGGAGCAGTTCCTGGATGCGGGCGTGTCGCTCCGCAGCCGGGATGCGCCAGACGCGGCCGTAAAATTCCAGGTTGTCCTCGGCGGACATGCGCTCGTACAGGCCGGTGTGCTCCAGCAGCGCGCCGCAATTCAGGCGGATTTGATCCGCCTGGCTGCGGGTGTCAAAGTCCAGCACGCTGGCCGAGCCGGAATCCGGCTGGAGCAGGCCGAGCAGCAGGCGGATGGTGGTGGTTTTACCGGATCCGTTCGGCCCGAGAAAGCCGAAGACGCTGCCGGCCGGCACATCGAAGGTGATCCCGTCCACTGCGCGCACGTCACCGAAAGTGCGCGTCAGGCCGTGGGTTTGAATGGCATACAGAGACATTTTTCGTCCGATCCATATCCAAAGTTGAATTAACCCATGTATTGTCAGACGTATTACATGCCTTGTCAAGCATCCTTTATTTTTGTTTTTTCATTGGCTCTTAGATGAAAAATTGTCCTCTGGCCAATAGTCCCAAAGTTTTACAGTTATAGCTACCGTATTTGAATGTCTTATAAAATCTCCGCGCATAACACCGTCTGACCCATATCCAAATACTTCTTCGTAAGTTACTTCCCCCTCAGTGTAATAAGTATAACCAACCTCTTTCAAAGAACTTTCATTCATAATTAATTTGGCTTTTTGTGAAGAGTTTAATAACCCTTCCTCATAATAATTCACTAAGATTTTAAAAAGGTTGATTCTTCTTTGTGCATCCCCAAGTTTTAGTATTTTTTCAATCAATAAATCAATTCGTTGAGATAGCCCTAAATCGACCCATATCTCATTTGGAACAATATGCAATTTATACATTTGCAGAATCAAATTACATTCTTCAGTTTTTAAAAGTCTCCCTATTGCATCGATAATTCCAAAGTCAATCCATTGATTCGCTTTCACAATCTGTAAGTCTCTAATTGCAGTTATCAACCTTATTTTTTCGGCATCAACTTCCATGAGAAGCATTTGTCTTAATACATTGTCAAGATCCAAACCTAGGAACTTAGTCCTAGCTAACATACCATTTTGATAATAGAACAATATTAACTCCATTGTTATTACGGGATTAGATTTGGTCTGTAGTAAATTGCCAAGTACTTTGGCAATATCAATGGAATTCAACAAGCGGGTATTGGATAATCTTCCCCCCATATATGTGGTCAAGATTTCAACCTTGTCGGAATCATTTGCAATTTCGATAATTGCATTTATACAATAATCTTCCACCCATTCAGAATTTCTTTTATCTAAAAAGCCCATTAACCCAACAATATCATGGCTCGCTTTTAATTTGTCAATTATCTCCCTAGGCCTCATTTTGAAGTGATCATATAAGTAAAATGCAAATATTATTGCGAGTATTACGAAAAATAAATATCCGCATATTTCTGACATAAATTGATTCTCCTCCTTACACTATAGCATCATTTCCTCTTCGCCTTATGTTTAATGGTGCATTTTCCGGACCCACCTTACACACTTCATGCGAAGGCACGGAGGTCGAGGAGAGGAATGAGAAAAGGCGTCTTGTATTACCAAAAATGGCAGCAGAATTAACCTTGACAAGCTATATACTATTTAGTATATTACATACTAATCAGTATACGGAAAGGAGAGCGGCCATGGAAAACCCACAAATCCTGGATCATGAAACAGCCGGGCGCATCCTGGAGGAAGCCTGGAGCATGTTCCAACAAAAAGGTTACCGCGGCGTCACGGTAGATGAGCTCTGCCGGCGCTGCAGGCTGACCAAGCCGACGCTTTATTATTACTTCCAGGACAAAGAGAACCTATTTGTCCAAGTGTTGCAGTACAAATTACATGGTTTCCGCGAAGTGATTGATCAACCAGGCGGAGTTGAAGAGCGACTGGACCGCACTGCCCGGGTGATCCTGGAAAGCTTTCAGACGGAATACAACAACCTGCTACGAGACCGGGAGCACATCAAGGACCCGGCCAACCTGGACAAGATCCGCCTGGCCTTCCGCTCGG
>CAYOOA010000127.1:0-4361 GCA_964405455.1 uncultured Anaerolineaceae bacterium | reverse complement strand
ATGTTAATTGCCAGGGTAATTGGAACGACCGTCTCCACCATCAAAGATGAGAAATTGGCCGGCCGCAAGCTGCTCATCGTCCGCCAGACGGACGAGCGCGGCGAGCCGGTTGGCAAGCCGTTTGTCGCCGTGGATACCGTGGACGCCGGGGTCGGCGAACTGGTGCTGACCTGCGCCGGCTCCTCCGCCCGCCAGACCAACATCACCAAGGATACCCCGGTGGACGCCGTCATCATGGCTGTCATTGACTCGCTGGAAGTGGACGGAACCGTGGTGTTCCGCAAATCATAAGCAGAAAGCCGGATGAATCATGGGACTGGATAAAGATCTCGCCTCCATGCAGGAAAGCCGCGACCTGGTGGCAGCCGCCCACCAGGCCTGGGATACCTGGAAACGGGCCTCCCAGGCGGATGTGGACCGCGTTTGCGCGGCCATGGCGGCCGCCGGTTTGCAGGCAGCCGAGCGCCTGGGCCGCCTGGCCCAGGAGGAGACCGGCTTTGGCGTGGCGGCGCACAAGAAGCTCAAGAACGAGTTCGCCTCGCGCGTGGTATGGGAAAGCATCCGCGACCTGAAGACCGTGGGCGTCATCCGCCACGATGCCGAGCGCCGCCTGTACGAGATTGCCGCCCCGATGGGCGTGGTGGCGGCCCTGGTGCCCTCCACCAACCCCACCTCGACGACCTTTTTCAAATCCCTGATTGCCGTCAAGGCGCGCGATGCGATTGTCTTCGCCCCGCACCCCTCGGCGGCCCGCTGCACCCTGGAGGCAGCCCGCACCATGGCCCAGGCGGCCGAGAATGCCGGCGCGCCGAAGGGCCTGATCGGCTGCATCAGCCAGATTTCCCTGCCCGGCACGCAAGAGCTGATGACCCACCGCCAGACAGCCCTCATCCTGGCCACCGGCGGCACGCCGATGGTGCGCGCGGCCCACTCCACCGGCAAACCGGCCTACGGCGTTGGCCCCGGCAACGTGCCGGTCTACGTGGATCGCACAGCGGATATTGAAAAGGCAGCGCGCTATATTGTCGCCTCCAAGTCGTTCGATTACTCCACCATCTGCGCCACCGAGCAGGCCGTGGTGGCGGATGCGCCCATCGCTGCCAGGCTGGCCGAGTTAATGCGCGCCCAGGGCGCCTACTTCACCAATCCGCAGGAAACGGAAGCCCTGCGCCGCACGGTTTTCCTGCCCAACGGCGGTTTGAATACGGCCGCGGTCGGCAAATCCGCGCCGTACGTGGCCGAGCTGGCCGGTTTCCGCGTCCCGCCGGGCACGCGCATCCTGGTTACCCCGCTGACCAAAATTGGCCGCGAGGAGCCGCTCTCCCACGAGAAGATGACCACCGTCCTCGGCTGGTACACGGCCGAAGGCTGGGAGCAGGGCTGCGAGATGTCCATCGCCATCATCGAGGCGGGCGGCCTGGGCCACACCCAGATCATCCACGCCAATGATGAAAACGTGATCATGGCTTTTGGCCTGGAAAAGCCCGTCTTCCGCATCCTGGTCAACACCATGGGCACGCTGGGCGCCATCGGCCTGACCACCGGCGTAATGCCCTCGCTGACCCTCGGCCCGGGCGGGCTGGGCGGCGCCATCACCGGCGATAACGTCACCGCCATGCACCTGGTCAACATCAAGCGCCTGGCCTACGAGACCCGGCAGCCTCCCCTGGAGGCCTTCACCCCTGGTGAAATCCCGGCATCCGCCAACCCAGATGAACTGGAGCGGGTTGTCCGTCAAGTGGTTTCAGAAATACTGCAAAGTACCCAATATTCCTAATATTGAAGGAAAGAAGGAAGGAACAAAATGGCTTTAGACCCCTCTTTGATCGCTCTCGGTATGGTTGAGACGAAAGGCCTGGTCGGCGCAGTGGAAGCTGCGGATGCCATGGTCAAAGCCGCCAACGTGGTCCTGATCGGCTCCGAGTATGTCGGCGGCGGATACGTGACCGTGATGGTGCGCGGGGATGTGGGCGCCGTTAAGGCGGCCACGGATGCCGGCGCCGCCGCGGCCAAGCGCGTGGGCGAACTGGTTTCGGTCCACGTGATTCCACGCCCGCACGCGGATGTGGAAATGATCCTGCCGAAGAACAGCAAGGGCAGCATCGGCGGTCACACCACCGGCGCAAAATAACCCGGTGGAGCTCGTCCGGTGATCCTGGATCAACAATCACCTGACGGCGGGACCCTGGCTGAATACCTGCACCGGGCGCGGGCGGTGATCCTGCCGCGAGCCCAATCGGCGGATGCTGAACCCACTCCGCTGCCTGCTGACGCAAAGTTGCGCGTCGGTGTGGATCTTGGAACGGCCTACCTGGTGCTGGCAGTGCTGGATGAAGCGGGCAATCCCCTCGCCGGGGAATGGCAGTTTGCCCAGGTGGTGCGCGACGGCCTGGTGGTCGATTTTGTCGGCGCCACGGACCTGCTGCGCGGCATGAAGTCCCGCCTGGAGCGGCGCATTGGCCGCGAGCTGACCCATGCCGCCAGCGGCTTTCCGCCGGGCGTCCCCCGGGCGGAGGTGCGCGCCACGGCCCACGTGGTCGAATCCGCCGGGCTGGAATGCACCGGCCTGCTGGATGAGCCTTCGGCGGCCAACAACGTGCTCGGCCTGCGCGAGGGCGCCATCGTGGATGTCGGCGGCGGAACGACCGGTATTGCCATTCTCAAGGATGGCAAAGTGGTCTACACGGCCGACGAGGCCACCGGCGGCACGCATTTCTCGCTGGTGGTGGCCGGTTCGCTTGGGCTTAGCTTCGAAGACGCCGAGGCGCTTAAAATCCGCCCGGAGGAGCAATCCCGGCTCTTCCCGCTGGTCCGCCCGGTGATGGAGAAGGTCGGCAGCATCATCCAGCGCCACGTGCGCGGCCGGGATGTGGACAACATCACCCTGGTGGGTGGCAGTTCAGCTTTTCCGGGCATGGCGGAAGTCATCCGAGAATACACCGGCATCCCCACCCGCATCCCGCCGGACCCGCTGCTGGTCACCCCGCTCGGCATTGCCCTGCACGATCCAGTCCTATGAGGCTGGAGAAGGAGAAACCAAATGGCTGAATCATTCTCATTGCGTTGTTACTGTTACCTGGACCGCATGCAGCCGCAGTATGCCTCGTTTGTCGGCACGATCACCCAGGGTGACCTGCCGACCGAGGGCATGGCGGCTCTCTACGTGGAAATGTCCCCCGGCAACGAGGTCTTCCGCGTGGTGGATATTGCTGTCAAGGCTACTGAAGCCCGCCCCGGCGCGCAGATCGTGGAACGCGAATTTGGCATGTTCGAGGTCCACTCGCCCAACCAGGCCGCGGTGATCGAGGCCGGTGAGGTGGTGCTTAGCCGCCTGGGCCTGAAGGCCGAGGACCGCATCCGCCCGGAGGTGGTTTCCATCCAGGTCATCACCCGCGTCGATCCCTACCAGGCCCAGCTCATCAACCGCTTCCGCCGCGGCAACATGCTGGTGGCCGGCGAGACCATGCTGGTGCTGGAATGTGCCCCGGCTGCCTACATTAACTATGCCTGCAACGAGGCTGAGAAGGCGGCCAGCATCAAGATCGTCCACATCTCCTCGGTCGGGCGCTTTGGGCGTATGTGGCTCTCCGGCACCGAAGCCGAGATCCTGACCGCCCGGGATGCCGCCGTGCGGGCGCTGGAATCCCTCAACGGCCGCAGCGGCGCATAACGGCTGGATCGGAGGTCGAATGGCGAAAGAGTTTTACACCGAAAAAGACATCGAGGACATGGTCAAGCGCGGCATCACCTCGCTGACCCTGACCGATAACGTGGTGCTGACTGAGCTGGCCTACGAGAAGGCCAGCCGCCTGGGCATGCAGCTCGTCCGTTCCGGGCCGGATAACCCCCCCGCCGCGCCCGTCCGGCCGTACCTGGCCCAGAAGTCCACCCCGCAGTCGGCAGCGCCGGCCTTCCCGGCCCCTGCCGCCCCCGCTGCCCCGGACCTGCACGCCCGCATCCGCGAGGCGGTCATCAGCCGCATGGGCGGCCAGGTGGACCTGGCGCTGCTGGATGTGATCATCGAGCGCGTGCTGAAGAGCACGGGAGTCAAGTAACGCCATGTTGTTCGGCAGGGTCAAGGGCAACGCCGTTTGCACGCTCAAGTACCCCGGCACCGAAGGGCTCAAGCTGCTGGTCGTCCAGCCGCTCAACAAGCGCCTGGAGCCGGTCGGCGCGCTGCAGGTGGCTGCGGACGTGGTCCAGGCGGGCGTGGGTGACCTGTGCGTGATGGTCCGCTCGCGCGAGGCCGCCCTGGCCATGCCGGAGGTGAAGTTTGTGCCGATCGACCTGGCGCTGGTCGGCATTGTGGATGAGTTGGTCGTCCGCCCGGACGGGGAGTTTGATTACACCCTCAAACCCGG
>CAYOOA010000126.1:0-4434 GCA_964405455.1 uncultured Anaerolineaceae bacterium | reverse complement strand
ATAGATTGTAGCAAAGAAAAGCCGGCTGGCAATATAAAGGTGCAAGGCACTTTTGGAAGTGACTTGCACCTGGTTTCTTCCTTATCTGAGACACCCAAAGGGTCTGTCAGACCCTTTGGGTGTTGGGTGTACTGATTATTTCTGTGCTCAGCTGAACAGCCGCTTCTTCAACCAGAAGGCCACGTTGACCAGGCCGATCATCACCGGCACCTCCACCAGCGGGCCGATGACCGCAGTGAAGGCCTCGCCGGAATTGATGCCGAAGACGGCCACAGCCACGGCAATGGCCAGCTCGAAGTTGTTGCTGGCGGCGGTGAAGGAGAGGGTGGTGGTTTTCTTATAATCCGCGCCAACCGCCCTGCCGAGCAGGAAACTGACCAGGAACATCACCACGAAGTAAATCAGCAGGGGGATGGCGATCCGCACCACGTCACCGGGGATCTTCACGATCAGGTCGCCCTTCAGACTGAACATGACCAGGATGGTGAAGAGCAGCGCCCCCAGGGTGATCGGGCTGATTTTGGGGATGAACTTCCTGTAATACCAGTCCTTACCCTTCAGGCGGGTCAACACCTGGTTGGTGATGAACCCGGCGAGGAACGGGATGCCGAGGTAGATGAAGACGCTCCTGGCAATCTGCCCGATGGTGATGGCCACGATGCTGCCCTGCAGTCCGAACCAGGTGGGCAGCACGGTGATGAAAACATAGGCATAAACGCTGTAGAACAGCACCTGGAAGATGCTGTTGAATGCCACCAGCCCGGCAGCGTACTCGGTATCACCCTTGGCCAGCTCGTTCCAGACGATGACCATGGCGATGCAGCGCGCCAGGCCGATCATGATCAGGCCGACCATGTAGTGCGGGTAGGCCCGGAGGAAGATGATCGCCAGGGCAAACATCAGGATCGGCCCGATGACCCAGTTTTGCAGCAGCGAAAGGCCGAGGATCTTCCAGTTGCGGAAGACATCCTTCAGCTCGTCATAATGCACCTTGGCCAGCGGCGGGTACATCATCAGGATCAGGCCAATGGCGATGGGAATGTTGGTGGTGCCGACCGAAACGGCGCTGTTGAAGGCCTGGACGGCGGCCGGGAAGAAAAAGCCGATTCCTACGCCAACCAGCATGGCCAGGAAAATCCACAACGTCAGGTAGCGGTCCAGGAAGGACAGCCGGCGGGTGACACTCTGCTCAGTCATACAGCCTCCTAAGCTTGCTGCAGCCAACCCTTGATCTCGTCCAGCCGCGGGATGCGCCCGTAGCTGACCACCTTGCCGTTGATCACCAGGCCGGGGGTGGAGAGGATATCGTAGGTCATGATCTGGTTGTAATCGGTGACCTTTTCAAATTCGGCTTCCAGGCCCAGGTCGCTGACGGCCTGGTGCGCCAGGGCTTCCACCTTTTTGCAGTTGGGGCAGCCGGATCCAAGAATTTTGATGTTGAGCATGTGGTTCTCCTTAATATTAACGCGGACTGAATGGATGAAAACGGATTCTCACGAATTATTCAATTGTTTTTGGGGTAACCATGAGGCGGTTTTGGCGGTGGGAGACCCACCCCAGGGTTGCTCCCAGCAGGGCCAGGGCGGCGGCAATGTAGCCGATCAGCAGGCCGATGCTGGCCCCGTCCACCCAGGCGCCGTAAATCAGCCCGGCCAGGGTGGAGAACAGGGCCACCCAGCCGACATACACCCAGGCTTTGAGCTTGCCGATGATGGTGGAAATGATCAGGATGGATTGCAGCGAAAGCTCCGGGTCGGCCATCAGGTAGGCCAGCAGCGGGCCGCGGTGCATGCCCAGGGAGAGGAACATTTTGGCGATCGGCACCTCCACCAGGGTGGGGAAGTACATGAAGACGCCGAAGAGCACCCCGGCCAGGTTGCCCAACAGGGTGTTTTTGCCGGCCAGCGTCTCAATCCATTCCGGGCGGATGATGACGCGCAGCATGCCGACGACAAAGACGCCCGCCACCAACAGGGGGAAGATCTGTTTGACGAAGCGCCACGATTCCCACAGAAAATCGCGCAGGTCATCTTCCGTCAGGTGTTTCCTGGCGATGAAAAACAGGGCGGCGAGGGAAATCAGCACCGCGATGAACTTGCCGGTCAGGCGCAGGGTCAACCCGGCCGGGGTGGCCTGGATGCCGAGGGCGGCGACCAGCAGGGTCAATGCCACCAGGCTGAGCGCAGCAGTCGTCCAGCGGCTGAAGCCTTCATGGATGGTTTCCAGGCCTTTCCAGGAGGCCAGGCCGATCAAGACCAGCAGGCCGATCAGGATCAGGCCCTGCACCGTCACGCCTTCCACCCCGCGGGCGGCATCCGGCGGGACCAGGCGGTCCAACCCGGCCTGCAGAGCGGCGGCGCCGTTCCACGGCAGGCTGACCTGGGCATAGGAACCGGTCAGGAACTCCAGCTTGAGCGTGCCGGAGAGCAGCAGCGCCACCAGCACCAGCAGGAAAGCCAGGGCTGCCGGGCGCATACCCTTGCCCTTCTGGCCGGCGAACAGGGCGTCCGTGGCGGAGTCGTGGGCGGCATCTGCGCGGGAGAAGATCAGGGCCATGATCAGGCCGATGCCGATGCCAAATGCCAGCGAGAGGAACAGCCGGGCAAAGGCCAGGTCTGCGCCGATCAATCCGCCGGTGTAGACCAGGGCCAGGATGTTGGCAGCCGGGGCAAAGAAGAGAAAGGTGATGGCCGGACCCAGGCCGGCGCCTTTTTTATAGATCCCGGCGAACAGTGGGACGATGGTGCAGGAGCAGACTGCCAGCAGGGAACCGGCCAGGGCAGCAGCCGGGTAGGAGATAAACCGGGGCGTATTGCGTCCCAGGAAGCGCGTGATGGATTCCCTGGGGATCAGGGCAGTCATGGCCCCGGCGATGAAGAAGGCGGGAACCAGGCAGAGCAGCACATGGGCGGCCAGGTAAGCCGCCAGGTTGCCCAACCCGCCCTGCAATAAGTTCAAAAGAAAAGTCATATCCATCCCTTTCAACCACTAAAAGATGAAATAATTACGCAGGCTCGTCCGCGGCAGCCTCACCCTGACAGGGAGAGACCTCGACGCAGCGCGGGCACTCGCAGGCTGATTCATCCCGCGCCGGGCGTTCCAAGTCTCCCTCCGGGACGCCGATCGAGCGGGCAGCCAGGCGGATCAGGTCGAGCAGGCCTGTATCAGCCAGGCGGTAGTATATGAACCGGCCGTCCCGTCGGGTGACAAGGATGCCGGCGTCGCGCAGGGCCATCAGGTGCTGGCTGATGGCGGCCTGGCGCAGGCCTAACTGGGCTTCCAGGTGGCAGACGCAGGCCTCGTCGCGGCCCAGCTCCAGAAGGATCTGCACACGGGTCGGCTGGCCGATCAGGCGGAAGAGTTGGCTGATGCGGTCTTCGGATTCTTCGGATGACATATTCATAATCATGAATATATTGTAGGCCAAAAAGACCCCCGGCAAAGGTAAAAAATGTCACCTGCCGGGGGGATACTTGTCACGAAACTATTCATCCAGGCGAATGGATGGCCTTTACTCCGCGGATGATGAGGTTGCCAACCATTCTTTAATTTTGGATTCAATTTCATCCCTCACCCGTCGGAAAACAGTCAGGCGTTCTGCAGGGGTACCCATTGCCATGGCCGGGTCGTCAAAAGGCCAATGCAAGCGTTGACCCATGCCGGGGAAGATTGGGCATTTCTCATCCGCCCGACTGCAGACCGTGATCAGATAACTGAAATGCATCTTTCCCAGGTAGAGGGAGAGCGGCTTGGAGTAATGCCCGTTCATATCTATTCCAGCTTCCTCCATCACCTGGATGGTGAGCGGATTAAGGATGGAAGGTTCAAGTCCGGCAGAATAGGCTTCATAACGGTCGCTGCCGTACTTTCGTAAAAAAGCTTCCGCCATTTGGCTGCGGGCGGAGTTACCGGTGCACAGAAAAAGAACGCGCTGTTTGATCATTTTAAATCCTGCTTGTTACCCAATTTACAACCAGTATAACAATTCGAGGTTAAATCTCAAAAAACAATTGGTAAACATCTTGTTAATAAATCAGGCGGTCCGGGCGGCGGCCGTCACCAGGGAGGAGAGATTCATCCGAGCGCCAGGCCTTTACCGGCGCGCCAGGTAACCTGCTCGATGAAAATCGGCTCGGCAGGCTGGGCGAAGAGCCGTGATTCGACCTGTATCCACTCACCGGCTAGCGCATCGGCGGGGGTTGCCGGGCGGCCGTCGGCCAGGCGCAGTTCACCATCCGATGCGAGGCGCAGGCAGGCCAGGGTTGGAGGCGGTTGGGGATATAAGAGAAGCTGCCTGCCAGGGGTCACCCGCGCCAGCCAGCGCCTTTCCCCGGCGCCGCCGGTTAATAATTTTGTCAGCTCCTCTCCGGCGGAGCGAACCCCGCTGCAATAGGGATCGCTGAAAATACCGCTGGATTGCAGCGCTGCGACTGC
>CAYOOA010000125.1:0-4455 GCA_964405455.1 uncultured Anaerolineaceae bacterium | reverse complement strand
AACCTGAAATATGATTACCTGGTGCTCCGCCAGCACGGCCTGGAAGTGACCCCGCTGGCCTTTGATACGATGCTGGCCGAATTTGTCATCGAACCGGCTTCGCGCCACCTGGGCCTTAAGGACATGGCGGATCATTACCTGGATGTGCGCATGACCCACATCGAGGAACTAATCGGCAAGGGCAAAACCCAGCGCACCATGGCCCAGGTGGAAATTGCCCCGGCTGGAGCCTACGCTGCTGCCGATGCCGCAGTCACCTTCCAACTGAAAGGGGTCTTGCAGCCCCGGCTGGAGCAAGTGGGGGCTGCCCGCTTATTTGCGGATATCGAAATGCCGCTGGTCCAGGTACTGGCCGAAATGGAAGAGACCGGCATCGGCCTGGATGTGCCTTTCTTTGAGCAGATGAGCGAAGAACTACGCCAGCGCATGGCTGAAATCGAAGTCCAGATTTACGGTATGGTTGGCTACTCCTTCAATCTTAATTCCACCCAGCAGTTATCGAATGTACTCTTCAAGGCCCTGGGGATGGAGCCGCCCGACCGCGGGCGCAAGACGGCCAGCGGGCATTTCTCCACCTCGGCCGATATCCTCGAGGAACTGCGTGGCAAACACCCGGTGGTGGACCTGATATTGGAATACCGTGAGCTATCCAAGCTCAAATCCACCTACGTGGATGCATTGCCGCAGCAGATCAACCCGCGCACCGGCCGGGTGCATACCTCCTTCAGCCAGACCGGGGCGGTGACCGGGCGCTTATCCTCCTCCAACCCCAACCTGCAAAACATCCCCACCCGTACGGAAATCGGCCGGCGGGTACGCCAGGGCTTTGTGGCCGGACCGGATCATTTGCTGCTTTCGGTGGACTACTCCCAGATCGAACTGCGCATCGTGGCGGCCATGTCCGGCGACGAGGCCATGACGGCGGCCTTCCACGCCGGGCAGGATATCCATGCCACCACCGCCGCGGCTGTCTACGGCGTTGACCTGGCCGATGTGACCAAGGATATGCGCCGGCACGCCAAGGCGATTAATTTTGGCCTGATCTACGGCATGAGTGCTTTCGGCCTCAGCCGCTCCACCGATTTAACCCTGGGTGAGGCGGAGGACTTCGTCAAATCCTATTTCCGCCAGTTCCCAGGGGTCAAGAAATACCTGGACGGCCTGCGCCGCCAGGCCGCCGAGCTGGGCTATGTTGAAACGCTGCTCGGCCGGCGCCGCTATTTCCCCAACCTGAAGAACCTTTCCAACCCGGCCCTGCGCAACCGCGAGGAACGCGAGGCGATCAACGCCCCGGTGCAGGGCACGGCTGCGGATATCATGAAGCTGGCCATGATCCACCTGCCCCCGCAACTGGATCAGGCGGGCCTGGCTGCCCGTTTGATGCTGCAGGTGCATGATGAACTGGTGTTGGAAGTCCCCCGCCGGGAGCTGCGTGCCACGGCTGCGGTTGTCCAGCAGGTGATGGCCGAGGCCTATCCTTTGAAAGTACCGCTGTTAACGGATGCTCGCTGGGGCGAAAATTGGGGCGTTCTCCGCCCGCTGGCTGAATTTACATCGTAACGAAGAGGAAAATGATGACTGGAAACCATGAAGCCTTTCAAAAAGCAATGAACGCGGGCATATCCGCCGCCTGGGATCAGGCCTGGGACAAGGCTGCCGGATTTTACCGTCAGGCGTTGGAGGAGATCCCAGATCATCCCCAGGCGTTGACCAGCCTTGCGCTGGCTCTATATGAAATGCAGGATTATGATGGCGCATTGGATATCTACACTCGCGCCGCCCGCGTGACCCCGAGTGACCCGGTTCCACCTGAAAAAATGGCCGGTTTGCTCGAACGGCAAGGCAAGCTTGCTGAAGCAATTACGGCGTGCATTCAGGCGGCCGAATTGTATCTGAAAGCCCATGATGCAGATAAGGCAATTGAAAATTGGATTCATGTTCTCAGCATGCAGCCGGAGAATTTAACTATCCGGACCCGCCTCGCGATGGTCTATGAGAAATTAGGCCGGCGCAAGGAAGCGGTGAGTGAATACCTGGCGGCCACCAGCTTGCTGCAACATTCCGGCAACCTGGCCAAGGCAATGCAACTGGCGGAATATGCGCTTCAAATCCTGCCGGGCAGCCCTGAAGCCCAGCAGGCCCTGACCATGCTGCGAACCAATCAACCGCTACCCCGCCCCAGCCGCCCCAAAGGCGGCACAGGTCCTGTCCACATGGCGGATGTACCTCAATTGGTTACACCAGCCGAGCCGGCTGTGAAAGCCCTCGATCCCATTGGCGAGGCGCGCCAGCAAGCCCTGGTGCGGTTGGCCGCCCTGTTGTTTGACCAGGCCGAAGAGGCCGATTTGCAGACCGCCCAGGTTCCGCGCCGCGGTTTGAACGCCCTGACCAGCGGGGTTTCCGGTGGATTGATCGGCCAGGCAGACCGCACTCGCATCCTCTTACACCTGGGACAGGCGGTTGATTCACAAACCAAGGGGGAGGATGCTCAGGCAGCCAATGAACTGGAACGGGCTTTGGAACTCGGTCTCAAGGACCCGGCAGCCTATTATGATCTCGGCTTACTGCTGGCCGGACGCAGCCCGGCTAAAGCGCTCAGGTACCTGCAGGATGCAGTTCGTAACCCGGAATATGCCATGGCCTCCTACCTGGTGATGGGTGGGATTCACCGCGCAAGCGGCAACCTGGTGGAAGCTGCCGTCTGTTACCTGCAGGCTTTGCGCCAGGCAGATGCCGGGACAGTCCCGGAGGACCAACGCGATGATCTCTCCCAGCTTTACGAACCGATCATTGAAGCCCAGCGGCAAAAAGCTGATCCGGATGTCCACAAAGACCTCTGCGAGAGTGTGGAAAGCCAGTTGGTTCGGGGTGATTACCGTGAATACCTGATGAATGCCCGCGCCCAATTGCCCGGCCAGGTCCCGGGTGCGCTGCCCATCCCCCTGGCTGAAATGCTGCTGCAGACCCATTCCTCCCAGGTAGTGGAAGCCATTTCCCATGTTCGCAGCCTGGCAGCGCAAGACAAGCTGGCTTCTGCGATGGAAGAGGCCTATTATGCCCTGCAATACGCCCCAACCTACTTGCCGCTGCACATCCAGATTGGCGAATTACTTCTCCAGGAAGGGCGGATTAACGAGGTTGTCGAGAAATATACCCTGATTGCAGGTCTGTACGGCCTGCGGGGTGAAACCAGCCAGGCAATCCGGTTGCTGCAGCGCATGATTCAAATTGCACCGATGGATATGGGGGTTCGTAATAAACTCATTGACCTGTTGATTGCCCAGGGTCGTAATGAAGATGCGGTCCTGCAGTATATGAGCCTGGCTGAAATTTACACCCAACTGGCAGAGTTGGAACTGGCCCGCCAGACGTATGCTGCGGCGCTCAAATTGGCCCAACAGGCCCAGCTCAACCGTGCCTGGAGCGTCAAAATCCTCGGCCAGATGGGCGATATTGACCTGCAGCGGCTGGATTTGCGCCAGGCCTTGCGAGTGTTTGAACAAATCCGAGCCCTGGAACCGGAAGATATCGCTACACGACGGCAATTGATCGACCTGGATTACCGCCTGAACCTGGAAGCGAATGCCCTGGCGGAAACAGACAGCTATGTGGCCCTGCTGGAGGGGGCAGGCAAGCGTGGACAGGCCATCGAGTTCCTTAAGGGCCTGGTGGAGGAAAACCCGAACCGGTTGGAGTTCCGCAAGCGGCTCTCGGATGTCTACATCCGCAACCGCCAGGTGGCTGAGGCCGTGGAACAACTGGATGCAATCGCGGATGCTTTCATGGTGGCCGGCAACCGGGCGGCTGCCATCAACGTGGTCCAATCCATCATTGCCCTGAACCCGGTCAATGTAGAAGAATATCACGAGGTACTCAACCGGCTGCGCAACGGTTGAGAGTTGTTTTGAAAGGTTCAATTTTGAAGAAAACCGCATCATTTTTGGCCTGGTTCACCTGGCTGCGCCGGATAGTCTTGGGGCTATTGGTCCTGGTGATTCTCTTCTGGCTGTGGATGGGAGTTGGCGAAATGCGGACGCTGGGATGGAATAGTGTTGTTTCGCTGCTCCCGGCTGTGATCCTCATGGCCGCCTTCTGGCTGGTGCTGAAGCAGCCCGGTTGGGGTGCCACCCTGCTGATTGGCTTTGGAGTGGGATTCCCCATCATGGAATGGCTGGTCAACCGCTGGCCGATCGGCTATGTTCTTTCCGGCTGGATGTTTTATACCCCGCCCCTGGCACTAGGCATTGCGTTGATGATCGGGGTGCAGTTGGCCCGTGAACGAAGAAAGTAGCCCGTGGATTTACGCCGCTACATCGGACAAACGTTGACCGTCCTGGTGGACCGGCCGATGGGCTCGCGCCACCCACAGCACGGCTTTTTGTACCTGCTCAATTACGGTTATTTCCCGGGGGAAATCGCCCCGGACGGCGAGGGGCTGGATTGCTACATCCTGGG
>CAYOOA010000124.1:0-4675 GCA_964405455.1 uncultured Anaerolineaceae bacterium | reverse complement strand
TTATTGATCCAGCACGAACCCGAACCCGTAGACCCAGGCGCCGGTATCCTCGCGTTTATGCTTGCGCAGCACCATTTTAACGCGCGCCCCGGGTTGCACTTCCGCCGGGTCGGCCACCTGCAGCAAGTCCACCATCAGGTGAATACCGTCATCCAGCCTGATAATCGCCTGGATGCGCGGCAGGGCATCTCCGTAGCCGAGGGCCGGGAAGCCGACATCATCCAGTGCGGAGACAACCACTTCGCCGGTCTGGGCGCAGGCATAGGGTTCCATGGCGCGCGCATGGCAGACCGGGCAAATCAGCCCGGTGCGGGGCGGAAAGAATTTTTCACCGCATTCGCGGCAGCGGGTGCCTTCCAGGCGGTAGCGGCCGGCCCTGGTGCGGTACCACAACGCCGATGAAAAGGTATCCCAGCGGACAAACTGTTCGGGAAATTGGTCGCTCATGCTCACCAGCCTTTCTGAACCACGCCGATCACATCCAGCGAGTGGTGCGTGCCGTAGGAGGAGTTGACCCCCACCCGGGCGTCCTTCACCTGGCGCTCGCCGGCCAGGCCGCGGATCTGCCAGTAGTTTTCCAGCACACCCGCCTGGAAATCCGAACCGGCCGAGCCGTGCCCAAAAGCAGGTCCGCCGCCGTAGGTGTTGACGGGGCAGCGGCTCTCCAGGCTCATCCCGCCGGCCAGGACGTAATCCCCACCCTTGCCCAGGTCGCAAATCCCCATGGCTTCGATCGCCATCATACCCTCGTAGGCAGTCAGGTCGTGGACCTGGGCCAGGTTGATATCTTCCCTGCGGATGCCGGCGATGGCATAAGCTTCCTGGGCGGCAACCATCAACCCGGGCAGTTCGGCCAGGTCGTAATCCTTCATGCTTTCCACCGGGTAGTTGAAGAAGTTGCCAATGTACGGCGGACGGAAGGCGTAAGCCACATCGAAATAAACCGGTTGATCGGTATATTGACGCGCCACGTCTTCGCCGACGAAGATCATGGCGGAAGCCACGCCGCCGCGGTTGGTGGCCTGCCGGTCGCGTTCCGCTTCGGGGTTATCGGCGCACAACTCTTCCAGCACGGGCATCGGCTTGGTATAGTTGGCTGCCAGCGGGTTGCGCCGGGCGTACCAGTTGCATTGATAGGCCCAGTGGCCGGCAGCTTCCAAGGATACGCCGTACTTGCGGCGGTAGTAAGCGTCCCGCATCGAACCGTAGTTGATGTGGGTCATGCCCAGCATGTAATCAAAATCGACGTAATTGCCCTGCGTATTCATCGCTTCCATGGCGTCGTAGTTGTCCGAGCGGGCAAAGCCGAGCGAGACCACCACATCGCAGCGCCCGGAGGCAATGGCGTTCCAGGCAGCATAGGAGGCAATTCCGTTTCCGGCACAGGCGTTGGCAATCGGGATGACCGGCTTGGGCAGGATGCCCAGTGCGTCCGCAATTTGCGGCCCCGGCGAGGAATCCGCGATGGCCCGGTCGTTGTAATTTGCGGCCACCAGGTCCACGTCTTTAATCGGAATGCCGGCCCCCTGCAGGGCATTCCAGAAGACTTCCGCGGCCATTTGTCGCCAGGTCCAATCCATGGGGATACCCGGCGCTGTGATTGCGCCGCCCACCATCATCACTCTGCGGTTAATTTTTCCCACTCTGGACCTCCGGCCTAATAAAAGTTCGACAGGCGGTGCGGCGATTGGATCAATTTTTGCTCATATTTGATCATCGTTGCATAATCCACCATGATTTTGTCTTCGAGCTGCTCAATCACCAACCCGTTTTGCGGACGGCGTTCGTTGATGGCGTCTGTGCAGATCAACGACCAGGCATCGCAGCCGGCGCCGGCGCCGTAATCGATCACGCCGATGCGCTCGCCGGGCTCGGCAAAGTCCAGGATGTGAGCCAGCGAAAGCGGCACCCCGGCTGCGCCGCAGTCCCCGATCTGGGCGGTCAACACGTAGGGCAGCACCTGCATCATGTCCAGCTCGAGCTTGCCCATCGTCATCAACGGGCGGATGCCGGTCTTCTGGGGAACGGCGAACTTGGAGAAATCCGCCGGGGTCAGACCAGTTTTGGCAAAGAGCGCCTGGCCTGCCGGGACGATGTGGTCCAGCAATCCCCAGTTGGCCACCCAGCCGTAGAATCCGGCGCCGGATTGAATATACCGTTCGCCTTCCACCCGGAAATAATCGTTCTGGTCGTGGGAATGGGTCGCCATGGCTTCCAGCGTGGCAATCGCGCCTTCCCGGCCGAGGATAAAAGCCACCGCCCCGGCCGAGGCCACGTATTCCAGCACCATCCCGGGCGGGGTATGGCGGTTGATGGTATCGGCTGCCACCACCAGGGCGTAGTCGATCAACCCGGATTCAATCAGCCCGGCTGCCAGCCACAGGGCCGTGGAGCCGGATTTATCGGCGCACTGCACATCCGTGGCGATCACCTGGCCGGGCAACCCCAGCGCATCCACCATCACCGTGGTGGCGGATTTGGTGGCATACGGGCTGGTGCCGCTGCCGAGCAGCAGCGCCCCGATTTTTTCCAGGGGGATGCTGCTGCGTTCAAGGGCCTGTTTTGCGGCCGCAACGGCCAGGGTCAGGGTATCTTCTTCCGGCCCCAGTACGCCGCGCTCGCCGATGGAAAGCATGTCAAAGAAACTGGGGGCGAGGTTTTTCCACACCTTCCAGATTTCTGGCGCTTCAATCCGATACCTGGGAAGCGCCACGCCGTACGCAATGATGCCTGTTTTCAAATGCGACCTCCTGTACCGGCGGTTCACCGGTGGTATGCGGCCGGATTAATACTTTTTGGGCAGGTTCCACAGCCCGGAAAACGCAATGGCGTCCATCATCGGGCCCTGCATCTTTAACAATTTTGCGTTGACCAGCTTCATCGGCGGGGTTTCACCGGTGAACATCTGCACGACGTATTCGCTGTTGCCCAGGATGGTCAACTTGGGCGGCTTGGTGGAGCCTTCCTCCACGCTGGCAGTCCCGTCCTGGATGGTCAGCGTCCACTTGGACGGCTCTTCTCCGGCCAGGTCAAACAGGATGACCCGATTCCAACCCTTGGCCTTTTCCGGCTTGAACAGCTTCGGCAAACTTTCCATAACTTCCCTGATGGATGCCATTTCACTTCTCCTTGTCTGAAAAATGGTTGATGCGAACCTCCACGGGGGAGGATTTGGATGACGAGTTTGTTAATCCACCGGACCGAAGACTTTTTCCTGCACCATCAGGATGCGCTCCATATCGTCGGCGGGGGTGGTGGTTAATTCAAAGACGCATTCCGTGGCGTCTGCGTCCATCGCCAGGGATTTGACCAGCCGGTATGCCGGCGAAACCATTGGCGGCATGGTGATCATCATCGTCGCCTGGCCGTGGACTTCGTCGAAGCGGCAGATGCCGTAACCAAGCGAAAGAGGCGGCAGGTTGTTCCAGTGCTCCACCCGGCGGTAGATGCCGGCCAGCTCGCAGTTCTTCAGGATGCTGCAGCGGATGGTTTTCTCACCTTCTTCGCGGTCCTCCCCCTTGACGTAATACTGGTCCGCGAACATACCCCGCAGCCCAAGCTCCATCAAGTCGCCAATATCTTCGAAACCGGCGGCCGGCAGCACGGTTGCAAAAAACTCCTTGGAGATGGCCCACATGAACTCCTCGGCCACTGCATCGACGGCCTGGCGCAGGGCTGCCGGGCCTTCGCGCCGGACGAGGGCAGCCGCATTGACCCCGCCCCAGATCAAGTAGCGGTTGTAATTGGAAACCGAGCGCAGGCACGAGTCAAACCAGCCTTCCACCAAGTCGCCCGGGAAGGACCCCGCCTCCAGCGCCGCCAGGGAAGCCTGCTGTCGGGCGCGCATCACCTCCGCCCAGTCCGCGGGGGTCTCCCACCCGGCGGCTGCCAGCGTGTCAATCCGGTCAGCCGGGACGATTCCATCCCGCTCCGCCAGATCCTTCATATCAGACACATAGCGGTTGTGATATTCGACCGCCTGGGCCACTAATTCCGGGTCGTTTTCCCATTCCGGGTGGTTGGCGCCCTTGAGGAGGGACTTGCGGCGTAATTTCATTTCGTGCTCGACGGATGTCCAATAGGCGGCCATCACGCGCATCCCGGGGTACACATCGCCGCCGGGCAGATCCTCACCGTTGTAAAACGCTTCCATCCGGTTTTCGGCCAACAGCAGGCGGGCGTGTTTCAGATTGCGCGCCCATTTATGGTTGTGAAATTCATCGTAATACATCGGCCGCTCCTTGTATTTACTGCCTTGGGGGGATTATTCTTCCCGGCCCATCACCCAGTTCCCCTGGCGGGCTTTCATCAACTCGTCCAGGGAGCTGGTGGGCGGGGCGGTAATGGTAATTAGCAGCAGGGGTTTCTCTGGGCTGGCGTTGCCAAACCGCCGGTGTGGAAAATTGACATAATAAGCCAGGTCGCCCTGGTTCAGTTCGATTTCCTCGCCGGTTTCCGAGATCAGGCGCGCCTGGCCTTCCAGGATGTAGACCAGTGTATCCGCTTCATGTTTGCGGAAATGGGGCTCTTCCTGCCCGGGGGCGATATTCACCAGCAGCGGTTCGATGCGCGCATTGGGCCGATTGGCCAGCAGGGTCACCATGGCCGGACCGGCCCCGGTTTCATCCAGGCTCTTCAGGATGTCTTCCCGGCGGGTGATATGCACCGGGGTTTC
>CAYOOA010000123.1:0-4695 GCA_964405455.1 uncultured Anaerolineaceae bacterium | reverse complement strand
CACCAGGTTGGTCAGGGAACCCTTATCGAAACAAATTTCTCGCCGCTCAATTCAAGGTACCGGGTGATGAATGTTTGGAAAGCCTCCCTCAACGGGCTGAATACCAACGTGTTCGCTGGTGGACGGTGGAGCGAACCTGTGGTCGAAAATTATTTTAATATAGACACCTTCTGGACGGGGGCCGTGGTGGTGCAGGTCTCCGATGGGCAGGGAAATTTTTACCCGGAAAAAGGTGGAGAGTTTTTGACGCCTCAAAACCATGGCCCAATCCGCATCCTGGATGAGAAGAACAATCTACTCACCCTGGTCGCAAGGGATGGCAGCGTATTCACCTTTGACCTCGCCCGCCTTGAATTCCTCGCCAATTCCGCGGAAACGCCGCTCACCCGCCCCCTTGGGGATGGAGTATTGATTGAAAGCGGAACGCCCCCGTTTACTATGACCGGTTATTTCTGGATGAATAAATTCCTGTTAACCGGTGAGGATGTTCATCAACACTACTATCTGGCAGGTCGTTTGAAGAATGATCCCCACCAGGGTGTGTTAATGATTTTGACTGAATCCGAAAAAGTTGCTGGACTGTGGGAGGGGGTGGCTTTCCAGCCGCCTGACCAGGGTGGCGCCTTACGGATTGTGGCTGGCGATGCACATCAATTGGTCATTGTTTCGGAAGAGGGTGTGGTTTTTAGTTATGATTTAGTGGCTGACAAATTTACTTTCACATCTGAAGGCGATACAATTGCATCTGTACCAATTGTTCTATCTCCTGCCATTGAAACAGAAATTACCCCCACGATAACCCCTACCCCCGGCTCCACCCGAACGGCACTCCCAACGAAGGTGCCGTATCCATAACCCTACAGGATATTATGCCCAACTCCTCTTCGTCTGAACCCACCAACCCAACCCTCGACCTGCTGCTGCAGCGCAGATCCATCCGCGCCTACACGGATCAACCCATCTCCCCGGAGGTGAAGGCGCAATTGCTGCAGGCCACTCTGCGCGCCCCCACCGCCGGCAACATGACCCTCTATACCATCATCGACGTGCAGGATCAATCCCTCAAGGACCGCCTGGCCGTCACCTGCGACGACCAGCCCTTCATCGCCACCGCCCCGCTGCTGCTGCTCTTCCTGGCCGACTACCAGCGCTGGGAGGATTACTACACCGCCTGCGGCGTGGATGAACTGTGCGCCCAAAAGGGGCTGGAGCGCCGCCGCCCCCAGGAGGGCGACTTGTTCCTGGCCTGCTGCGATGCGCTGATTGCCGCCCAGACGGCGGTGACGGCGGCCGAGGCGCTCGGCCTGGGCTCGTGCTACATCGGCGATATCATAGAGAACTACGAGACCCACCGCCAGATTTTCGACCTGCCGCGCTATGTCTTCCCCATCAGCCTGGTTTGCTTTGGCTACCCGACGGAGGCGCAGAAGAACCGCCCCCAGCCGGAGCGCTTTGCCCCGCAGTACATCATTCACCCCAACCGCTACCGCCGCCTGGATGCCGCCGAGTTCGAGGAGATGTACCGCCCAACGCACGAGCGGGTCTTCGCCGGGCGTCCGCAGGTGGGGGAGGCAGTCAACATCGGCCAGTTCAACTACCTGCGCAAGTTCAGCGCCGAATTTTCGCACGAGATGACCCGCTCGGTGCAGGCCATCCTCAAGGCGTGGCGCGGCGAATAGACTCCGGCGCGCTGATCTTGTTTGGGGTTCTGTCACTCTGAGCGTATGGGAAGAGTCTATTCGACAACACAGATGCTTCGCTGCACTCGCCAATGGGCGCACACCGTGCAGCATGACGACATCATTGCCGAAAGCGCACTTCGTGTGCGTGACTCACCCCTCCAGGGTGCGAGTGTTTTTTACCCTTTGGCTGATTTTTGGGATCGGATTTGCGCCAATAGCTCTGCCCATAAGGAGGTCAGCCCCTTTCTCTCCACCCAAACCGCAATATAGCTGGTATCCAGTTGATCCCCCAGCGTCAGGACGATGCTGGTGATATCGCGTATATGTTTGGTTTGCTGGCTGAGGCTGTAATACCAGAGTTTGTAGATGATCAAGTCCTCCGGCGAATGCAGGTAGATTTCCCCCAATGGCTCGCCCAGGTCAATCCGCTGCCGTCTGGCAAAAGCCGAGGCGCGCAACGCATCGCCGGAGCGCACGGGATATAAATCCGCCTTGTAGCCGCTATACATATGGATTGCATTGATCGGTAAATCTGCTCGTTCTTCCAGAATATTGTCCAGGATGATCTCGGCCGGCACCAGGAAATCCCGCACTTTCAGCTCATGGGATAACTTTCCAACCGCTTCCAGCGGAATATTGACGACCAGGTCCAGGTCCAGCGTGGAACGCGGCTCCCCCCACGCCCACACTGCCACAGCCCCGCCAATCAAGTATTCAATTCCGGCTGCCTGGAGGGCTTCCAGGATCAGCTTGATAAAATCTTCGTATTGTAAGATGTGTTCGTTCATCCTGGTTCTCCGGCGGATGCACGCCGATAGGCTTCCATCAGGCTGAGATGAGGGTTGCGCTGCCGGATGCGATTGGCAACCACCTGGCGGGCCAGGTTGCTGATGGAGCACCCTTGTTGGAAGCGGGCCTGAGCGGATAACTTCTTGAGCACGCTGATTTGAGCGGAGTCCACCTCTGCAACGCTGCCGGCCAGGAGGTTGGCGAGATCGCTGTTGACCGGCGGGGATCCGCGCAGATAATAGCCGGGGCGCTCCGGGCGGCGGCTGTAGGCCAGGCGGATGCCGGCGGCGGCAAAAGCCTGCTTCACCACTTTCAGGTCTCGAAAGAATGTATCCTCCCAGGCCGAGTCGCCAAAGCAGCCCCGCCCCAGCTTTGCTTCAACCCGGGTGATCAATTGCCCGCGGGTAAGATACCGCTCATCGGAGAGGATTTTCAGCAAGGTCAGCCGGCGGGCAGTTGTGCGGTCCCTGGACGCGGCATCCTGCAAAAGAATTTCATAGGCAGTCAGAGATAGATCCATACCCAGATTATAACATCAAACCTGATTTTCCAATCAGGTTTGATGTTCTCCGTGTCTTCCGCGCCTCCGTGGCGAAGTTTTTTTATTCCATTTTTCGCAATCCGGGTCAAGCCTTCCAAATCATTCAGTGATATCCTATATCCATGGGTGAGCACATGGATCGCTGGGACAACATCAATGCCGTTCAACGCATGCAGGCCTTCATCGAAGCGCATTTGCACGAGCCGATCACGCTGCACAGGCTGGCGCAGGCGGCGGGGTATTCGCCATGGCACGCTGCCCGCGTCTTTAAGAACCTGATCGGCATGAGCCCTTTTGAATACATCCGGGCCTTGCGGCTGTCCCGGGCCGCCGTCCGGCTGCGGGATGAAGATGTCAAAATTGTGGATGTGGCTTTCGATTTCGTCTTCGATTCCCACGAGGGCTTTACCCGCGCGTTCTCCAGGCAGTTCGGCCTCAGCCCGCAGCGGTATTCCCAACACAGGCCGCCCATCAAGCTGTTCTATCCCGGCAACATCCGTGAAATAACCCTCGCCTTGCAACATGGAGATTTTCAAATGTCTGACTCGCTCAAAACCAACACCATTTTTGTCCAGGTCGTGGAACGACCGGCGCGCAAGCTGATCCTCAAGCGCGGCGTCAAAGCCGAAGATTACTACGCCTACTGCGAGGAAGTGGGCTGCGAGGTGTGGGATGTCCTGACCGGCATCCGCCAGGCGCTGTACGAACCGATCGGCATGTGGCTGCCGGAAAACCTGCGCAAGCCCGGCACCTCGCTCTACGCCCAGGGGGTGGAAATGCCCCTGGATTACGCCGGCCCCATCCCGGAGGGATTTGAAATCATTGAGTTGCCGCCCTGCAAAATGATGATCTTCCAGGGCCAGCCGTATGATGATGCCGACTTTGAACAGGCGATTGGCAGCCTGTGGGAGACGATGAAGACCT
This sequence comes from uncultured Anaerolineaceae bacterium, assembly GCA_964405455.1. Taxonomy (GTDB): domain Bacteria; phylum Chloroflexota; class Anaerolineae; order Anaerolineales; family Anaerolineaceae; genus CALESS01. The sequence continues at coordinate 759 of CAYOOA010000123.1, read as the reverse complement.
ACAACCCGGAAATCTACGGCTTCCAGTGGGCCGATGAGGACGGGCCGCGCTTCCAGCTGGAGCCCCAGGGCTACCGCGGATATATCGAGGGGCGCCCCGTCCGGCCGCTCAACCGCTGAGCTTTTGACCTAGTAAGGACGATCGCGAAGCATCCCCTTGGGGAAGCAGCCGGAAGAACGGAAGTCTACTGAGGACACGTTTATTCCCGGCTGTCTTTCCCTTACCTGAATGTTTGGAATTGCATTTCCTCTCACTTAAAAAGCATTTTTCTTACGGATACGCCTGGATAGTTGGAGTAAGGGTTCCAATGGATGGTTCATTGGTTTCTTCTTGAGAAGGCATAGGTGTAACTGTTGGTACAGTTTCACCAAGTGTTATGATAAATTGTTGACCGGGAACGTCAAAGTAAAATATGTCTTTATTCTCTGCTTGAAGAACCAGTTGAAAGCCCTTAAAATCAATAATTTTCACAGCACCGCTTTTTTGTGGCGTGTTGTAAAACCTAAATCTAAGCGGATTCTCAGTTTCTACAATGAGAATTCCTTGTGCAGGATCCGCCCGCCCTGCACCTGCAAAAACTGCCACGTATTCGTTGTTTATTTTTTCCTGCCAGCCATTTTCAATTAAATAACTTAACGGTGAAAATGGGACTGAAGGGTTCTGAATAATCCCTGTAAACCTCTTATCATCTGAAGGTGGCGCTACTGTGACAGACCTAATTATTGTGGGTCTATATAGAGGTAATTTTTCTGCGGAACG
>CAYOOA010000122.1:0-4698 GCA_964405455.1 uncultured Anaerolineaceae bacterium | reverse complement strand
AATTGTTGACCTGCAGATGCAGGAAATCCGCGCCCGCCTGGAAGAACACGGCCTGCAGGTTGAAATCACCCCGGCAGCCCGCGAATGGCTTGCCCAGGTCGGCTACGACCCGGCTTTTGGTGCCCGGCCGCTGCGTCGCGCTCTGCAGAAATTCGTGGAAAGCCCGCTTTCCGTCAGCCTGCTTTCGGGTGAATATTCCCGCGGCGATACGGTGCTGGTGGATGTTCAAAACGAGTCTGTCGTCTTCACGAAAACCGACCATGCAGACCCGGTCGAAGAAGGCGCTGAGCAATAGGTGTAACAAAATTATTCACTGGAGAAAACGATATTGAAACAGGTTACCGTCCTACTCGTAGTGTGTGCCCTCCTCTTGGCAGCCTGCAACGCTGCTCCAACGCCGGCCGCTGAACCTTACCCGGCTGCCCCGGCCGCTGCAACCGCTGTTTCCTCGTCGGCCTACCCGGCTGGCGGTGCAGCCCAGGCGATCGTGATCGCCGGCCCCCAGGCTGGTGATGAAAACCTGACCCGCGGCGAAGTTTTCCTGGATACGCTCAATATCGTCGCCCAGGAATCCACGCCCGGCCAATATGTTCTGCAGGTGAGCGGCTCGCTCCCCACCCCCTGCAACCAGGTCCGCGGGGTCGCTGCTGCACCGGATGCCAACCATAAGGTTGTCGTTGAACTATATTCGGTGGCGGACCCGAACCAGATGTGCACCCAGGTATTGCAAGCCTTCACCGGCACACTCACCCTGGGCACTTTCACCACTGGTTCCTATCCGGTGGAGGTGAACGGTCAGGTCATCGGCCAGATCGACGTGCCCTAAGCCGGACACAAATCTCCATCTTATCACAGCGAAGATTGCAGCGCATCCACTGCAATCTTCGCTGCTTTTCTGGTATATACTATCTTTATGCCCGTCGAACGCGATCAAATCGTGGAATTATTGCAGGCCATCTACCCCTTCCGCCGGCTTGCCCCGGCCGAGTTGGACCAGGTGGTTGAGAAAATCCAGCCTGTTGAATACCACCAGGGGGAAACAATTTGCGACGAGGGAGAAGAAGGCTATTCCATTTACATGGTCTTCAGCGGCAAAGTCAATCTTACCCGCGGCAAGGGTGATGACCTGGAAGAAATGGCCACCCTGGATGTGGGCGATCATTTCGGCCTGGAAGCCGTGCGTAGCGGGGCCCGCCGCCTTTTTTCCGCAAAGGCGGCTGAAAATTGCATCCTGCTTGAATTTGAAAGCACGCAGTTGCAGGAATTCATGCAAAGTTTCCCGGTCTTGCGCCTGGGCATCCACATCCTGCACGAAAGTTACCACCTTACCTCCACCGTAAATCAATCCTGGCGTAACCCCGGCGAGGCCGTATTTTATATCGCCCGGCGCTCTGCTTTTTTTCTCTGGCTGCGGTTGATCATTCCCATCCTGCTGGCTATCCTGACCGTCCCGCTGTTTCTCTTCCTGCTCCTGCAAATCCCTAGTGCGAGCACCCTGTTTGGGATCTTGCTGGGGGTGGATATCCTGTTTTTCGCTGGCTTGATCATTTGGAATTACGTGGATTGGTCCAACGATTATTCCATCATCACCAATCAACGTGTCCTGTTCCAGGAACGAGTCATCCTGATCTATGAAAGCCGCCAGGAAGTGCCGCTGGACGCCGTCCTTTCCGAACAAACCACCACCGGGTTCTGGGGTCGACAATTGGATTTTGGAGATGTTATCGTACGGACTTATTCCTTCTCCATGGTCCTGCCCAATGTGGATCACCCGCGCGAGGTGATCGCCCTGATTGAAGACCAGGTGGCCCGGGTCAAAATGCAGTTCTCCCAGGCTGAACAGGAGCGTAAACGCATGCTCCTTGAACAACGCCGGGAAGCCCTGCGCCAGCCCGCCTCCAGGCGGCCCCGCCCGTCGGCTCCTCCCGCCCAGGTGAAGAGCGGCACCATCCCCAACTGGCTGAACTTCTTCCTGCGCATGCATATTGAGCATAACGGGGCGCTGATTTACCGTACCCACTGGTTCATCCTGATCAAGAAACTCCTGGCCCCCACGATCGTGCTGCTCTTGCTGGTTGTCAGCCTGGTACTGCGCCTGGCCGGGCTCTTAACAGCCATCCCCCTGGGAACAGCACTCGGCGTGCTTATATTCTTCATCCTGGTGGTTGGATTGTGGTGGTTGTATCAATATGCCGACTGGGCGAATGACCTTTACATCATCACCGATGAGCAGATCATTGATATCTATAAAAAACCTCTCGGCACCGAGCAGCGCCGGACTGCTATGATCAAGAACATTTTATCCGTGGAATTTGAGCGAATCGGTTTCATCGGCTTAATCTTGAACTTTGGCACAGTCTACCTCCGAGTCGGTGAAGAGGAATTCACTTTCGATAATGTCTACAACCCGTCGCTGGTACAGCGCGAAATTTTCCACCGCCTGGCGGAGAAGACCCGCCAGGAACGCCAGTCCAACCGGATGAGCCAGTGGAACGATATTGCCGATTTCTTCGTTCTCAATGAGGGCGTCACCGAGCAGGATGTGATTACATCCCAACCACTCGATGACGAATATGAACCGGTGGATGACGAGATTGAATATTACGAAGATGATGAAGAAAGCGATGAGTGACATCCATCCCGCGTTTGATAGTGGACATACGATCCAGATTAAGGGTACAATAGCGTTCCGATAGAAACGAAACCGAGGTATAGAAATATGGCGAAACTCGAAATTGTCAAAATTCCTGCACCGGTCCTGCGCCGCAAGGCCAACCGGATCTCCAATTTTGATAAAGACTTACTGGAGCTGGTCGACAACATGGTCGAAACCATGCGGGATGCCCCCGGCGTGGGCCTGGCTGCCCCGCAGGTTGGACTGCCCATCCGCTTGATCGTGGTCGAATACGGCGAGGACGATGACGAGGATGCCCCCAAGAAGCTCTACGCAGTCATCAACCCGGAAATCGTCGCGGCCAGCGAAGAGAAAGTAAATGGTATTGAGGGCTGCCTGTCCGTCCCCGGCCTGGTTGGCGAGGTTGAACGGCACGTGGAAATCACAGTCAAGGGCCAGAACCGTTTTGGCAAACCGGTCAAATATAAGCTGGCCGGGTGGAAGGCACGCATTTTCCAGCACGAAATAGACCACCTGGACGGTGTGGTTTTCACCGATCGCGCCACCCGCGTCTGGAAGCCCACCCCGGAAGAAGAATCCACCGTCCTGGATTAGGATGCACCTCAAGCGAATCGCCCTGTCAGATTTCCGCGCCTTCACCCGCCTGGAACTGGATTTACCCAGGCGGTTATTGGTGCTTTTGGGCGATAATGCCCAGGGGAAAACCACCCTGTTGGAAGCCGTCTATTACCTGGCCACCTTCACTTCGCTGCAGGCCGGCTCGGACCGCCAGTTGATCAACTTCACCGCCGCCGCCGAAAAACAGGCTGTCACCCGCCTGGTGGCAGATTTCGAAAAAGGCGGACAGAATCACCGCCTGGAAGTGCGCCTGATCCAGGAAAACGGCGGCAATGGCGGTGCGCGTCTGCGCAAGCAAATCCTTCTTGACGGCGTCTCCAAGCCCACTCACGAAGTGGTGGGTTTCTTTTCCGCGGTCATTTTCCTGCCGCGCATGACGGATATCATCGATGGAGCTCCGGAGGAGCGCCGCCGCTACCTGAATCTGGCCATATCCCAGGCCGTACCCGGCTATGCCCGGGCACTTTCCGAATATGCCCAGGTGGTCACCCAACGCAATGCCTTGCTCAAGCAACTCGCTGAACGCGGCGGAGATCCAGGACAGCTGGATTACTGGGATGAACTCCTCACTGAACGCGGCGCATTCCTGATCCTGCACCGTATCCGCTCCATTCACGAGATGGAAAAGCTGGCCGCCCGCATCCACCACCGCCTGACGCATTCCGCCGAGATCCTGCGCCTGGTGTATCAGCCTTCTTATGATCCCCTGCCCCACATGGAAGGCCAGTACACCCTGAAAATGGTGACCCCCGTCCAACGCAACGGATTGACTCACGTCCAGATCCAGCAAGGTTTCCTGGCTGCTTTGCGCTCAATGCGCAGCGAGGAAATTGCCCGCGGAGTGACGGCCATCGGCCCGCATCGTGATGAATTACGTTTCCTGGGCAACGGAGTGGACCTGGGCGATTTCGGCTCGCGCGGCCAGGTGCGCACCACCCTGCTCTCGCTCAAACTGGCTGAACTGGCCTGGATCAAGGAACGTACCGGTGAATGGCCGGTGATGTTGCTGGATGAGATCATGGCCGAGCTGGACCTCCAACGCCGGGCAGACCTGCAAAATTACTTACTGGAAGGCGAGCAAACCCTGCTTACCACCACCGATCGCAATCTCTTCACCCCGGAATTTACCCAATCCTGCACCATCTGGCAGGTCTGCCAGGGCCAGATATCCATTCCCCCCGTAAAAGAATAAGACTATACGCAGCTTTACAACGGCTTCTTGACCGGGATTCCCACCCGCCGCGGGTATTGTGGTGGTGTTGCGCTTTTCTTATCCACAATTACCAGGTAGCGGTGGTCTGCCACACCGGGCAGCTCAACCGGCTGTAATTTCCGGAGATGTCCGCCTAATACCTTGAAAGCATGTTCTGCTGCTTGCGCCTCTACCGGACCGCTTTCGCCTTTCTGCGCCAGCATACCTCCCCCCACCCGTACCAACGGCAGGA
>CAYOOA010000121.1:0-4795 GCA_964405455.1 uncultured Anaerolineaceae bacterium | reverse complement strand
CGGGAACCCGGCGGCAAGCCCTCGCGCGCTGCCATCCTGGTTCTCCCGGCGGATCTGCCCAGGCTGGCTGAAGCCGTTGCCCGGTTTCGTGCAACCGGCGAGAACCAGAATTTCAATCGTAATTTTGGCGAGTTCGATCAGCGCCTCACGGTCATCACGGCTGAAAAAATCCTCAACAAGAACGGCTTTGGCATCGCCCTGGATGATGATGACCGCCGCTGGCTGGCGGATGTCATTCACCAGATCCTGGACAATGCCGGCACTGCCTGAAAAAGCTGCTGAAACCCGGCCAGACGGGGTATTCCCGGTAGCGGTGTTTACACATTGGGCTGCGGGGTGGTTTTCGCGCGGCACCCTCCCGGGGATTGACCCGCCGAGAGGTTTTACTCGTTTTTCACGGAATTAATGGTTTACCGCGGAAAAATCCGCGCACGGAAAGACCAATTGCAGTGGGCGGAAAAGCCGCAGATATCCGAAATGTTGAAGATTTCGGATATCTGTTGATTCGGGTGGATATTACCGGTAGCAGTGGGATGAATGACCCGGCCCGATGAGTACCCGACCCCGTTTTGCCTTACTTCAAGACAGCCGGCAGATACAGCCATTTATCCAGGCGCAGGGCGGTTGCCAGGCCGATGCGGTAGAGTTCATCCGCGCCGGTGCCGGTGTACCACAGCCGGTAATACGGCACGCCCAGCATCACACTTGGATAGCCGGTCAGGTTGGCGTCAAACGCGCCGGCGCCGCCAACTGCCAGAACCATGTCGCGTTTCGTCCAGGCGGTGCCGTCCAGCGAGGTGGCAAAGCCGATCTGGCAGATCGCCTGGGTGGAATCACAACCGGTGTAAAACAACTGGAATTTACAGTCTTCGTATATCACGGCCGGCGCAAAGATGACATCATCCCAACTGCCGCTGCCAGCGGGCAGCACCGGGTTGGCGGCATCCTTGGTCCAGGTGGTGCCGTCCGGCGAGGTGGCATGTCCGATCCCACCGGCTGAGCCCAGGCCGCTGCTGTACCACAGGTGGTACGTGCCGCCGACCTTGACGACCGTGGGGTTGCTCACCCGGTTGGCATCCCAGGCGCCGGCACTGCCCACGGCCAGCACCGGATTGCCGACGTACTTGGTCCAGGTGGTGCCGTCCGGCGAGGTGGCATAACCAACCTGGCGCAGGCCGCCGCCGGTACCGGTGTACCACATCTTATAACCCCCGCCATCCGGGATGACACTGGCAAAGCTCACCCCGCCGGCCTCCCACGACCCTGGCGCACCTTTCGTTAGCACCGGGTTGGAGGCGTATTCCGACCAAACCACTCCGTTGGCAGAGGTGGCATAGCCGATGGCGGAGACAAAGCTGGCATCTGTACCGGAATACCACATCAGGTAGGTGGGGTTGATCCACAGCACCGAGGGGCTCATGGTGCCGTATTCCTTCCAACTGCCGGCTGCGCCGGGGCCGAGCAGCGGATTGCTGATGGATTTCTCGAACGGTCCGGGGATGATCTGCCCGGTGGAACAGGTCGGGTCAGGGTTCACGGCGGAACAGGGGACGGGATTGGGATTTTGGGATTGTGGGGGTTGAGGAACAGCCAGGGTGGAGCGGGGTGTCAAAACAAGGGCTGCCAGAACCAGGATCGATGCTCCCAACCGCAGCAGGAAACGCGGTTTGCGGTTCATCGGGTTCTCCTTGAATGAAAGAAAAATCGCTGAAACCAGTATAGCACCCGGAAATGGGGGGAGTCAACCGGGGGTAGGCTTAAAACCAGATTTCAGAAATCCGGAAGATTTCTGAAATCTTGGGGAAGGGGGAGTGCAAGCCCATCCCCGGAAATTACGGCACGGAAAACCCCGCGTTAAAATCAAAAACCATCCCGATGGGATGGTTTTCCTGGTGCCCCCGGCAGAACTCGAATCTGCAACCTTTTGCTCCGCAAGCAAACGCTCTATCCAATTGCGCTACGAGGGCAGGCAAGTAGCAATGATACCACCGCCTGGCTTGAATCGTCAAGATTTGGAAGGATAACAGCAGGTGCAGTGCCCGGCAAAGGGCACTGCACCTGCCAAATTGAGTTCGTTAAATTTTCTTGCGCAGGTCGTTGATGGTGTTCTCCATCAGTGTTACGGCCTGGCCGAGCGTTTCGGCATCAAAGGCCAGGCGCGCCCCGGCCGTACGGTACAACTCCGGCAGGGTGACGGTGCCGCCCAGGGCCAGCGCCTTGCGGTAGCTGCGCACCGCGCCGGCCTGGTCGCTCAATGCGTTGCGCCAGATTTGCACGGCGCCCAACTGGGCCAGCCCGTACTCCACGTAGTAGAAGGGCACCTGGAAGATGTGCAGCTTGCGGTGCCAGCCGGTCACCATCACGTCGTCCAGCCCGCTCCAGTCCACGCCGAGCATGAAGCGCTGCCATTGGTCAGCCCAGCAGGCATCGCAGTTGGCCGGGTCGGCGGCCAGATCCGGGTTCTCGTAGACCCAGTGCTGGAAGGCATCCACCACGGCCATGTAGGGCCAGAAGGTGATGTTCTTCTCCAGGTGCTCGATGCGCGCCCGGGCGGCCTCGGCGGCGGAGTAGAAGCCGCCGAAATCGGTGGTCAGGTAGGGCGAGGCGAGCAATTCCATGCCCATCGAGGCTACCTCGGCGAACTCCATCGGCACATCGCGCTGCTGCAGGTAGGGCAGTTGGAAGGTCTCAAAGGCGTGGAAGGAGTGGCCGCTCTCGTGCAGCAGGGTTTGCACATCGCCGTGCAGGCCGACCGCATTTTCAAACACGAAGGGCCGCTTGCTGGCGGATAGGTCGGTGCAGAAGGCGCCGGGGGCCTTGTTTTTACGGTTTTCGATATCCAGCAGACCTTCGCGGTTGAGGGTGTCGAAGTAACCGCCCAGCACGGGGTCCACGTGGTGGAAGATGGCTGAAATCTTCTGCTTGAACTCATCCAGGGTCTGGTAGGGATGCAGGGCGGGCAGGCCGGTGGTATCCACGGCCAGGTCCCACGGGCGCAGCGTCTCCAGGCCGAGGGCCTGGCGGCGGTGCTCGTAGATACGCACGGCAGCGGGGACGACCACCTCTTCGATGGCGGCATGGAAGCGGCGGCAATCAGAGGGGGTGTAGTCAAAGCGCAGGCGGGATTGCCAGGCGTAGGCGCGGTAATCCGGCTTGCCGGCGTTGGCCGCCACCTGGCGGCGCAGGGTGAGGAAACGCCCCCACAATTCGTTGAAGGCCGGCCGGTCGGCCAGCTGGCGCTCTGCCACCAGGCGCCAGGCCTTTTCGCGTTTGGCCCGATCGGGATCCTGGAAGACCTGCTGCATCTGGCTGACGGTGCGTTCCGCACCTTCCCAGGTGACGGTCTGGGCGCCGGCCAGTTTATCGTACTCGGTGCCATACTTGGCCTCGGTGCCCAGCAGGTGCAGGTTTTCCGTACGGAACAGGTCTGCCTCGGCACGCAGATTGCGCAGCGGGATCTCGAATCCTTCCGGCTCCAGGCCGCTGGCCAGCAATTTTTCCTTCAGCTTCTGGTCGGTGGCCATGGAATTGGGAAAAATGGTATCCATGTAATTTTCAAAGCGCCGCAGGGCTTCTTCATTTGCCGTGTTGACGCTCATTGCGACGGCCAGGCGGGTGTACTGCTCGCGGACCCACTCGGCGAGGGTGGTCCAATCCTGCAGCCAGCGGTTGACGGTGGAAACGGTTACCGGGCGCTCGACCAACTCCTGGGCCATGGGTTCGTAGTCCGCCCACTGCCAGTGGATGATCTCAGCCGGGTTGGTTGGGAAGGGTTTGGTCATGGTTTTCATCTCCTGTGGCCCCCTCCTGCCCGGGTGGATGGATTGTGGGAGAGGTGATATTCCCCCGCCGGGACTGGAAAGGGTAGCTTGATTGATGTACATCTCCGCCCGCAGTTGGCAACCGCGAGCCCCTTCCATTGTACCCGATTCCATGACCATTCCAAAGAAGATTCTATATGCCTGTCACAGGAAACAGGCCGACAGGTCATCCATCTTTGTTCACCCGCAGCATAGTATACTTATCCTGATCAACGGAATCACCAACCCGGAACCCCGGGGCGTATTACGGAGGTTGAGATGAGAAAATTCTTCACTCGTTTGACCGGCATCGTCCTGATCGGGACGGCCTTGCTCGGGCTGGCCACCAGTATCGCCGGTGTGGTGGGCGTGTGGAGCATCAAGGACAACGTACAAGCTGCCCTGCAGAGCTTGCTGAACACCACCGATTCCACCCTGCAGGTCACCGCAGAGGGGTTGCAAGTGGCCGATAATTCCCTCACCCAGGCGCGCACGGCGGTGGATACCCTGGTCAACACCATCCAGACCACGGGCAAATCCATGCAGGAGGCTTTACCGCTGCTCGATACCGTCACCCGCATCACCACCCAGGATCTGCCGGGCACCGTCCTGGCGACCCAGGTGGCCCTGGATGCAGCCCAGACCAGCGCCATGATCATCGACAACACCATGCAGCTGCTCTCCAGTATTCCACTGCTGGGCATCCAGAAACCGGCCGTCGAGGCGCCGCTCAGCACGGCGATTGAAGAGGTTTCCAAGAGCCTGGACCCGGTGCCGTCTTCGCTGGCTTCGATGGAGGAATCATTCACGACGGCCAGCCAGAATGTGACCACCTTTGAGGGCAAGTTTAACCAGATCGCGGGGGATATTGGGCGGATTGGAACCAGCCTGGATACCGCCCGCGGTGTGGTTACCCGTTACCAGGACCTGGTTGCCGGCCTGCAAGCCAAGATTGACCGGGCCAACCGGCGCCTGCCGGGGACGATCACCCTGGC
>CAYOOA010000120.1:2079-4805 GCA_964405455.1 uncultured Anaerolineaceae bacterium | reverse complement strand
AAGCTGTTGATGATTGGCGACTCGATTACGGATTGCGGTCGGACATTCCCTGTTGGCGAGGGTTCGTTCAATGGATTGGGCAGCGGCTACGTCAGCCTGGTGGATGCCTTGATCCGGGCGACCTACCCGGCCCAACGTCTGCGCGTGGTGAACATGGGCACCAGCGGCAATACTGTCCTGGACCTTGAGCGGCGCTGGGAGCAGGATGTCCTGGCGCAAAGCCCGGACTGGCTATCAGTCATGATTGGCATCAACGACGTCTGGCGCCAGTTTGACTCTCCCGTGCAGCCGGAAAAGCACGTCCCGCTGGAGCGGTACACAGCGGTTCTGGAGGAACTGGTGCAAAAAACCCACCCGCAGTTGAAAGGGCTGGTGCTGCTTTCGCCTTACCTGATCGAGCCGAATCGGGCTGAACCAATGCGGGCCATGATGGACCGCTACGGCCAGGCGGTGCGGGAGATCGCCAACCGACAACACGCCGTATTTGTCGATATCCAGGCGGCATTTGATTCCGTTCTGTGCGATAACCACCCCATGTCATTGGCGCAGGATCGCGTCCACCCGAACCTGGCTGGGCATGCCGTCATCGCCCACGCCTTCCTGGATGCGATTGGTTACGAATGGCAGCCGGGTGGGTGATGTAGACTTTTGGCAGGGAATATCGTACACTTAAAAAGGGGATGGATAGAGATTGAGGATATGGAGGGAATGGGCGATGAAGACGAGTGTCGCAAAGGCTACCGGGTGGTTGGTTTTCTGGTGGGTGGCGGTTGAAATCGGGTTTTACTGGCTGACTTCGCGCGGCGGATTGGCCTCCCTCAATACGCGCCTGGTCAGCGGGCTGCTGTGGGGGTTGATCATCGGCCTGGTGGCGATGCGCTTTTGTCGATTGAAATTCCTGCCCATGCTGCTGGCAGCCGCCGGTTGGGCGGGGGCTTACTACTTCAGCGGGCAGATGATTCAACTGCTGGTCGGGGGTGTGCAACAATTGGGAACCATTCTGCCAATCGACGTGAATGGGCCGCTCAACAATATGGTGGGATCGTATTATTTTTCCAACCCGCTGCTGGGCTTTTTTACCGGCGCGTTGGGCGGATTAATCACCGGCCTGTGCCTGCGCTGGAGCGGCGTCCTGGCGGATCTCAAGGTGGCGGTGGTGGCCGTTGGCTGGGCGGTGGCCATGGCGCTCGGTTTCCTGCTGGATTACCTGCTCTTCAGCTTCTTTTTCCGCTCCAGCGGCTCGCTGCTGCCCAACACGATTGCCATCCCGCTGATGATTGGCCTCAGCGGGTTGTTGATCAGCGCCATCGGCGGACGGGTGATGTTCAAGGCGGTCGAGGGGACGTAGGATGGATGAGCTGAATTTCCGCCACTACCTGAAGAAGATGGGCAAGCAGGTCCACGTCGTGGAGGAGTTAGCCCGGCAGGTGCGGCTCTTCGAGGAATACCTCTCTGCTAATGAGCAGGCTGGCCTGGAAAGTGCCAGCCCGCCAATCCTGCAGCAATACGCGGACAGCCTGGATGCCCGCGGTCGCAAGATCCGCATGCGCGGCCTGGCGCTGTATTTCCGTTTCACCGGCCAGGTGGAGTTGATGGAATTGGCCCACCGCCTGCGCGAGCAGGAAACCGCCCGCGAGCGCCACGGCTTCAAACTGGGCGAGTTCCTGGGGGTGGAAGTGGAAACTATTGCCCGCCTGGCGGCGATTGGAATCTCCACCACCGATCAAATGCTGGCCAAAGGTGCAACTCCGGCCCAGCGCTGTTTGCTGGAGCAGCAGACTGGCCTCCCTGCAGGTGTTATTTTGGAGCTGGTCCAGCTTTCCGACCTGGCCCGGATGGAGGGCGTCAAGGGGGTACGCGCCCGCCTGTATTACGACGCCGGTCTGGATACGCTGGATAAATTTGGCGATTGGCAGCCGGAAGCCCTGCGCCAGTACCTGCTGGAGTGGGTGGAGCGCACCGGTTTTGACGGCATTGCCCCGCTGCCCAAGGAGATCCTCTTCACCATTGCCGCCGCCCGGGATTTGCCGCGGGTGCTGGAGTATTGATCCAGCCTGGTGTCTGAAAACGAATCAAGGTGAACCATGATCAAGTGTAAAATCACCGTTCTGCAACGAACCTTCAACCAGGAGATTGTCGAGGAATATGTCCAGCACGAACGCCGGCAAACCCTCGGGCCGTGCGAGGTATTCCGCGAGGGCCAGGAGTTTGTAACGGATGTGTTCGGCAGCATGCCAGCCGGTTTTTGCCCCTGGGCCTGGGATGATATCTACAAATCGCTGGTGGGCTTTGCCGCGGATGGTAATTTTGGCATGTGGTACGAAAATCCGCGTATCATCATTGCCTGCTGCACCGACGGCACCCGCCCGGTGATCTTCAAGATCGAAAAGATGGTGGAATAAGCGTCACGGTGTCCCCCCTTATTCAGGGGTGTGAATAGCTTTTTTGAAGATCAACTTGAACAGCCTGAATAATCCGTAACCAATCAACGCCCCGGCGGTGTTGAGGATCACGTCGTTGATATCCACGCTGCGGTAGTTGCCCCCATAGACCAGGCAGAGGATGAATTGGGCCGTCTCAAAGCCCAGCCCGCCCAACAGGGCCAGCCAGGGCAGGCGGCCGATTTTGGAGCGGGTTGCCAGCGGCAGCAGCAGGCCAAACGGGACCGTCAGCAGGAGGTTGCCGAAGATCTCCAGCCGGGCGATGTGGGGGATGGGTCCGTACAG
>CAYOOA010000120.1:0-1979 GCA_964405455.1 uncultured Anaerolineaceae bacterium | reverse complement strand
AGCGGTAGCCGCAACGGATGCAGCGGGCGCTGACCTCGTGTGAGCGGTCCACGGATTTGGCTTTTTCCAACTGGCGCATTTCTTCGATGATGCTGTGCAGTTGGCTTTCCAATTGGGGGGTGTAATCGACGGCGAAGGTGCGGCCCTTATAATGCAGCAGCCCGTAGGCCGGGCGATGGTGCAGGGCGCGCTCCACCAGGCGGCAGTAGGCCGCCAGCTGCAGGATGTGACTGTCGTACGGTTCCGGCGGTGGGGTGGTGGACTTGACCTCCACCGGGATGATGGTGCCGTTTTGCTCCACCAGGTAATCGGGTCGGCCGGTCAGGTTCCACTCACCGTCGTAGAGCGGCTTTTCCAACCGGTTCCACTGGCCGGTGTCGGAATAGATCACCCGCCCGGTGGGCAGGCCGGCATCCTTGCGCTGGCGGGAAGCAAACCACAGAAACAGCGCCCCCACGGCCAGCAGGCCCAACGCCAGCAGGATCAGCCACCCAGCAGCCAAAGCGTCACCGCCACCCCGGCCAGGACCAGCCCGGCCAGCAATAAAAGCACCGCTGCCCCGCGCAGCAGGCCGGAGATGAGCACCTGCCGGCCGTGGCGGTGGTGGAAAACCGTACCGCCGGCCAGTTCTCCCTGGTTGCGGGATTCAACTCCCTGCAACTGGTACCACCAGGCGCGGCGGCAGTACAGGTAGGTTCCGATTTCAGAGGCCCGGATCGTGCGCAAGCGGTTCCTCGCCGGTATCCAGGCGGTCGTGCATCCGGTTGAGGGCCTGGATAACCTGCTCATCGCGCAGGCTGAGGGTCAGGTCGGAGCGGGTGCGTTCCACCAGGCTGCGGGCCACATCGGTCTGGCGGCGCAGGCCGTTGGTGATGGCATCGGGGTAATCCACCGAGACCAGCAGCAGGTAGATTTCATCCATCCACTCCAGCAGGCGCTCGGCCTCGGGGGAATAGCCCTGGCGCAGCACATCCATGCAGCGCCGGCGCAACTCGCCGATGGTCTCGGCCAGGCCGTTCAGGTAGGCGGCCGCCTCCACCCCCAGGTCTTCCGGGGCGGGCAGGGTGCCGTTCATCACCAGGGCGCAGGTGATACTGGCCTCGGCAAATTCCTTGACTGCATCCTGCACGTAGCCGGAGAAAAATAGTTCGGGGTAGGGTGCCAGGTCGCGCTTGAGTCCTTCGACGATGGCGCGAGCTTCGGCCAGCAGGGCATTGGCGGCCTCGGGCTCCAGGCGGTGGATGGCGCGGATGGCGTGGGCTGCATGGCGGGTGAGCAGGCGAGCCTGGGAAAGGGCGGCATCGCGCGCCTGATTACGCACCTCCAGACTGGCCAGGAGGTGTTCGGAGATTTCATTCAGCTTGGACATGCGCTTTATTCCTTGGGCGGCTCCGGGGGATGGATGCCGCGGAAGAGGTTATCCGCCAGCGATGTATCGCCGGGAACGGGGATCGTCCCGAAGGCCGCTTCGTAGTGTGCCAGGTTTTCGCCCAGGGCGCGGTAGAAGAGCTTGGCCGCCACCGGCGACATGACGATGCGTGCCAGCACGGACATCAGCACCTGGCCGGGCAGGATGCGTGAGAAATCGAGGACGATCTCGGCCGGGGTGTGACTGATGCGCACAAGGTTGGCATAAACCGGCTGCAGGTCCGGCGGAATTTGAATGGGAGGCATACCCGCCGGCGGTTGGCCGCCGGCGGGGGTGTTTTTCTCACTCATTAGAAGGGAATCTCATCGCTCCCGGAGGGAGCTTCGGCAAAGGATTCGGCATCGCCGCCACCACCTCCGCCGCCTTCACTGCGCGGGGAGAGGAAGCGAACCGTACTGGCGTTGATTTCAAAGGAGGTGCCAGTAGTGCCGTCCTGGCGCTGGAAGACGCGCGGTCCGCCGGTCTTGGGGTCGGCCTGCAGGCGGCCCTCCACCAGGACCATTTTTCCCTTGCTCAAATACTGGTTGACGGTTTCAGCCTGTTTGCCCCA
>CAYOOA010000119.1:0-5187 GCA_964405455.1 uncultured Anaerolineaceae bacterium | reverse complement strand
TGCAGGGGGAGAAAGAATCCATCACTTATTTCAATGATGTGCCGGTGGCCGGGTCGCTGACCATGACCGGCTTCGTCATCCAGTAGAGATAGACAAAGTATAGAAAAACCGGCGCTGGATCCAGCGCCGGTTTTTGTTTCACAACGGGGAGGGGGAATACGGATTTTCCTTTTAATCCCATCTTCATCCGTGGAAGAAGGCGGGCTTACTCCTCGATCTTGAGCAAGCCAAAGGTGCGGAACATCACCCGCATCATGCCGTGTCCAAAATCTGCTTTGAGAAACTGGTTGGGACACGAACCGGGGATGACGGAAATGCCGTTTTCCCGGCACAATTGAACCGCCTCCGCGGAGACGCTGGTCATGCCGGCGCCCAGACCGGGCTTGGTGCCCAGCAGGCAGTGCATCCACACCCGCTTAATCCCCAGTTCCACGCACTGTTGAACTACCTGCCCGGTTACTTCCGGCCGGGCCAGGATAAAGACGGCCTGCGCAGGTTCCGGGGTGGACTTGAGATCCGGGTAGCAGGGGTCGCCCTCAAAGATGGTGATGCGCGGGTTGACGGCATAGACTGTGTACCCGTTCTCCTTGAACTTGCGGTAAGCCAGGTTGCAGCCGGTATCGCGCCGATCGGAAACACCAACCACGGCGATGCGCTTCTGGGCCAGGAAATCCTGGACGAGGATGTCAATTTGGGCCATGAGGGGACCTCCTTTGGGGAAGTATGGATTTGCTAATACATTATACGGCTGTAGACAACAGAATTTCGGACAATCAAAGAATTAATCCACCAGGTGATCCGCCAGGTCCAGGCAATGGTTCATTTTATTCAGGCAAGGGCCTTTACGCATCAGGCGCAAGTTGAAAGTCCGAATGGATTTGCGAATGGTTGGGTCTTCAAGAAATTTTTCAATATCATCTTCCCCCTCGATCTCAAACCTTAATTGATCCTGTCCTCCCGGTTGGTATTGAAAATTAATTTTATGAAGGTGATGGATCTGATGCTTTCTCTTTACTTGTTCCCACATTCCCCCTTCTTCCACGATACTCTTGGCCATCTGAAAGGCGAATTGAAGTTGTTTCTTGCCAACATCATAAAAGACAGAGAAGACTTCTTGTTGATTTATATTAAACCGTGAGTATGTTTTAAAATCCTTTATTTGGAAGTAGGGTAGGCAAGAACAGGCCCAGAAATGATACTCAGCTCTCCGTACTGCCGGAATGAAATTTTGTGCATATGTCCTTAATATTGAAAGAACAAAATTGATTTTCGGTTGCTCCATCAAGCGCAAATACCGATTATGGTATCTTCGGCGAAGATTCTCATCCTGATACCGTTCACCGTCCAAGTCAACATAATCACGGTCTATCAGCCAAATACGTTGGTTCTGCAAAGACATGATTTGGTTAAAATTAGTTTTTCCATTCACGACACTAACGAAAATTATATTTCTAAGCAGATAACCTTCTGATTCAAGACTGTGGATGCAATGCTCTTCAATTTCGTTCAAATCATGTTGATCGACTTCAAAAAAACGGATGGCTGAAATGTCCCGATGTGTTTTGCAGTGCTGGACGTAGCGACGGGTTACATCTTTGGCCTGACCGCAATAGAATTCTCCGTTTGAAAACTCCAACAGGTAGATACCGCAGCGGTGTCCAATTGGGAAAATATCTGCAATAGAGGTCTTTCCAATGACGACATGTGGCTCTTGAAAGCCTAAATCTTCCGGGTTGAGTGGCATCTTTGTTCTCCGTGACGCAACCGAATGTTAATGAGTTGATTTCTATATCAAAAAGAATCTGATTATCTACCTACCAATTTTCATCGGCAGTCAGATTGATTTCTTCGCCGTTTGCCTCTTGATGAACAATCACCTCGACCCCGACGGAGAGGGGGGTGAACAGGAACTTGTAGCCGTTTATATCTTTGCCCCAATGGGTCCAATTTATCAACCGAGGATAAATATCCGGCGTGATCCTGAAGATCATTTCCTCCTGCGCTGCATGTTCATCTACCAAGTTCCAATGGTTAAAGATAGCAAAGAGGTTGGTCGGTTCCGGCTTCTCAAGGGTATCCTGCTTGAAGAAACCTGCCGCCAGGGTCAATTCCAATGACGGCAGTATCTCAGGGCAAATCAGAGCGTTCTCGCTGGCTATATTATCCAATGCCAATTGGCCGCCTTCTGTTCGGAGGGTAAAAGTATATCGATAACCGCCCCCCAATGTTCCGTACCATGGCACAGCAGCCCCCACTTCCGGTACCTCGTTGATGGTCGTAAAAGCATGTACGCCATACAGATTGGTGATCAACGCATGACCTTTGTTCTTAATCTGGGACTGGATAATGTGGTGATCAGTCGCCTGGCGGTATTGGATTACTTTTCGATAATTCTCTCCAGAAATGGTGAAAATCAAAGCGTTCTTTTCCATTCGGATCGACCTCCTTGCGATTGAAGGGGCAGACAACACTATGGGTCAAGATCCCTACTCCACCAGCCTCCGTCGGACGGCGGCCAGATCGGCCGTGGTTGCCCCACCCTGCTCCAGATAATGCGCCGCATCCAATCCGTCCAACACCCCGAGCAGAACCTCCCGGGCCGAGGTTTTCCGGCGCGCCAGCAGTTCATCCCGTTCCAGGTCGATGCTTAGCTCATAATCAGCAATCACCTCTTCCGGCAGGACGCCGGCCAGGGAGAGCAGCAGCAGGGTGAGGATGCCGGTGCGGTCATGCCCGCGAACGCAATGGAAAAGCACTCCGCCGGGTTGAGCCTGTGCCACGGCTGAAACGGCCGCGGCATGCCGCTCCGGCCAGCGCCGGAGGGCATCCGGATAATACAACGGCGTGCTCCACAGGTCGGTGGAAGCCCACTCCCGGACGAACTCCATATCCGTCACATCTTCGATCGGAGCCTGGACAGTCACAAGATCCGGATAGGGCGAGGCGAAGTTGAGTTCATCCTCCAGCATGCCGTGAGTGCGCAGGGTGATGATCGTGCGGATGCCGTAGGCATACAGCGCCGACCAGCCTGCCGGGCTCAACCTGGCCGGGGTGTCTGAGCGGACAAGTGCGCCCCGGCGGGTGGTACGCCCATCAGCAGTACGCAGCCCGCCCAGGTCGCGGACATTCCTGCAGCCCTCCCAGGCCAGGACACGGTTATTCAAGCATTCACCTCGGCCAATCCAGAATTCCAGGTTGCAGGTCAACGGCTTTTCCGGAGCCCTTTAAGGGTACCAGGAGGCTCCGGGCCGAAACTTAAACTCTCAGCGAGCCGCGGAACCCCCGGCTGCCGTAATACGAATCCGCACCATTGTGATACACAAAGACGTGGTCGTAACGCCGGTCCACAAACAGGGCCCCACCGAGTTTCCTGATTTCAGGCGGCGTGGCGATCCAGTTCGAAGTCTTCAGGTCGAATTTGCCCAGTTTCTGCAATTCCCGGTATTGATTTTCCGTCAAAATCTCAATTCCCAGCGCGGCGGCCATATCCTGGGCGTTCGTCTCCGGCCGATGCTCCTTCCTGCCTGCCCACGCGTCATGGTCATAACAAACATTCCTGCGGCCGGCCGGGCTTTCCGCTGAGCAATCATAAAAAATGAACTCGCCGGTTTTGGCATCCATACCGACCACATCCGGCTCACCACCGGTGCGCTCCATTCCATGGAGTGACCACAGCTTGTCAGGATGAGCTTCCAGCCTGGTTTGCACTTTCACCCATTCCAAACCCGGGTGGCGGTTCATGTTTTTCTCAAAACGGGTTTTCAATGTGCCAAGAATTTCTGCACGTTGTTCTTCATTCAAATTTTTCGTTCCTTGCATTTCCAACCTTGCCTTTCTGTTCTACTTGTAAAGGGCTTATTCGGGGAAGATCTTTTCAACCCTGTCTAGCAAGCCCAGAGTATTGGGGCCGTATTGCTGGCCCGTCATTGGGTTAACTGTACTGCGCACATTGTACATCAAATCCATCGCACGCATCCGCTCAACCGGATCTGATACCATCACTTCTTCTTCCATGGCCAGGTGGACCACCTTTCCTACAAAGAGGTGCCAGGGACTTTTTTCATACAATGGGCGGTGCCACTCCAGGCGGCATTCCACGGTGATAGAGCATTCAGCAATGCGCGGCGCCAGCACCACCTGCGCCGGCTCGACGGTCAAACCCGCCGTTGTGATTTCGTCATTGTCGGGCGCATTACAGTGAATCGTCTCGAAACACTGGGGGTAATGCTCAAAGGACGGGAAACCGATACACCATTCCCCTTCGCGAAGGATATTGTCATAAGTGTGTGAATGATCCAGGATGGCGATCAGGGAGGAATAATTCCCTTTCTCCCCGATGAAAAACCCCCACGAACTCAGGTTGGCGTTGGGCGCGCCGTTGGATTTGCGCGTTGTGATGAGGAAGATCGGGTTGGGGACTGTGACAACGTATTCCAGCCAGGAGAAGACCTCATACTTGCCCGGCCAATCTTCAATCAGGTACTCCGGTTGGGCGATGTGGATCTCGTGTTTCATGCACAACTCCTGTTCCTTTTTACAGATAGTGTCCCGGTGGTTGGAGAAAACAATTACCCAATTTTTGGAAGGAATAAGGTGAACGCCCTCCAGGAGGATATTTTGAAAACGGGCAAAGTGGATGCTTAATCCCTGGTGCTGAAGCAAAGTCCGACCGGCAAATGGAGCCGGTATCGAGTTGTATTCAACTGCTACGGGCCAGGGTGCCAGGAGCTCAGCGGCGTGAGCCGAATCTGTGTGGCCAGCTCATAGGCAGCCGCCACATCGCTTTCATTGTACACAAGGGTGCGGCCGACCACGAGCACCGAATTGGTAGGCGAGACTACCTGCTTCATGCCGTTCGGGATCTGCCCATTCCAGCCTGGCCCGGTGATGAGGTAGTCGCCCGCCTGGGTGCCCGTGGCTCGTTTGCCGACATAGGCAAAATTGGTGTTTTTCGATGGATCCGTGAACTGCACGCTGTAGTAGCGGTCGTTCATGGCAGGTACATGCAAGACGAGCGGCCCCTGGCCGAGGTCCAGCCAGCCGAGCGTCATGAGGGTGTCACGGTTCACGCCGCTGGTCATCACCCTTGGGGCTGAGGCGAGCTTGTGCAGGGGGTCGGCAAAAACCTCTTTGGATTCGGTATAGAGCGTATTGAGTGGGATGGGCCCGTCACCCGCTCCTTTACCA
>CAYOOA010000118.1:1855-5188 GCA_964405455.1 uncultured Anaerolineaceae bacterium | reverse complement strand
GAGCCAATAATCGCAGCATAATCGAGGGTCATCATCACGCCGTCGTTATAAATCAGGAAGGCCGCCATGAATTTGATGAATTCCTTGTAATGGCGCACATCCCGAAAGGTACTGGCCAGGTTCCTAAAGGCGTGGGTGATCGTGGATTCGCCTGCTGGTAGTTTTTCCGGTTCTGAAATCTGGCGGACCCAGAGGAAGGTTGGGATGGAGGACAGGGCGTAAAAGACCGCGGTAATGAGGAAGGAGATGCGTACGATTTCCGTGCCGCCGATCAACTGGATGGGGATCAGGACAATCAGCAGAGCAACAACACCGCCGGCGGAGCCGATGGCCCAGCCCTTTCCGGAAACCGAACCGATGGTCTCAGGGGATGAGACATCCACCAAAAGGGCGTCGTAGAACACCTGGGCACCGCGGTAGCCAATTTCAGCCAGGATGAAATAAACCATCCCTGCGAGCACATCGCCTTTCTGAACGAAGAAAAGCATGGCGGTGAAGACAACGGAAATGGTTGTAAAAATGAAAAGGAAGCGTTTCTTGGATTTTGAAAAATCCGCAATACTGCCGAGAACAGGTGAAATGACGGCAACAATGATGGCCGCAATGCCGATCGAAATACCCCATAAACGAGTGCCTTCAGCCCCGCCTACAACTGCGTTCTTGAAATAGGAAGAGTAGACGGCCAGTAAAACAACAGCAGCATAGGCAGAATTTCCAAAATCATAGAAGTACCAGGACCAACGCGTACGGCGGGCAACTTTTGGAGCGGTGAGGCTCTGTTCCATTATTCTTTACTCCATAAAAGGGAATGGGGTGAAACAATTATTTGCGATTGTATCATAAGGTTTAACCCCGCGATAACCATTCGGATGTAAAAAAACAAGAACTGCCGGTTTACGGCAGTTCTCGTTTGGATCAGGCTTCTGCCTGGGTTGCCCAGGGGTAAATCTCTGTTCCCCGGGCAGCTTCCCGAATGGCCGGATCCTCTGAATAGAAACCGCGCCGTTCGGCAGGGATCAAATAACTGATGTGGCGCATGATCACATGGCCCAGTTCGTCCAGCTCTGCCCGGTTGGGTCGGCTGCCTTCAAATTGGTTGAAAGGGCCAAAAACCTTGCCAAACTTAAGGTGGACTTTGACCGGTTTGCCGGGGCGCCATTTCTGGAAGAATCCCACCAGGCCGTCAATGCCAACCGGTAATATCTGCGCCTGGGTTCGGTAAGCCAGAAATGCTGTCCCTGGGCGGGCAGGACGGAGAACTGAAGCCCAGCTTCCCCCTTCGGGGAATATGGCCAGTACGCCCTTTTGACGTAGGATCGATTCCGAGGACTGCAATGTTTCCCGGGAACCGGTGCCGCGATAGGTCGGGATGACCCCGAATAACTTGGAAATCCAACCGACCGCGCCAGGGGCATTGGGGGTTTGGGCCCCGCCAACAAACTCCAGCGGCCAGGGAGTGGAGTGGATCAACGCGAGAGGGTCCAGAAAATGGAAGTGGTTTCCAACAACGAGGAGCGGTCCGCCGGTTGGAATATTCTCCCTGCCTTCAATTTCAAAATCAGCCGTGACTTTGAATGCCAGGGCAATACCAGCCTTCAGTAATTTGCGGATAAAGCGCCGCCGGGGATATCGGATTTCTTTTGCCATGTTCTGAATTATACCTCACGCCGAAGCTGGATCGTTTCCACCCGCGTTATAGAGTCTATTCATAACGCAAAGCTTCCACAGGCTCCAGGCTGGCTGCCCGATTTGCCGGGTAAATTCCAAAAAACAGGCCCACAGCCGTGGAGAAGATGGTTGCCAGGAGGATCGAGTCCATGCCAATCACCGGGGTAAATGGCGTACCCGAAGCGGCTGCGATTTTGCCAACAATGAAACCGATCAACCAGCCCAAGCCAATACCGATCAACCCGCCCAGCAAACTGAGGAGTGAGGACTCGGTTAAAAACTGGATCAAAATATCCCGCCGACGGGCGCCGATGGCTTTACGCAGCCCAATTTCACGGGTGCGTTCGGTCACCGAAACCAGCATGATGTTCATGATACCAATCCCGCCGACCAGCAGGGAAATGGCTGCGATGCCGCCCAGGAAGATGGTCAGGACACCGGTAATTGTCTTGGCGGTGGAGACGAAATCCTGCTGGGTGAACAGCGTGAAGTCATCCAGACCCACAGCGGTGCGGTGGCGGGTGCGCAGGATTTCAGCGATTTCCTGGCTGGCCTGGGAAACGGCATCAGCAGAGACTGCCTGGACCAGGATTGAATCCACCCGTTCACGGGTGCGGTGGATCAGGCGGGCTTGGGCGGTTGTGAACGGCACCAGGATGACATCATCTTCTGATTGAAAAGAGCTACCGCCCTTGGGTGCCAGCACGCCAATCACCCGGAAGGGCTGACCTTCGATGCGAATGGTTTCACCGGTGATCCCATCCCGGCGTTCGAAGAGTTTATCGGCTACATCCACCCCAATCAGGGCAACCGACGCCTGCCCGAGCAGGTGATCCTGGGTGATGGGCTCGCCTTCAAGTAATGAAAAATTCCGCACGGATAAATAATCCGGCGTTATGCCGGTGGCAGAAGTCTTGGCGCTCTTACCGCCATAGGTTGCCTCAACATTTCCAGAAAGAATGGGGGCAACAGCTAAAACAGACGGGGCCAGGAATTGGTCCTGCATAGCCTCGGCATCTGCCAGGGTGAGTGGCTTGGGATTGCGGACATCAGCGTTGTTATTGCCGGAGAAAACAAAGATCAGATTGGATCCAATTCCGGATATGGAACCGGTGATGGTATTCTGAGCACCCTGGCCGACAGAAAGCATGGCAATCACCGCAGCCACGCCAATTACGATCCCCAGGATGGTCAAGGAGGAACGCAGCTTGTTGGCACTCAGGCTTTCCATGGCTTCAACGATGGCTTGAAAAACGTTCATTTAGCCCTCCACCAGCAAACCATCACTTAAACGGATGATGCGGTTTGTTTGAGCGGCCACGTTGGGGTCATGGGTGACAATCAAGATGGTTGTGCCGCGCTCCTTGTTTAATTGCAGGATTAGTTCCATGATTTCCTTGCCGGATTTTGAATCCAGATTTCCTGTAGGCTCATCGGCCATGAGAATGGCTGGATCATTAACGAGGGCCCGGGCGATCGCAACCCGCTGTTGCTGCCCGCCGGAAAGTTCAGTTGGGCGGTGGTTGATGCGGTCGCTGAGTCCAACCGCGACCAGGGCGGATTTGGCCCGATCGGATCGTCCCCTGGTCACCCCGGCATACCGCAGCGGTAATTCCACGTTGGCCAGGGCTGTCTGGCGGGAAAGCAGATTGAAACTCTGAAAGA
>CAYOOA010000118.1:0-1755 GCA_964405455.1 uncultured Anaerolineaceae bacterium | reverse complement strand
AATTCCACGTTGGCCAGGGCTGTCTGGCGGGAAAGCAGATTGAAACTCTGAAAGACAAAGCCAACCTTGCGATTGCGTATACTGGCAAGTTGGTCACCACTCAGCTTATTTACCGGTTCGCCATCCAGGATATATTCTCCGGAGGTGGGTAAATCCAGGCAGCCAAGGATGTTCATCAGGGTTGATTTTCCAGAGCCGGAAGGTCCCATGATGGCAACCACCTCTCCCCGGTCAATATCAAAACTGACCCCGGCCAGGGCATGCACTTCAACAATGCCCATCTTATAGGTTTTCACCAGGTTCTTGGTTTGGATGACATGATCAGACATGGAGGCCTCGGGTTAGAACGGCGGACGCCCATTGGTGCCGAATTCAGTGGGCGGATTGAGCACCAGGGTATCCCCTTCCTTGATATCTCCTTCCAGGATCTCGCTGTATTGATCGGAGTTGGCACCAATGGTGATATTGACCGGGGTCGGTGTGCTGTTCTTCAGAACATAAACCACCCGTTGGCCATCGCGGAGGCGGACAGCCCGGTTGGGCACCAGCAGGGCATCCTGGATCTGTTCAACGATGATATTGGCTGCAGCAGTCATGCCGGGGCGAATGGAATCGTCTGCATCGAGGAGTTCGACCGTGACAGTGAAATTAACCGAACCGGCCGAGACCGTTCCAACGCGGGAAACTTCAACCACTTTACCGTTATATTCTTTGTTTAGGATGGCATCAAAGGTTAGCTTAACCGGCTGATCCAGCCTGACTCTGTTGATGTCCACTTCTGTCACCTGGACATCTACCAACAGGCGGCTCAAGTCGTCAATGCGGAAGGAAGCCGTACCCGGTGAAACCAGGTCGCCGACGAGGGAGTTCACCTCAGTGACCGTCCCGTTGAATGGAGCCTTTAGGGAAGTGAGTTGCAGGGATGCCTGGATGGAATCAATCTTTGCCTGGGCGATGGTTATATCATTGGCGTCCGGACCGTCTTTCAGGCGTTCCCATTCCCGCTGGGCATCCGCAAGTTGGGCTTTGGCCAGTTCCACTTTGGCGCCGGCTTCATCCACCAGGATGACATCCGGAGTGGCCAGTAAAGCGTTGAGATTGGCCTGGGCGCGGTCGCGTTTCTGACGGGCGGCCGCCAGGGAGGAGAGGGCATTGGCCTTCATCAGGTCATCATCGGAGCGGTTGGCAAATTGATCGTAAATATCCTGGGCGCGGTTCAGTTCATTTTGGGCAATGGTCAAGTCAGCCCGGGCAGCGTCAATGGAATTCTGGCTGCTGGAGTAGTACTTCTTGTTGGACTGATTCTTCTGAGCGTCTTCCAATGTTTTTTGGGCCTGGACCAGGGTTAAATAAGCCTGGGCGGCAGCCGTATTGGAGTTGAGCAGGCTATCCAGGTTGCGTTGGGCGGTGATAAGATCCGCCCGGGCGAGGATGAGCGATTGGGAGAGTGAGGTTGGCGCCAGGCTGGCCAGGACCTGGTCTGTCTTGACGAGCTCATCAATGGCAACCGGAATGGACGCAATTTGTCCACTGGTCTGCCAGGCGATAGTGGCTGTTTGGTTGGCGCGAACCGTACCGGTTGCGCCGATGATGGCCGTCAGGTCTCCCCTAGAGACAACATCGGTGGAGTAGGTGGCCGCCTTGGCTGCCTGAGCCTTGCGGTAGCGGGTGTAGCCGAAATATCCGGCTGCACCAATCACGGCTATGATGAGAATTGTGACCAGGGTTTTCTTCATATTGACCTTCCAGCAAAAA
>CAYOOA010000117.1:0-5307 GCA_964405455.1 uncultured Anaerolineaceae bacterium | reverse complement strand
TTTTCCTGTGCAGCGAGGATGCATCCTATATCAACGGCGCCACCCTGCACGTGGACGGCGGGATGATGTGCACCCGGATGTAATAGCGGCATTTACACCGGATTGAAATAAGGCCAGTAGAATCCTCCGGGTCTGGATTGTGCTTTACCCAATCCAGACCCGATTTTTGTTTCACGGGGGTGATTAGTGGATTTATGCATTCACCACCCGGAAGGCAGCCGGCGCACACCTCTGAAAAGGGCAACCAGGGGCCGGGATTTCCTTTTCCATGAACAACCTTAAGATTTTCACATCTGCCGGAGCCCTGAAGCTCCCAAAGGATACTTGACTTTGTTTGGAATCCGTCTATACTGGATATAGTTAGTCTAATTTATCGCAATTAAAAATCGAACACCCACCTCCGATTCTCCAGAAGTTTTTGGTTGGTGGGTTTTTTATATCCATTCAGGCATCCTACCCAACATCGCAGGTTTTTTCCAGACGAACCATTGTGTGATTGAAAGGAAAGGATCCAAATATGAGCTTGACACAGACAGAGACAGTTTTTGCCGGTGTGCATGAAGACGGCGTGAACGATCTCTTCAAAGCTTTCTTTACAGCCCGGCCGCGCTACCTGACTTATGCTTCACCGGGGCTGGTCCCGGCAGCCACGCCCTACATCAGCATCCCGGCCATTCCCTTCCCCGGCATCCCGGGCGGAATTGAATACCGCATCCAGTTTGATATCCCCGTGGTGGATTTCTTCAAGGATAACAGCGGGGGAACCTCTCCCCTGCCGGTTGGCCCGGGGCAGCTCAACATCCACACCAAGGTGGTTATCACGGTGGGCTGCTACCGCTACTTTGACCCCGGCAAGGACCGCCAGGGCACCGTCACCCCCATCTCCACGGCTTTGGAGGTTTGGGCGCGCGGCAAGCCGGATGTGGTCTATTACGGCCCCGGCAACGGCGTGGTGGGCTTTGCCCTGGATGAGGTGGAGATTGTTGACATCACTCCCAATTCGCTCGAAAGCGTCATCGAGTGCATCCTGCGGATGGTGCTTCAATCCATGCTGCGCAACGTGCGCCTGCC
Organism: uncultured Anaerolineaceae bacterium; assembly: GCA_964405455.1. GTDB lineage: Bacteria > Chloroflexota > Anaerolineae > Anaerolineales > Anaerolineaceae > CALESS01. The sequence goes on along the minus strand of CAYOOA010000117.1, from coordinate 4,236 downwards.
CTTCCATACGCTGACGGCGGGTGCATTCTCCCTGGCCCTGGTGAGCGGTCCGCTCATTGAAGACGACCAGGCCAAGATTTACGGCAACGCATAGGAGATCATATGCCAGACTTGATTGTTGCAGCAGACGAAACTGCTGCGTCAAACCTTGTGCATGCCGCCGAGGCCACCCTCGGCACCCTCTCCCGCAGCGGATCGGACAGCCTGGGCCCCTTCACCGCCGGCTGGAGCGCCAGTGCCTCCTTTTCCGGCGGGATGATCGACCTGACCGCCCCCAACATCATTCGCATTGCCAACTGCCAGTTGAACTACTCACTCGGCTTCAGCATCTCGTTTGATCTGAGCAGCATCCTGCCGGATTTTTGCCTGCCGCAAATTTGCGTCAGCCTGCCCTGGATTGGCAAAGTCTGCACGCCTAAAATCTGCATCAACTGGCCGACCATCACCATCCCGGTCAGCCACTCCGGCGCGATCAATTTCACTTCCGATTTCAGCCTGAACGTGTACCCCAGCGGTCCCAACTGGAATATTGACATCGTGGTGGTCGGCATCCCATTCCTGCAAATTGGACCGGCGGCGGCGGCCATCCTGGCAGCCATCGGGGCAGCCGCTGCGCTGATCCTGCTGCCGATCCCGTTCATCGGGCCGTTCCTGGCTGGCGCGGTGGCAGCCATCACCGCCGTGATCGGCATTGCCGGGGTGACCGGCCTGCTCGGGCCCATCCTGACGCCGTTCGTCTCCGGCCTGACATTCAACATCTACAAGCAGCCCAAGATCTTCGAGGTGCTGCCGCCCGCCCTGCCGGACCCGGCTGTCAACATCCACCTGGATACGGTCAGCGCGTTGGTGGTGAGCAGCGACGAGGACGAGCTGGTGATTTCGGTCGATATTTCGGCGTAAGGCGAGGATGATATGGATACTTTGGATAGTCGTTCCCTGAGGTATATCGATTGCTTTGCCCAGCACTTCACCACCCCCGGCAAGGTGATCTACCGCATCACCACGCTGGCCGGGGCCTGCCTGCCGGTGGAAGAACGGGGTGAATTTACCATCGAAGTCAAAGCGCAAACAGAAAAAGGCGGCGAGGGCCAGCAGCACAACGTGCAGGTGTTGAAAAAAGGTGATAAATTTGTCGCCGAACCGGCCCACCTGGAAATCCGCGCCGGTGACATGGTGCTGTGGAACACCCCCGACCCGGGCATTTCCGGGTACGCCGTGGTCGGTCGGGGTCCCGGCGGCAGCTTCAACAGCACCGCCTTGACCTCGGAAGCCCTCTACACGCACGCCTTTGGCACGCCAGGCGAATATAAATGGGTGGATGCCAATAACGGCAAAATCTCCGGCGTGATCATTGTCCGCTCCATGGACTCAAAGAACCAGGAGGAGTGCGCCGTCTGGACGGACGCACTTTCCAAGGGCTCGGTGATCATCATCGAAGGGGATAATGCCCGCCCGCGCAAGCTGGAAATTCTGACCGGCCAGACGGTTTTCTGGGCGGTACAGAAGGCGCCCGGCATCAGCATCACGGATGCACGGCTGATCATGAAGGGATGAAGTAATTTGAACCCAAAGACCTCCGGGGTTTCCAATTCGAACCCTGGAGGTCTTTTTTTACGCCCCGGCTTTGCCTGTCCTTCATCCATAAACCGGACCGCCGGTACCCCTCACCTCCACTCACCCACAAACTCGCGGTGCGCGGCGAGATATTCCTCCACCAGGGCGCGGGCACGCGGGTAGGAAAGCACCAGCGGATGAACCATCAGGGCCTGCACGGCCAGGTCCTTGGAGTGCTGCTGAATGGCGGCCGCCGTCAGGCGCTCGTAGAGCTTGACGGTCCGCGCCAGGTTCAACTGGGCGGCGGAAATCTCACCCACCGGCAGCGCCTGCACGCCTTCCGCATCCACCCGGCAGCCGACTTCAACCACGTCATCCTCCGCCAGGCCCTGGATGGCGCCGCGGTTGGGGACATTGAGAGCGGTGTAGAGCGGCCCGCCGTTGACCAGGGCATCGATGACCGAGAGGGCCACCCCGGCATAGCCTTCGCCGGCCTGCGCGGGGATTTCCGCATCAAAAACGGACTGGCGGTTGGCCTCGGCAATAGTCTGCCCGCCGTAGGCGTAGTGCATGTAGGTGGCGCCGCGCCGTTTTTCATAGCCAAAGAATGCGCGCAAGGCACGTTCGGGGTTGCGCTCCACACCGATCTCCTCCAACTGATCCAGCAGGCGGGCATTCAGTTCGACGATTTCCTCGCCGCGGGTCTGGCCTTCGGCGTTGATGGCGGCCACGGCCTGCTCGGCGTAGTAGTAATAATACAGGTACTCGTTGCAATACGCCCCCACCTGGCGAACCAACTGCGGGGCGAAGAGCGGCTGCATCCGGCGCAAAAATTCATCCTCCTGCAGGGCGGGCTGCATGTGCTCCACGCCGTCCACCCAGGCCCGGCGGCACCAGGAGAGATGGTTAAGGCCAAAGACCTCGGCGCGTACCCGGCGGGGATCCACGCCCAGCCAGGCGGCCAGCGCCCCCTGGCCGCTGTTGGCGCCGTCACAAATGCCGATGGTGCGTTCAAAGCCGGCATCCCGCAAGGCCTGGGCCACCAGGCCGGCCGGGTTGGTAAAGTTGTACATCCAGGCGCCCGGGCTGACCTCCTGCAACAGGCGGGCATACTCCAGCAAGGCCGGGATGCTGCGCAAGGCCATGGCAAAACCTCCCGGGCCGGTGGTTTCCTGGCCCAACACACCGTGGCGCAGGGCAATCCGCTCATCCACCGCCCGCCCGCGGTCCTGGCCGACACGGATGGTGGTGACCACGTGGGCGGCCCCGCTCAAAGCCTGGCGCGGATCGGTGGTGAGGGTGAGTTGGAAGGGGTCGCCTGCCCGGCGGATGATTTCGCGGCACAGGGCGCCGAAGATTTCCAGCTTGCGCGGGTCGATATCCATCAGGCAGAGCTCGGTGAACCCGAGGCGAGCCTGCCAGTTGAGCAGGGACATGACAAAAAGGGGAGAGCGAACTCCTCCGCCGCCAACCAGGGTAAGTTTCATGCGTTATTCCTCGTCAAGAATTATGAACACAGAGACCCAGAGGATTCAGAGAAACTCCATCAGGAGAATTCTCTGGATAAAACAGAATCATCCGTGTTTATTTCAGTCCTCATTTAGCATGCCCCCATCCAGGGGCTGATCAGACGTCAGTCGCCCGGCAATTTGGCGGACTTCGGCCAGGCTGAGGGCCGTGGTGGAGCCGCCGCGCCGGGTGGTGGAAATTCCGCCGCAGATGTTGCCATAGCGCAGGCAGGTCTCCAACGGCTCGCCGGCCAGCATCCCGGCCAGGAAACCGGCGTTGAACGAATCACCGGCGCCGGTCGTATCAACCACCTCCACCGGCAAGGCGGGAGAATGCCAGACCTGTCCTGCCTGGCAGGCGTAGGCGCCCTGATCGCCGCATTTCAACACCACCAACGGGCAGAATTCAGCCAGGCGGGCCAGGGCAGCCAGGGGATCCGCCTCACCGGTTAACTGACCGGCCTCGCTCAGGTTGGGGGCAAAGATATCCACCCGGCGCAGGGTATCACACAGGCCGGGCTCATCCAGGCTGGCCGTGGTGTACTGGCAATCCACGAAGACCCGCCCGTCCTGGCTGTGAACCAGGTCCAACAAGGCCTGGCTTTGCGCGCTGCCGTCAAACGGCAGGTTGAGCGCCCAACGCGGCTGCTGGGAACGGATCAACGCCGCATAATCGATGCCGGCCGGTGGGGGATCGTTATAGCTGATGAATCCGCGGTCGTGGGCGAAGGAGAAGGACAGGCTGAAAACCCGGTAGGGTTGGGGGTGGACTTGAAACAAACCGTCATCCAGCCCGGTACGGGCGGCCTCTTCCAGGATGAAGCGGCTGAAGATATCACTGCCAAAGGTACCCACCCAGCGCACCTTCACCCCCAGGGCATGCAGCCAGTGGGCCAGGATGTAGGCCCCGCCGGGGGCGATTTCCATCTCCTGTCCGAACAGGTCCGCACCCAGGCGGGGCGGCTCCGGCAGGCCGGTGATGATCACATCGCAGAAGTAATCAGCGAACAGCAGCACATCCGGGTGATCCAGGGGTTCAAGGTGGTTGGGGGCATCCAGCATCAGTCATCTCCCGGGCAGAACAAGCGGGGTGGATAAAGCCATTATAAAGCCGTCCCTCCGTTCAGCCAACCGCTGCAGCGGGCAGCGGCCGATCAACCTGCCGGGCGGAGCA
>CAYOOA010000116.1:0-5321 GCA_964405455.1 uncultured Anaerolineaceae bacterium | reverse complement strand
CCGCGACAGCGAGATCTGTTAATGGCGCCGACAGGTCATGTTGAACGTCATAAGTGATTTCCGGCTTCAGATCTGATTGGCCGGCAGATGATGATTCCCGAGTCGCACTTACCTGGCTGAACTGGCCAAACATAAGAGCAACTAGCAGGAACAGGGAGATAGACAACTGCTGCTTCTTTGGTGACATATGGCTTCCTTTGGTCAAGTTTTGATATTTAATATGATTCGCTGCCATCAGATGGCAGCGGTCAAAGCCTACTGCATTTTCGATTGATGGATAACCAGAGAACAACAATTTATGGGGATGGTCTTCTTTATTATAGGAAAAAATACTCGTAATACAATAGCCATTTCGGAACTTATCTCCTTGAAATTCATGTTTTTCAGCGATAAGCTGTTAGGCTTGCCGTTTTACAGATTTGTATAGTCAACAAATTTGCCCAAGCAGGATATGGACATTTACTTGATATTTGGCGATAATATAGTCAGGGTGAATAATTTTCAACGCACGTCGCATCGTTTCATCATGCTGGCATATATCACCGCGTTATGCCTGATCTGTGCTACTTTTCTGGCCGCCTTCCCACAACCTGCCAATGCACAACAACCTACCGCTACTCCAATTGCTGAAGCCCCCCTCTCCCCCCGCGAACATCCGGTCATCCGCGTAGTCGGGGACCAAAACTACCCGCCCTACTCCTTCCTCCAGGATGGCAAACCCTCCGGCTTTGATAATGAATTAATCCAGGCAGTAGGAAATGCCATGGGCTTTGATGTCCAAATTAAACTCCTGCCCTGGTCAGAAGCGCGGGCCAGGCTCGATAACGAGGAAGCGGACATGATTGCAGGTATGGCCTACCTGGAAAGCCGAGAGCCGGTTTACGATTTCAGTATTCCAACCACCAAGATTACATTTGATCTCTTCGTCAGGCACGATTCACCCATCCACTCCCTTGAAGATGCCCGTAACAAGGCCATCGTCGTCCAGGCGGGTGGGGCCATGCAGGATTACATTTCCAGTACTAACCTAACCAGTAATATCGTCCAGGTGACGAATGTGACGGATGCCCTCTGGGCACTCAACCTGGGTGATTATGATGCCGCACTCTTGAATCGCATTCAGGGCTTGTATATCATTCAGTCCATGAAATTCAACCGGTTGAAAGCAGTTGGGATTGAAGTTTCTCCAGTCAATTACGGCTTTGCCGTTCACGAAGGAAACCTGGATTTACTGGAAGAATTGAACACAGGCTTGACGACTATCAAGGCCCAGGGAATTTACGACCAGATATACCAGAAATGGTTCAGCGTCTATGAACCTCAGGTTAACCAGATAAATATACGCTGGTTGATTTACGCCGTCATTGGGCTCATGATCGTCCTGACAGGTCTACTACTCTGGGCCTGGAAGTTACGCCTTCAACTGCTCCGGCGCAACCGGGCATTACAATCAACCGAAGAGAAATATAAACTCCTGGTGGAAAGCACAACCGAAGCCGTTGTCGTGATCCAATCCGGTCGAGTGGTCTTCATCAACACACGCGCAATGTCTCTTTCTGGCTTTACCCGCGCTGAATTGATTGGCAACAGCCCCTTGTCTTTTATCCACCCGGATGATCGTGAATTGGCTCAACAGCGGATTCAAGCCCGCCTGCAGGAGGATACACCTGGTGAAGGTGCAACATTCCGATTGATAACCAAAGCCGGTGATGGGATCATCTTGCAGACCCGCTCTGTCCAGATTGAATGGGAAGGTAAACCGGCCATACTGGTGCTCCTGACTGATATCACCACTCACCGCAACGCAGAAAATCAAATCCAGCAGCAGGTTCAGCGGCTGGCAGCCCTGCGTGAAGTGGATGAAGCCATCACCTCCAGTATTGACCTGTCGCGTACTTTGGAAATCATCCTCGACCAGGTTACCCGCCAGCTCAACGTCGATGCTGCCTGTGTGCTTCTCTACAATCCACATACTGACCAGCTGGAATACGCCACCGGTCGCGGCTTTTACACATCATTGATGTCTGCCATCCGTCTCAAGCGCGGGCAAGGCTTCGCCTGGCGGGCTTTCCTCTCCAAGAAACCCGTCTATGTTCCGGATATGACCGGTGTGTCCAATGATTTGATGAATACTGCCATCCTGGAGACGGAAGGGCTGGTCGCTTTTTACGGCCTGCCGTTGGATGTGAAGGGTGAGATTAAAGGCATCCTGGAACTCTTCCACCGCTCCGAACTGCCCATCACGCCAGATTGGATGGACTTTGCTGAATCCATCGGCCGCCAGGCTGCCATCGCCATTGATAATGCCAGCCTTTTTGCTGACCTGGAAATCGCCAACCGTGACTTGACCCAGGCATACGATGACACCATTCGCGGTTGGGCCATCGCACTGGAACTCCGGGATGGTGAAACAGAAGGCCATTCGCAGCGCGTTACAGCCATGACAGAACGCCTGGCGAAAGCCATGGGCGTGCCCGAGGACTTAATGAAACATCTGCGGCGCGGAGCCTTGCTGCACGATATTGGCAAGATGGCCATTCCAGATGCCATCCTGTTCAAGCCCGGTCCGCTCACACGCGAAGAGCGCGAGATCATGCGCCGCCACCCGGTGTATGCTTATGATCTCCTGGCATCAATTGATTTCTTGCGCCCCGCCATGGATATCCCTTACAGTCACCACGAACGTTGGAACGGCACGGGTTATCCGCTGGGCCTGATCGGCGAACAAATTCCCCTGGCAGCACGCATGTTTGCCGTCGTGGATGTATGGGATGCCCTGAGTTCCGACCGCCCTTATCGCAAAGCCTGGCCTGCTGAAGATATCATCACATACCTGCAGGAGCAATCTGGGAAGCAGTTTGATCCTGAAGTCGTCAACACTTTTATCCAACTCCTGCAGGAGGATGGGCCTGTAAAAGACAACAACACCTCGATCGAATGATCGAGATGTTGTTTTTAATAACACAAAAGGTGCGCAGTTCTTGACCCCTGGTCTATTTGGCTGCCACCGTCTCCATGTAAGCCTTGATGGTTGGCACAGCCGAAAGTTTCTCCAGGAAGAAGTTATTAACAATATTGATCACCTCCGCCCGGGCTGCTTCCGCCTGCGGAGAAAGTTGCGTTCCCGGTTGCTCGCGGGAGAGGATGTCCTTCAACCGCAGTAACTGACGCACAATTTCGGTTTCCTGCTCGCCTTCCATCACCCGCACGATGGTTAGCACCAGCTCGTCCGTTTGTCCCAGAAGTAGTTCGTGTGAAATGGACGAACCGGGCTTAAAGCAGTCGTCTATGGTGCGGATCAACGACCAGACCTGGTAAAGGACCGTGGTTGGTTCATCAAACAGTTCCCGCAGGAAGGCTGCCTCTTCATACCGCCCGGTTAACCGGAAGATGTTGTACATCCGCTTGGCCACCTTGCCATAATTCACATCTCGAGTCAGGTATTTCTTTACCTCGTGCTCAAGGGCAGATACGTAATCATCCAGGGCATCGCTGGCAACATGCTTGGCCAGTTTGCTAAAAACCGGGATGGATTCAGCCTCCAGGTACACTTCTTGGAAGTAAGGATCCATGTAGCCGTCCAATGGTGTGATCTCGCCGTCCGGGGCTTCCCAGGTTACATCCAGCATATTGCTGGCATTGACCAGTTGTCGGTTGGCTGCATCCCCGACCACCCAGTCCAATTTGCACCAGCCTGGTTCGTTACGTACATCCTCCCAGTGCAGGCTGGTTGGCGTCCCATCCGGCAGTTCCAGTTCTGCCAATTCCCCGGCAACCACTTCGGCTGCCGTCCAGGCAACCGGGCTGCCCTTTTTCACCGCACGTCCCCCATGTACGGCATCAAACGGAAAATTTCCAAATTTCACTTCGATGAGCTGGAAATCCGGTCCTTTGAGTGTTTCCAGGGCCTTGGCGCGCATGATCTCAGCCAGGATCCGGCAAGCTTCTTCCTTACTGGGTGCCAGGATGTTGATCCGCTCAAAATAATCGGCATCGCCCGGGTAGGATTGAATCTTGGATTGGGCAGCCGAACCGGAAAGCGCCAGCGCTGTTTCCACTACCCCGGGTTGATCCGGGAAACCGACCAGTTGGCCGATCTTCCGGAAGTGGGCCAGCTGCTGCGAGCTGAAATCCAGCATGCTGATGCGGTGGCCAAATACGCCGGCCTGGGTGTCGATGGTTACGTCGCTGTCACCGCTGGCGGTAGCAATGGCGGTCAGCCATTGCAGGGCTTCTTCTTCATCAATTTCCACGCCCAGGCGGCGGGCTGAATCAATGATCCGTTGCAAATCCTCCGAGGGGGTTGGTTTGGATTCCGACATCTTTCCTGCTCCTTTCTTTTGGTGAAAAAACCAGTAAAGTGAATACGGTCTGATTACTCTTCAGCAGCTTCTCGCATCAGGTCTTCCAGCATGCCGGCCAGCATATCCGCCTGATCCTGTGCATCCTGCAGGGCATGGTGCTGCAGGCTGCGGTTTTCCAGGTAATGATGGCTGACCTCCCGCATGGAGGATTGACTCCAACTTACACCCCGCAACCCCATATACAACGGGCGGATGTCCATCGCATTGTGCCCAAATGGATTCTCTCCCAGGTAGCGGATGAAATAATCATTGACAAACATCCAGTCGAACGGTGCATTGAAGGCTGTGAAGATGGGCTTCTTTCCGGGTAATTCATCGGCCAGCCAGACAGCAAATCGGCGCATGGCCTCGGCTGGTTCCACGCCCGTCCGGGAAAGTTCCTCCAAGTCAAAATTGGATACCGCCAGCGCCTCCGGCACGACATCCGTCCGGTCTGGTTTGATCTCGATGTAAAAGGTCTTGCGCGGTTCGAGGATTGTGCAGGCACCGATCGATAAAATTGCATACAGGCTGGGGGTCGGTCCGGCTGTTTCCACATCCACCATCACAAATGCTTGAATCTCTTCCTGTAGAATCTCCAGCGTGCTGTGAGTGTTCTCGGTTGCGTTATGTTTCATCCTACACCTTTTTGGGAAAATTTCAACTGGTTATTCCGGTTGGGTTTCAGGCAAGACCGGAGGTTGATCCTTTGGCTTGGTGGATTGGCTGATGTTCACCAGGTAAATACCCCCCAGCACAATTAAGCCGCCAATCCACTGGCTGGCATACAGCTTTTCACCAAACAGCGGAATAGCCAGCAGGGAGGTGATGACCGGTTGGGCAACAATCGTTGGTGCCACCACCGAGGCAGGCAGGCTGCCGAGTGCATAACCGATCACGGAATAACCGAAAGTCTGGGAGATCAAACCCGCCCCCAGGAAAGCCAGGTACACCGGTGCGGGGTATCCGGCCAGGGGC
>CAYOOA010000115.1:2097-5444 GCA_964405455.1 uncultured Anaerolineaceae bacterium | reverse complement strand
TGGTGATGAAGGCGCCCTGTGGACGCGGCCAGTTCCACGCCTGGGCAGGCGGGGCAAAGCCCAGCATCCCGGCGGCGTTCAGCCACGGGGAGGGCAGGTCCAGCGGAAGAGAGGCGGGCAGGTTTTCCATTTTTTATTTCTCACCACAGAGGCACAGAGAAAACAATATTTCTTTACCGCGGAGGCGCGGAGGATACGGAGGACACTGAGAAAACTTTTTTCACAGATTAAACGGAGGGCACGGAGAAAACTTTTATCGCGAATTACACGGAGAGCACGGATTTTCACGGATAAAACATGACTTGACTGGTAAGGGAGAAATCTTTTTGTATTCCTTGGTGTCCGTGATTTCCGGGGAAAAAGTTTTTCCTCCTCAATCTGTTTCAAATAAAGCATTTCTCCGTGTTCTCTGTGTCTCCGTGGTTATTTTTTCTCCGTGTTCTCCGTATCCTCAGTGCCTCCGTGGTAAATATCTACTCTACTTCATCAAAATCAAACACGGGTCCGGCGGTACAGGCGTGTTTCCAGCCTTTCTTCACCGGCACGGCGCAGATGCCGCACTCGCCCAGACCGCCGCAGGGCATGGGCACGCGCACCAACAGCTCGATTTTGGCAGCCGGGTGAGAGTTGACCTCCAACCCCAGGCGGCCGCGCAATCCCTCCAGGCTGGCCAGCGGCAGATCGAGGGCCAGGTAATCCGCCCAGGCGAGCAGTTCAGGCAGGGCATCCGGCGGCAGCACCTCCAGCGCGGAGGGCAAATCCGGCGGGACCTGCGGCGCGACCAACGCCACCGCAAGTTCCTGCTGCAGGGCCAGGTCGACCAGCGGCAGCAGGCGGGCAGCGGGCACCTCCAACGCACATAAACCCACCCGCCGGGCGGTGGAGGGGAGAGTAAAGCCGTGCCCCAGCGGCCCGCGCAGAGCCAGGCGCATCCCCGGCTGCCAGGCAGGGGGCAGGCTGTCGGTCAGCCAGGTTTCCCCGGCCCGGGCGGAGAGGAAGAGCGGCTCCGGCAGCATGGAAGACTGATCCAACGGCGAGGCCAGCACGTACTGTCCGGCAGCCGGCGCCAGCCAGGGCTGCGGCCGCAGCCAGGCGCTGCCATCCAGGCGGCGTTCGGTGATTTCAGCAACGGCGTTCATCAGATCATTATATACAAGAACCAATCCGCAGATATTGCAGATAACGCAGATTGAATAATGATAAAGAGAAATTATTAAGGGAACATTTCTTGAAAGGGGCGAATCTAGTATAATTCAGGGCGGAGGCCTGATGGAGATCACCTGGTATGGCAATCAATGCTTTCGGCTGAGCGAGCGCGGCCTGGCCCCGCTTGTGACGGACCCGCCTGTCCCGCTGCCGGCGGGCTTGAAGGCTGAAATTGCCGCCTTCCACGGGGTGGAGGGTGCCCCGGCCGAGTTGAACGGCGTGCGCGAGATCATCCACCAGCCCGGTGAGTACGAAATCGGCGGGGTGTTTGTCACGGCCGTCCCGGCGGAAGCGCCCAGCCCGGACCGCCCGGCGGCACAGTTGATGTACGGCTTCGATTTTGACGGCCTGAGCGTGATCGTCCCCGGCCGCCTGGAGCGTTTGCCCGCCCAATCCGCCCTGGAAAAGCTGGGCGCCGCCCACATCCTGCTGCTGAGCGTGGGCAACGGGCTGCCCCCGGCCAAAGCAGCCGAACTGGTGCGCCAGTTGGAACCGCGCCTGGTGGTACCGGCCTTCTCCGCGCCGGAGGACCTGAAACGGTTCCTGAAAGAAATGGGCCTGGAAGGGCAGGAAGCCCTGCCGGTGCTCAAGATCAACACCGCCGGCCTGCCCGAAGAGACCCGCCTGGTGGTGCTGGCGGCGCAAAACGCCGGATGAGCAGTACAATGGTGGTAGGTGCGCTGCCTTGCGGCGCAAACTCGGATTGATTTTTCGACTTGAAGGTGTGCCATGGCCGTAAAACTCATCATGACCTGGGATATCAACGCCGAACACGAACAGGAATACTTCGAGTTCGTGATCCGCGAGTTTATACCGGGCGTCCAGCGCATCGGCCTGGAATTGAGCGATGCCTGGGCCACGGTGTACGGCAATCAACCGCAGATCCTGGTGGGGGCGGTCATCCCAAGCCTGGGCAAGGCGCAGCAGCTTCTCGAGTCGAAAGAGTGGTTAAGCCTGTTCAACCAATTGCAGGATTTCGTGGTCAATTATTCCCAGAAACTGGTTGAAGCCCGCGGCGGATTCCAGTTTTAACTCCCCCTCAATTCAATGGAAACTGAAATTTCCCGCGCCCTCCTGGACTGGTACGCGGCCAATGCCCGCCGCCTGCCCTGGCGCGGTCACCCGGACCCCTATGCCGTGTGGGTCTCTGAGATCATGCTGCAGCAGACGCGGGTGGAGACGGTCATCCCCTACTTTGAACGCTGGATGGAGCGCTTCCCGAGCCTGGCCGACCTGGCCGCGGCGGATGAACAGGCCGTGCTGCAAACCTGGGAGGGCCTGGGCTACTACAGCCGGGCGCGGAATTTGCATCAGGCTGCCCGCCGGGTGATGCAGGAGCACAACGGCCGCCTGCCCACCGGCCGGGCGGAGCTGCAAAAGCTGCCCGGGATCGGCCGCTACACCGCCGGAGCAATTGCCTCGATGGCCTTCGGGCAGGATGAAGCTGCCCTGGACGGCAACATCCGCCGGGTGCTGGCGCGCCTGTTTGATGTGCGCCTGCCCGCCCGCTCCCCGCAGGGGGAGCAGCGCTTGTGGCAGCTGGCCGAGGAAAACCTGCCGCCGGGCCGGGCCGGGGACTACAACCAGGCCCTGATGGACCTGGGCGCCGGAATCTGCACCCCGCAGCGGCCGGCCTGCCTGGTCTGCCCGCTGGCAGAGCACTGCCAGGCGCGTGCGTTGGGGGTGCAGGAGGAACGCCCGGTGCTGGAAAGCAAACCGCCCATCCCGCACATCACCGTGACCGCGGCTGTCATCCAGCGCGACGGCCAGGTGCTGCTGGCCCGCCGCCCCTCCCGGGGATTGCTGGGCGGAATGTGGGAGTTTCCCGGCGGCAAGCAGGAACCCGGCGAAGAGTTGGAGCAGACCCTGCAGCGTGAGATCCGCGAGGAACTGGCCGCAAAGATCGCCGTTGGCGCCCCATTTGGAATTTATCATCACGCCTATACGCATTTCTCCGTCAGCCTGCATGCCTTCCTCTGCCGCCTGGCCGGGCCGGATGAACCGACCGCCCTGGAACACAGTGAACTGTGCTGGACTGTCCCTGCCCGCCTGGGCGACTTCCCGATGGGCAAGATTGACCGGCAGATTGCCCGCCGACTGCAGGAGGTCAAGCATGAGTAAAGCCGAGTACTTCCAGAAAC
>CAYOOA010000115.1:0-1997 GCA_964405455.1 uncultured Anaerolineaceae bacterium | reverse complement strand
TTGCCCGCCGACTGCAGGAGGTCAAGCATGAGTAAAGCCGAGTACTTCCAGAAACAACGCGAGCAGATGGTCACCTGGCAAATCCAGCGCCGCGGCTTGACCGACGAGCGCCTGCTGGAGGCCTTTCGGCGCATCCCGCGCCACTGCTTTGTCCCCGTCGAGCACCAGGATTCCGCCTACGAGGACCATCCCCTGCCGATTGGCTGCGGGCAGACCATCTCTCAACCGTACATCGTGGCCCTGATGACCACCCTGCTGGAGCTGGACGGCAGCCAGCGTGTGCTGGAAATCGGCTCCGGCTCGGGTTACCAGGCCGCCATCCTGGCCTGCCTGGCGACGGAGGTGCACAGCCTGGAACTCCACCCGGAACTGGCCGAGCGGGCAGCCCGCCACCTGGCAGAACTGGGCCTGCACAACGCCCACATCCACTGTGCCGACGGCTCCGCCGGTTGGCCGGAGGCCGCCCCGTACGACGGCATGCTGGTCACGGCAGCCGCCCCGCAGCCGCCGCCGGCCCTGCTGGAGCAGCTTGCCCCGGGCGGACGGCTGGTGATCCCGGTCGGCGGGCGCGGCGAACAATCCCTGCAGCGCTGGCAGCGCTCCCCCTCCGGCTGGAAGGTGGAGGATGTTCTGCCGGTGGTATTCGTGCCGCTGCGCGGCGCGGCCGGCTGGGATGAAGAACGCTGGCCAGCGCATTCGGTATGATTTTCCCGGCAAGTCATAAAGCCCAACCTTATCCAATGCTTAACGACTCCTTACAAAAACGCAAAGAGAAATGAAATTCTGCAAGGAGGCTGAAAGTTGATTCCGCACCATCTTCCGGCATAATTATCCTATGAGAAAAACGCAACCCTTATTCGTATTGTGTGTTTCCCTGTTTCTGCTGTTTAGTTTGATAATTCCCGTCCATGCGGAAGGCCCGGTTCTCCCGGAGCACCCCCCCGTTCCGCAAGGGACGCCCGCCCTTACCGGTAGCACAACCCCGGATTCCAGCCAAAGCGCGCCGCTGCTCAACCTGCCGGCGCTCAAAGCCGTCATTGTGGTAGGCGAGATCGACGGTCCCACCGGCAGCTGGACCCTGCAGGAAGTGGCCAACGCCAACCTGGCCAAAGCTGAATTGGAGGCCAACGGTGTGCAGGTGACCACCTTCTACCCGCCCATCGCCTCGTGGGATGCCGTACGCACGGCTGCCCAGGGTGCCCATTTCTTTATGTACCGCGGGCACGGCGTGAGCTGGGGTGGAAATCCGCTGGTGGTTGGCGGCATGTTCCTGGGCAATAACATCTTTGTCAGCAACGATCAAATCCGCAGTGGATTGCACCTGGCACCCAACGCCATCGTGATGATTTACGGCTGCTACGCCGCCGGCAGCTCCAGCAGTGATGCCACCTCGATCACCCTGGAGGAAGCCAAACGGCGGACTTCGATGTACGCCGATCCCTTCCTGGATAACGGCGCCGGCGGTTACTTTTCCGATTGGTTCGGTGATGCCTTCCAGATGTACGTGCGCTACCTGTTCCAGGGTAAAACCCAACTGCAGGCCTACCAGGCTTACTTTGATTACAACGCCGCCACGGTGGCCAACGTCACCAACCCGGATCACCCGGAATTCCCGCTCTGGTTGGGCTGGGATGTTTGGTCGAATGTGACCCAGTATGACAACGCCTTCAGCGGCTACGCCAATGCCACCTTGCAGGATTTGTTCAGCACCCAGATGGTGGTCACCCCTGGTTCCGCCTCGGTGGTTTCAGGCAATTCCTCACCCGCCCTGCCCTTCGGCTTCGGCGTCTACAGCTCCACTTCCTTTAACTTTACTTGGACGGCCAGTCTGACCCTGGAGAAGGGAACCAACTGGGCTACGCTTTCCACGCCTTCCGGCGTCAGCGGCGGCCCGGCCACGGTGGTGCTCGATCCCAACGGTCTGACCCCCGGCACCTATACAGCCACGCTGCGGGTGGTGTCCACCCAGGCCGGTGTGCTGCAAAATGATCAGAGCA
>CAYOOA010000114.1:0-5453 GCA_964405455.1 uncultured Anaerolineaceae bacterium | reverse complement strand
CAGGAACTGGAAAAAGAATGGAATGACCTGCTGGCGGAATCGGCAGCCCATGTGCCCTTTCTGCGTTTTGAATACCTGCAAGCCTGGTGGAGCGGGCGCGGCGGCGGAGAATGGCCGCAGACCGCCAGCCTGGCCATCGTGACCGCCCGCGAGGGGCAGCGCCTGGTGGGGATTGCCCCGCTGTTCCACGTCCTCCATTACCAGGAAGGCCCCGCCCTGCTGTTCCTGGGCGCGGTGGAAATCTCCGATTACCTGGATTTCATCGTCCGCCCGGCGGATACGGCCGAATTTCTGGCCGGCTTGCTGGATTTTCTGCCCGCGGCGGATTTACCCGCCTGGCAGACCCTCGACCTGCACAACCTGCTCGATTCTTCGCCCACGCTCGCCGCCCTGCCGGAGGTTGCCGCCCGGGCCGGCTGGAAGCTGGGAGTGCAGCAGTTGCAGCATTCGCCCTACATCCCCCTGCCGGGCGACTGGGAAACCTACCTGGCCGGGGTCGACAAAAAACAGCGCCACGAGATCCGCCGCAAGATGCGCCGGGCCGAGGAGATGGAAGTGCCGGCGCAGTGGTACATCGTCCGCCAGGCGGAGGGGCTGGAGAGCGAGATCAACGCCTTCATGGACCTGATGGCGCAGGACCCGGAGAAAGCTTTCTTCCTCACCCCGGCCATGCGCACCCAGATGCTGAGCACAGCCCGCTGCGCCTTCCAGCAGGGCTGCCTGCACCTGGCCTTTTTGACCGTCAACGGGGAGAAGGCGGCCGGTTACCTGAGCTTTGATTATCTCAACCGGCTGTGGATCTATAACTCCGGGCTGGATCGGCGCTTCATGGAATATTCCCCCGGCTGGGTGCTGCTGGGCTACCTGCTGCAGTGGGCCAACGAGAATCAGTACAGTGAGTTTGACTTCATGCGCGGCGACGAGGAGTACAAGTACCGCTTTGGCGCGGTGGACCGTTTTGTCATGCGCGCCACGCTGGCCAAACCCTGGAAGCCATAGATTTTACTAATGAAATCGCTCACGGTCTGGAGACCGGAGCGATCAGGGGTGAACATCAAAAAGCACAATCTCCTCCCTTGCAGGGGAGGAGGTTGTGCTTTGGAGTCAACAATAATTATCGACGAACCTTCAGGTTTTTTACCGGTTGGCCAGGGTGACCGCGGCGCGGAAGCCGGTGTAGGCCTCCACCATGGTATCAGCGGTGAACTCGATCCGCCGGCCGTCCAGGCGGGTGGCGCCGGGCAGCAGGGCGGCCCGGTCGGCCATATCCGAGTAGAAGAACTCGATTGTGATCTTGACCGGGGTGAGGATCTCCAGCGGACGGGGCAGGCCGGTCTGCTTGAAGCGCTCCACGGCAGCCCTGGCGGCGGATTGGATCATCGGGCCGGTGACAGCGGGGGCCAGCACCTCGGCGGCATAGCGGCCGCTGGACTTCTTGACCTGCACGGTTGCCACGTCCGTCAGCCAGACGCGGGCTTCTTCACACAGGGTCTGGTCGCCGGTCACCAGCAGCACCGGCACGCCGAATTGGCCGCAGACCGAGCTGTTCAGGCCTGTTTCACCAACCAGCATGTCGTTGATCCACAGGTTAGCCACGCGCAGGCTGGACCAGGTGTGATCCAGCACGCCGTTTTGCGAGCCGGCCCGGGCATGGTAGCCGACGAAAAAGGCCGCATCCACGCCCTCATCCACGCCCTGCACCATCGAGAGCGGCGAGGGGCTGCCGGTATTCAAACGGGCGCGCGGGTCCAATTCTTCAATCAAGATGTTGGTGCTGTTCCAGTGCCCGTCGGTGACGACCACTTCATCCACCCCACCTTCAAAAGCGCCGGCAATCGCGGCATTGACATCCGCGGTCATCAGGCGGCGGAAGCGCTGGTACTCGGCGTGCGAGGGATCCACGTGCTCCCAGGTGGCCACGCCGGTGATGCCTTCCATATCGACAGCAATCAAGAGTTTCATTGTTTTCCTCGTTTTGTGAAGATTAGGTAGATTGTACACCCATTCCGCCGGAGGATCAGCGGGGCCGGGTTTCGTGGCCGTTGCTGACCGAGTAGCGTATAATGACAGGAATGAGCAGCACACCCCGGGTCCTCATCTTCAGCGGCGTGCGCGGCGATACTCGCCGCTACCGCGCCCTGCACCTCTACCAGCAGATGGCGCTGCTGGGCATCCCGGCGCGCGCCACCCACCTGGTGGACCCGACCCTGCCGCGCCTGATCGAAGAGGCGGACCTGGTGATCATCCACCGCGCCCCGGCCAACCGCAGCCTGGAGCGCAGCCTGCAGGCCGCCCGCCAACGCGGCGCCCTGCTGCTGGTGGACACCGACGACCTGGTCTTTGACCCGGAGGCGTTCCGCTACATCCACAACCCGGAATTCCGCGACCCGGTGCGCACGCAGCTCTACCGCGAGGAGATGCTGCGCCACCGCCGCACCCTGGAGTTGTGCGCCGGGGCGCTGGTCTCGACCGAATACCTGGCCGGGGAGGTGGAAAAGCTGGGCATCCCGGCGCGGGTGCACCGCAACGCCGCCAGCCTGGAGCTGTGGGATTTGGGCCGTCAGCCGGAGGATGCGCCTGCCCGCTCCGCCGGGCGCTTTGTGCTCGGCTATGCCAGCGGTTCGCCCACCCACAACCGCGATTTTGCCCTCATCCAGCCGGCCCTGCAGGATTTTCTGGGCCTGCACCCGCAGGCGGAGCTGCGCCTGATCGGCTTCCTTGACCTGGAGGCGAGCTGGGAGCGCTTTTCCAGGCAGGTGCGCCGCTACCCCTTGCGGCCCTGGGGCGAACTGCCTGCCTGGCTATCCGGATTGGACCTCAACCTGGCTCCGCTGGAAGCCGATAACCCCTTCAGCCTGTCCAAGAGCGAAATCAAGTGGCTGGAGGCCGGCCTGGTCAGCGTGCCGACGATTGCCAGCCGCACCCCGGCTTTTGAATTTGCCATCCGCCCGGGGGAGAACGGCTGGCTGGCCTCCAACCCGGCCGAGTGGACCGCCGCCCTGGAGCAGGCCCTGGATGAAAAGCAGGCCGGGGCTTGCGCAGCCCGGGCCTTTGCGGATGCCCGCGCCGGGTACCGTTGCGAGGTGCGCGCACTCCAATTGCTGCAAACCCTGCGCTCGCTCTCGCAGTCCCTGGGCGTGAGCCTGGACCTGCCCGCCCCGCCCGAAGAATTCAGCCCGGCGGTGCTTTCTGCCGCAGCTATCCCACCGGAGATGGAGAAATTCCCTTCCCGCTTCCAGGAGGGCTTGTATAATTTACGTACCCGCGGCGCCTGGACGCTGGCCCGCCAGGTGTGGGCCTTTGGCCGGCGTGAAATCCGGCGCCGATTCGTTAACCCCAGGGGGAGCTTATGACCGACCTTTCGATATGCATCATCAGTTACAATGCCCGGCAATATCTGAGGGATTGCCTGCTGTCCATCCAGGCGGATGCGACCCGGCGCAGCGTGGAAATCATCGTCACCGACAACGGCTCGACGGACGGCTCGGTCGAGATGCTGCAGGCAGAATTTCCGCAGGTGCAGGTCATCCGCAACCCGGGCAACCTGGGCTACACCGTGCCGATGAACCAGGCTTTGCGCCGCGGCCAGGGGCGTTCCCTGATGCAACTCAACCCGGATACGCTCGTCCAACTGGGCATGCTGGATACGCTGCTGGATTACATGGAAGCACACCCGCAGGTGGGCATTCTCACCCCGAAGGTGCTCAACCGGGACGGTACGCTGCAATACCAGTGCCGCCGCTCCGCCGCCCGTCCGTGGGATGCCTTCGCCTACATGCTGCACCTGGACCGGCTTTTCCCCGGCGACAAGCGCTTTGGCGGCTACCTGATGACGTACATGGATGAGAACACCACCCACCCTGCCGAGGCGGTTTCCGGCTCGTGCATGCTCATCCGCCGGGAGGTGGTGGAGCAGGTGGGTTACCTGGACGAGGCGATCTTCGCCTACCAGGAGGATACCGAGTTCTGCTTTCGGGCGCGCCAGGCGGGCTGGCAGATCATCTACCTGCCAACCGCGCGGATCATTCACTACGGTGGGCAGGGCGGCTCGAAGAATCAGCCCTACCGCGGGGTGATCGCCTGGCACCGTTCGTACATTTATTATTACCGCAAGCACCTGGCGAAAGATTATTTCTTCCTCTTCAACTGGTTCTTCTACCTGTTGATTTACCTCAAATTGGGCATCAGCCTGGCTGCCACCTTCCTGCGCAAGGACAAGCACGTTGGCACGCCAAAACCATGAGAATCTTCTCAAGAATCGCGCCCTTGACTCGGCTTGACCGAATCCAAATTTCCATGTTATGATGACTTTTAGAATCTATAATGCCCGGTTCATCCGGGATCATCGTAAGCATCACCAGGTATGAATGCCTCGCCCTTGTGGGCTTTGTGAAGTAATTTCAAAACAGGAAACGAATGACACAAAATAACACGACATCGCGGGTTTCATCCGTGGACGATGCCGGACATACGCCCGAAAGCAGCCAGCCGCGCGGCTGGGAAGCGATCTGGGAGCGCATCATCCGGCTCGGTTTGGGGGAAGCCGCCCTGCGCGTGGGCACCGGACTGGCGCTGCTGGTCCTGGTTTTACTGGTGGCCTGGATCATGGGCAGTTCCTTCCGCAACGCCCAGGAAACCCCGCTGCAGCAGGCCGCCCTGGCTGCCCCGCTGACAACAGCCACCCCGGCACCCACGGCCGTATCCATCCCGCTGGTCCCCTTTGCGCCCGATACCACCCAAACCGGCATCACCCGCCTGGCGGCGCTGCACACCATCCTGCCCACCCGCCCGCGCTTTGACGTCATTGAATACGAAGTGGTCAAGGGTGACACGGTGGAGGGCATCGCCAAGAAGTTCAACCTCAGCCCGCGCACCATCCTCAACGGCAACTACGAAACCCTGGCGGATAATCCGCACCTGCTGATCCCCGGCCAGAAGCTGAACATCCTGCCGGTGGACGGCGTTTATCACCAGTGGAAGACCGGCGAAGGCCTGAACGGCGTGGCCAAGTACTACAAGGTGGACCCGGACGTGATCGTCAACTGGCCCGGCAACCACCTGACCAAGGAAATCGTCGGCGATTACTCCAACCCGAATATTGCCCCCGGCACCTGGCTGGTGGTCCCCGGCGGCTCGCGCGAATTTGTCTCGTGGTCGGCGCCGCGCATCACCCGCTCCAACCCGGCGGTGGCCAGAGTGCTCGGCCCCGGCTTCTGCGGCACCATCACCGACGGCCCGGTGGGCGACGGGGTCATGATCTGGCCGACAACTGAAAAGTGGCTCTCTGGCTTCGACTACTCGCCGGATTCCAACCACCCGGCCATTGATATTGCCGGTCAACTCGGCAACGCCGTGTATGCGGTGGATGACGGCGTGGTGGTCTACGCCGGCTGGAATAACTGGGGCTACGGCAACGTGGTCGTGATCGACCACGGCAACGGCTGGCAGTCGCT
>CAYOOA010000113.1:0-5493 GCA_964405455.1 uncultured Anaerolineaceae bacterium | reverse complement strand
GGGGCGGCTGGGTCTTTTTACACCTTGGGCAGGATGATATCTTCCTGCTTCTGGTATTTGCCTTTCTTATCTGCATAAGAGATATCGCAAGGCTCATCGGCTTCGAAGAAGAGCACCTGGGCAATGCCCTCGTTGGCGTAGATCTTGGCCGGCAGGGGGGTGGTGTTCGAGATTTCCAGGGTCACATAGCCTTCCCATTCCGGTTCGAAGGGAGTGACATTGACAATGATGCCGCAGCGGGCATAAGTGGACTTGCCGAGGCAGACCGTCAGTACGCTGCGCGGGATGCGGAAGTACTCCACTGTGCGGGCCAGGGCAAATGAATTGGGCGGAATCACGCAGACATCGCCGCGGAAATCGATCATGGAACTGGGGTTGAAGTTTTTCGGGTCCACCACGGCGGAATAGACGTTGGTGAAAATCTTGAACTCGTCCGTCACGCGGATGTCGTAGCCGTAAGACGATACGCCGTAGGAAATGACGCCGTGGCGCACCTGGTGGTCAACGAACGGCTCGATCATGCCGTGTTCGAGCGCCATCTTGCGAATCCAGTGATCAGGTTTAAGTCCCATTTCCAGCTCCTTATGACATTAATCAGGTAGAACCATATCCGCCCGTTCAGCCAGGGTGCGGCGCAATTGGAACAGCAAATCCCGGGCGTTTTTTTCCAGCGCAGCCAGCTCGGCCAGCATGCCTTCACCGGGGGTGGGGTCATCCAATCCGTGCAGGTTGATGCGCACATTGAGTCCGGCGCCATTGAGGGAGGCACGCGCCATGCTAAAACCGGAGGCTGCATCCGAAATGGCGTTCAAATTTCCCAGGCTGGCAGCATCCAGGCAGAGCTTCATAACTTCCACGGCCATGCCGGCCACGCGCAGCGGAACGCGGGCGGCTTCGAGCGTGGCGGAGATGATCGCTGCAGCGCGGGCGGACTGCTGTTCTTCCGTATCCTTGGGCAGGCGAACCGCCTGCATGTATCCTTCGAAGGCTGCAGCATCCTCCTGCATGGCCAGGGTCAGGGCTTTGCGCAGGGTTTCGGCCTTGTCGATCAGCGCCCACATCTTTTGCTCCACATTGGCGTATTTCTTTTTGCCAACCGTCAGGCGGGCAACCATGGCAGCCAGGGCGGCGCCGGTGGCCCCGGCGTAAGCAGCAGCCGAACCGCCGCCCGGGGTGGGGGTGCCGGCTGCCAGCGCATCGAGGAAGGAGGTTCCTTCAGGTGCGGATTCCGCTTTTGGCCCGGAAAGGACTTCATACAACCGCTGTTCGAGAATTTGCCCCGGCTGAAAGCCGTCCAACTGGGTGTACCAGACTCCGGCTTCCACCAGAGCCTCCTGGGGGATCAACCCGACCAATTCCGAGTGGTGAATGGCCACACCGTAGCGTTCGGCTTCGCGGCGGACCATTTCCACCACGCGGGCAATTGGGGTTTGGCGGAAGTTGGTCAGGTTCATGGAAACCTGGGCCCGGCCTTCCACCAAAACGCCCATGGCCTTAACAAAGCGCAGGCCGCCGGAGGAATTGCGCACGGCCCTGGCGATCTTTTGGGCGATCGAGACATCTTCAGTGGTCAGGTAGACATTGAAGGCAATCAACGGCTGGCGGGCACCAATCACGGTGGCGCCGGCGGCGCCCAGTGCAGAAGGGCCAAAATCCGGCTTGCGCTCCGGATTGACCAGGATTTCTTCCTTCAAGCCTTCATATTGTCCGCGGCGGATGTTTTCCAGGTTCTGGCGCTCCGGGCGGCTGGCTGCGTCCTCGTACAGGTAGACCGGGATGTTTAGCTCTTCGCCAACCCGTTTGCCAAGCCGGCGGGCCATTTCCACGCATTCCTGCATGGTGATATCGCTGATCGGGACAAACGGAACCACATCGGTTGCGCCAATGCGCGGGTGTTCACCGGTATGGTGATTTAAATCGATCAATTTGGCAGCGCAGGCAATCGAGGCGAAGGCCGCCTGTTCAATGGCAGCCGGCGTTCCGATCATGGTAATCACGGTCCGGTTGTGATCCAGGTCTGAATGGCGGTCCAGGATGTGCACCCCGGCAACGGCATTGATCGATTGGATGATGGCTTCAACGACTTCCGGTCGGCGGGCATCAGAAAAATTGGGGATACATTCAACCAGTGGATTGGGCATTGGCTCACCTCGAGGATAATTTGTGTAATTATACTTCAGGCGTTCGGCCCTTCGAACTGCCATTCTTCCTGATTCGACGGCCGGGAGGCAGGATTTCCGGTGGATTTGGTGCTTGAACCATTCATGGGGTGTTTGTGCTAGAATTAATCTGTGAGGTGACCATGTGCGGACGATTCACGATCATGCTGGAGGCAGATGACCTGCGCGAAATCCTGGAAGTGGGCCAGGTCTCGGAAGACTGGCGGCCGCGGTTCAACCTGGCCCCGAGCCAGCCGGCCGGGGTGGTGGTGGACCCGGTGACGCGTAATGTGGGTTGGATGAAGTGGGGACTGGTGCCGGGTTGGGCCAAGGATCCGGAGATAGGTAACCGTCTGATCAACGCCCGCGCTGAAACCCTGGCTGAAAAGCCGGCCTTTCGGCAGGCATACGCC
The DNA here is from genome assembly GCA_964405455.1 of uncultured Anaerolineaceae bacterium. Taxonomy (GTDB): domain Bacteria; phylum Chloroflexota; class Anaerolineae; order Anaerolineales; family Anaerolineaceae; genus CALESS01. The sequence goes on along the minus strand of CAYOOA010000113.1, from coordinate 2,921 downwards.
CGGCGGCGCTGCCTCATCCCGGCAGACGGCTTTTTTGAGTGGTATCATCCGGCCGGGGGCAAGGGCCGCGGCCAACCCAACCACATCCGCATGGCCGGAGGGCGGCCTTTCTTCCTGGCAGGACTCTGGGAGCGCTGGAAGTCGGCTGATGCGCCAGACTTGTTGTCCTTTACGATCATCACCACCACGGCCAATGAACTCGTGGCAACCGTTCATGAGCGGATGCCAGTCATCCTGACTGGATCTACCGCCTGGGATTGGCTTTCGATGCACTCGGTTGACGAGTTGGCAAGATTCTTGCGACCCTATCCGGCAGAGGAGATGGAGATTCGACCAGTTACCCTGGCGGTCAATAATCCGGCGAACGATGCGCCGGAATGCGTAGAACCGATCTCTCCATCATAATCAAGGAAAACCATGGCAACTCCTGAAAACGCCCGGATCGATTCTTCGAATTTTCTCAAGCGCCTGTTTGCAGAGGTGGAAATCGGCCTGGGAATCTTTGACTGGCAGTCCGGTGAAGCCGTGGAGGTGAACCCGGCCCTGCGTGCATTGACCGGCCGGTTAACCTGGGATAAGGCCACCTTGTTTGACTGGCTGGATTGGCTGGGGATGCCCAAATCACAGCAAACCAGCCTGTTGTGGAAGGTCACCACTGGGGAAGTCCAACAGTGGCAGAGCGGATCAACCGTGAATGGCGAAGTGGCTGTGTTCGAAGTCTCTCTGCACTGGCTGGGCGGCCGGGATGAAAACCTGGTCTGGATCTCGGTGCGGCCCGGCAACCCGGCCCAGCAAAGTATTGAACAAGCCCTGGCTGCCGCGCGGGATGAGGCCTTGAAAGCTTCACAGCTCAAATCCGAATTCCTGGCGACAGTCAGCCATGAAATCCGCACCCCGATGAACGCCGTGATCGGCATGACCGAGCTCTTGCTTGAGACGCCGCTCAGCCACGAGCAGCGCGAATATGGAGAAACCATCCGCGATTCCTCCCAGGCGCTGCTTTCCCTGCTGAACGACATGCTGGATTTCTCGAAGATTGAGGCCGGCAGCCTGACCCTGGAGAATATCGATTTTGATTTGCCGTCCCTGGTGGAAGGGGTGGCGGAACTATTTGCCAGCCGGGCCCGGCAGAAGAAACTACAACTCACAGCCTGGCTTTCACCCGGCACACCGACTGCTATTCGTGGAGATCCAACCCGCTTACGCCAAATCCTGGTCAACCTGGTCGGTAACGCAGTCAAGTTCACGGAAAAGGGTGAGGTGGATTTGTGGGCAGAGGTGCTTGGCGACGGTCCCAACCGGTCACTCCATTTTGCGGTTAAAGACACTGGCATTGGGATGAGCGAAATCGCCCTTCAACAGATCTTTAAACCCTTCACCCAGGCCGACAACAGCACCAGCCGTCGGTTTGGCGGCACCGGACTGGGTCTGGCCATTTCCCGTAGATTGGTGGAAATGATGGGTGGACAGATCAACGTGGTCAGCCAGGAGGGCAAGGGTTCTACTTTTTCGTTTGTGATCCCACTGATTGAGGGAAAGCTTCCAACTTCAGTCGAGGTAGGATTGCTGCGCAGCCTGCAAAATATCCAAGCCCTGGTGATCGACCCGCACTTATATCACGGCCAGGCTGTCTGCGCCCAACTGGCCGGTTGGGGAATGATTCCACACCTGGCTCCAACCGCCCGGGATGCACGGAAATTGCTCTCCAGCCAGGAGATCCTGACGCCGGTCCGCCTGGTACTGCTGGACGGTGATCTACCAGATGCGGATTCCTTCGGCCTGTGTGGCGAACTCAAGGAACACGAATTGACCCGTAACGCACGGGTTATCCTCCTGACCAACCAGGAAGAGCGAGGTCTGTGGGAAGAAGCTTTGCAGCACGGCTTTGCAGCCTACCTCGTCAAGCCTTTCAAGCGGGCCAACTTGCGCGAGGTGGTTTTGAATGTCCTGGGTGAATCAGGGCAACCTGTACCTGCTCCACCAGTCCCGGTTACACTGCCGCCAGTCCCAAAGAACAATAACAAAGGCCTGGTACTGCTGGTGGAAGATAATGCTGCCAATTTAAGGTTGACCAGCCTACAGTTGGAAAGACTGGGCTATGCAGTTGAAATGGTCACGGAAGGCAGCCAAGCGGTGCAGCGGCTGCAGGAACATCCGCAGGATTACAAATTGATCTTGATGGATTGCCAGATGCCCGGTATGGACGGATATGAAGCGACCCGGCGTATCCGCGCCGAAGAGGGTGAGGAGAGGCACATTCCCATCATCGCCATGACCGCCAATGCCATGTTGAGCGCGCGCGATGAATGCCTGGCGGCCGGAATGGATGATTACATCAGCAAGCCTGTTTCCCTGGTCCGGTTAAGCCAGGTGGTGGATCAGTGGTCCGCCGCCCCCCAGGATGAGTCCGAGGAAGAAGAAACAGCCGAAGAACCGATCCTGGATCAGCGCGTATTGGACAGCGTCCGTCAATTGCAGGAGCCCGGTGAGGCGGATTTCCTGACTGAAATGATTGACCTCTACCTGACAGATGCCCCGCTGCTGATGGACCGCATCCACCGATCGCTTCAAGCCAATGAACTAACCGGGGCGCGCAAGGCAGCCCATTCCTTGAAAGGAATCAGCGGCAACCTGGGAGCCCGCCGACTGACAGAGATGTGCGACAGGATGGAACGCCTGGCTGAAGTGGAGGAATTTGCGGCCGTCCAGGATATGCTGGATAACATGGAGATGGAATTTGAGCGGGTTTGCGCAGCCCTGGAGAAGGAACGCAAGGAATAAAACCGCATCAATTTCTTGACCGTTGAAAAAAGGCATGATAGAATATTGACCGTTGCCCCCATGGTCTAGCGGTTAGGACACAGCCCTTTCAAGGCTATAACCGGGGTTCGAGTCCCCGTGGGGGCACTAAAATCGCCTAA
>CAYOOA010000112.1:0-5570 GCA_964405455.1 uncultured Anaerolineaceae bacterium | reverse complement strand
ATGGCCCTGCTGGGCGACCAGGCCGATGCCACCCGCGCCGAGCAGGATGCCCTGGAGACGGCCGACAACCAGACCGTCACCGCCAGCGGGGTGGACCTGTTCTTCGCCTGGTTCAACCGCGGCAGCAGCCTGGTCAAGCTCCAGGATTATGCCGGGGCCGCCGGCGCCTACGACCAGGCCTTCGCCGTCTACCAAAACCTGCCCACCGAGGAGCGCCCCTGGCGGATGATGTGGTACCAGACCGGCCCATACTTTGCCTACTTTTACTCTGGCCGCTACCAGGATGTGATTAACCTGGCCGATACCACCCTGGAGCGGGTGGATAAACCCTACCTGGAGGAATCCTGGTACTGGCGCGCCAAGGCCAAGGCTGCCCTGGGCGATACCGCCGGCGCTATCGAGGACTATCAGACCGCCGTTCAGTATCACCCTGGCTTCGCCCCCGCCGTCCAGGATTTGCAAACCCTCGGAGTGAACCCCTGACCCATGCGCATACTACACTTTGCCGACGCCCACATTGACATGGATACCCGCGGCCGCCACGATCCCGAAAGCGGCCTGCCCGCCCGCGTGCTGGATTTCCTGAAAGCCCTGGATACCATCGTGGATACCGCCATCAACGAGCGGGTGGACCTGGTGCTCTTCGCCGGGGATGCCTACAAGGATCGCACCCCCGCGCCCACCTACCAGCGCGAATGGGGCCGCCGCATCATCCGCCTCTCGCAGGCGGGCATTCCCACCCTGCTGCTGGTCGGCAACCACGATATCTCCCCGGCGGCCGGGCGCGCCCACACCCTGCAGGAATATGACACCCTGCAGGTGCCGCACGTCTATGTGGCCGCCGAACCCGCCCTGCTGCTTCCGGCGGACCTGGGCGGGCTGCCGTTGCAAATCATCACCCTGCCCTGGATCAACCGCTCCGGCTTGATGGCCCGGCTGGAGCTTTCGGGCGTGGATACGGCTGAAATCGCCGCTGAAATGGAAGCCCGGCTGATCAAGCTGGTCAACCTGTGGGTGGAGCAAGCCGACCCGGCCCTACCGCTCATCCTGACTGCCCATGCCAGCGTGCAGGGCGCCGTCTACGGCGGCGAGCGCAGCGTGATGCTCGGCCAGGACCTGGTACTGTCCGGCTCGCTGGTGCGCAATCCGCGCCTGAGCTACACCGCCCTGGGGCACATCCACAAGGCGCAGGATGTCAACGAAGGTTTGCAGCCGCCGGTGGTTTATCCCGGCAGCATCGAGCGGGTGGATTTTGGCGAAGCGGCGGATGATAAATACTTTGTCATCGCCCACGTGGAAACCGGCCAGCCCACCCGGGTGGAGTGGCGCAAATTGAACGGCCGGCGCTTCATTGACCGCAAGGTCACCGTCACTTCCGGGGACCTGTTCATGGCCCAGGTCACGGCCAAAATCCCCCCGGCGGACGAATTGCAGGATGCCATCTTCCGCCTGGTGATTGAATACAGCCGCGATTGGGAGCCCATGCTGGATGAGGCCGCCCTGCGCGCCGCCTGCTCCGCGGCATTTGATTTTCACCTCATCCGCCGTCCCCAGGTGGAGGCGCGCATTCGAATTCCAGGCGATAAAACCATTGGCAGCATGGAACCCGGCGAGCTGCTGGATTTGTACTGGGGCAGCCAGCGTACCAGTGATACAGATGCCAAACCGCTCAACCGTTTGGCGGAAGAAATCATCCGTTCGGTGAACCAGGGCTCCGATGGGCGCTGAAATCCTGATCATCCTGCTCCTGATCCTGGCCAACGGGTTGTTCTCGCTGGCTGAAATGGCTCTGGTTTCAGCCCGCAAGACCAAGCTGCTCGCCCGCGCCGAGGATGGCGACGCCGGGGCCAAAACCGCCCTGGCCTTGCTGGATAAACCCAACCGCTTCCTCTCCACCGTCCAGGTCTTCATCACCGCCATCGGCATTCTCTCCGGCGCGCTGGGCGGTGCCACCATTGCCGATCACCTGGCAACCCTGCTGGCCAGGGTGCCCTGGCTGGCAAAATCCGCCTCCGGTATCGCCATCGCCATCGTGGTGTTGACCATCACCTACCTTTCGCTCGTCCTGGGAGAGCTGATCCCCAAGCGCGTGGCGCTGGAAAACCCGGAACGGCTCTCCTCCAGCCTGTCGGGGCTGATGCGCGCGCTGTCCGTCATCGCCGCGCCGATCGTCGGTCTGCTTTCTGCTTCCACCGACCTGGGGCTGCGCCTCTTCCGCATCAAACATGCCGACGAAGAGCCGGAAAATGAGGAGGAGATCAAGGTGTTGATGGAGCAGGGCATCCAGGAGGGCGAATTTGAGGAGACCGAGCAGGACATGGTCGAGGGCATCTTCCGCCTGAGCGACCGCACCGTGGATGTGATCATGACCCCGCGCACCGAGCTGGAGTGGCTCAACCTGGACGACCCCCTCGAGGAGATCCTGGAGCAAGTTGCTGCCAGCAATCACTCGCGCTTCCCGGTCGGCCAGGGCAGCCTGGATGATATCGCCGGTATCCTGCTCAGCAAGGATTTGCTGAACGTCAAATTGCGCGGCGAGGAGATCGACCTGCCCAAATTACTCCGCGCGCCGCTGCTGGTGCCCGAATCCATGCCGGCCCTTAAGGTGCTGGATTTGTTCAAGACCTCCGGTCTGCACCTGGCCCTGGTGATCGATGAATACGGCGGCCTGCTGGGCATGGTCACCCGCTTTGATATTCTCAAGTCGATTGTCGGCGAGCTGCCCCAGGATGCCAGCGACCTGCAGCCGCAGGCCTTCCAGCGCGATGACGGCTCCTGGCTGATGGACGGCCTGATGCCGGTGGACGAATTCAAGGACTTGCTCGACCTGGACGAGCTGCCCGATGAAGACCGGGTCGGCTTCCAGACGCTGGGCGGCTTCGTGATGAATCAACTGGGTGAAGTCCCGTCCGCCGGGATGCTCTTCACCTGGAACGGTTATAAGTTTGAAGTGGTGGATATGGACGGCCGCCGGGTGGACAAGGTCCTGGTTGCGCCGCTGCAATTGAACACTGAAACCAACATCACCCGGGGAGAAAACCTGCCATGATCCCACAGCATATGACAATTTCCGGCTTTCTCTCTTACCTGGAGAAGGCAGAATTGGATTTTAGCGGGTTCGACCTGGCCTGCATTTCGGGGGCTAATGGGGCGGGCAAATCCTCCCTTCTGGATGCCATCACCTGGGTGCTTTTCGGGCAGGCGCGCAAGAACGATGACGCAATCATCAACCTCAAGGCCCAACAGGCTGAAGTTATCTTTGATTTCTCTTATGAGAATAACCAGTACCGCATCCAGCGCATCCGGCCGCGCAAGAAGACCGGGCTGCTGAATTTCTACATCCGCCGCGAAGACGGCGAATGGCAGCCGTTGACGGAAGCCACGATGACCAAAACCCAGGAGCGCATTCAGGCCACTTTGCGCCTGGATTACGAGACTTTCATCAATGCCTCCTTCTTCCTGCAGGGGCGGGCAGATCAGTTTGCCCAGCAGAAACCCGGCGACCGCAAGCGGATCTTAAGCACCATCCTCGGGCTGGAGGTTTGGGAGCAGTATCGCGAAGCCGCCGCCGAGCGCCGCCGCCAGGTGGAATCCGGGGTGAAATCCCTCCAGGATCGCCTGCGGGAAATTGAGGCCGAACTGGCCGAGGAACCCGAACGCCGCCAGCGATTAGCTGCCTTGCAGCAGAGCCTGAAACAGGCCACTGCCCTTCGCCAATCCCAGGAAACGATCCTGGAAGCCGCCCGCCGCCAGGCAGCAGACCGGGAAGAGAAAAAGCGGACTGTCATCCTGCTGGAAAAGCAGGCAGCCGATGCCGCTGCCCGCCTGGAAGAGCTTCAGGAGAAAATCTCCCGCCGCCAGACTGAACGGGACGGGTATGCTGCCCTGCTGGCGGAAGAATCCGCCATTCGTGCCGATCATGCCGCCTGGCAAACCGCCCGCGCCGAATCCGAGCGCTGGGGGCTGCTGGCCGGGCAATTTAATTCTCTCAATAATCAGCGCAAAGACCATCAACTGACCATCGAAACCGCCCGGGCAAAGCTGGAAACAGAACAGAAGGCCCTGCTCGAGCTGCAGCGAGCCCGGGAGCGCAGCTTGACGCAATCTGCTGAATTCACCACCCGCCTTGAAAAAGACCGCCAGCGTGAAGCCAATCTACTGGCCAGGCAAGCCCGGAAAGTTGAAATCAGCGCCCTGCTGAGTGCCCAAATCGAGCTAATCAGCGCCTTGAATGCAGAAAAAAATCAGCTTAATCCGGCAATGCAGGATTTGAAGAAGCAAATTACCGCCCTGGAGACGGCCAGCGGGGCAACCTGCCCGGTCTGCGGGCAACCGCTTTCCGAGGCCGACCGCCAAAAACACCTGGAGGAATTGCAGGCCAAAGGCAAAGCCCAGGGTGACCGGTTCCGGGCCATAGATGGTGTTGAGCTCCCGGCTGCGCAGCAAAAACGCCGCGAGTTGGAAGCAGAGCTGGCATCCCTGGAGCGGGAAGACCAGGAATTGCGCGCCCTGCAGCGTCAAATCGCCGGGTTGGAGCAGAACCTGGCCGGGTTAGAGCAGCAGCAGGCCGAATGGGAGCAGACCGGAGCAATCCGCTTAAACGAGCTCTCTACCAGCCTGGCACATAACACTTATGCCACCGAGGCACGGGCCGCCCTGGCCGAGTTGGATGCCCGGATTGCCGCCCTGCAATATGACTCGCAGGCCCACCTGGCTGCCCAGCAGGCCGAACAGGCTGGACGGACGAGTGAGGCTCGCTTGATGCAGGTCGAAACCGCCCGGGCAGCCCTCCAACCAGTGGAGCGCGACCTGGCCGAATTGATTGCCAGCCTGCCGGCCGTCCAGGCGGAGGCGGAAGAACGCCAGGCAGACGCCCGGCAAGCACGCGCCAAACTGGAGGCCGCGGGCGGAGACCTGCCTGACCCCGAAGAGGCTGAGAACCGCCTGTTTCAATTGCAGGAAGATGAAAACCGCCTGCGCAACCAGGTGGGAGGCGCTCAACAAAACGTGGACGTGCTGGAAATTCAACGCACCCGGAAAAATCAATTGCTTGCCGAGCGGGATGACCTCAACCTGCAAATTTCCCGGCTCAAAATCCTGGAGCGGGCTTTCAGCAAGGACGGCGTGCCTGCCCTGCTGATCGAACAGGCTCTGCCGGATATTGAAGCCCACGCCAATGACATCCTCGACCGCATCTCCGGCGGGAGCATGTCGGTGCGTTTTCAGACCCAGGCCCCTTACAAAGATGCCAAACGCGAGGATAAAAAAGAAACCCTGGATATCATCATCAGCGATGCAGCCGGATCGCGCGAATACGAACTCTTCTCCGGCGGCGAGGCTTTCCGGGTCAATTTTGCCATCCGCCTGGCGCTTAGCCGCGTGCTGGCCCAGCGCGCCGGCGCCCGCCTGCAAACCCTGGTGATTGACGAAGGCTTTGGCAGCCAGGATGCCGAGGGCCGCCAGCGCCTGATCGAGGCGATTAACCTCGTGCGGCCGGAATTTGCCCGTATCCTGGTCATCACCCACCTGGAGGAGCTCAAGGATGCCTTCCCGGCGCGGATTGAAGTGGA
>CAYOOA010000111.1:0-5595 GCA_964405455.1 uncultured Anaerolineaceae bacterium | reverse complement strand
GCATGTATTAGGCACGCCGCCAGCGTTCATCCTGAGCCAGGATCAAACTCTCCGCGAAATCATCATCCTTTCGGATGTAATAGACTGCGGAAATTACAGAATGACTTGGGCTTTACTGTCTTCCTATCACTCTTCAATTGTTAAGGTGCTGGTTCTCTCATTCCAAGAGCCCGGAGATTCTACCTGTCTGCCTTCGCTTTGTCAAGGGTATTCGCACTTTATTTTTTGGCATAAAACCGCCGATGTTTTGTCAAACTTACGGCAATCCATCGGCTTCGGTTTGTCTGCTGTGCGCTACCCCTGTGGCTGCGGCTTCGGGTTGGATCTTCCACCGGTTTCAAGGTTTGCGGTTGTCATCGGTTTGCCTTTCGGCGAAACTGCCTGCTCAACTGCAGGACTTTTATTTTACGTCATCCCAGGACTGTTGTCAAGGGTTTTCGTCAGACCAATTTCGGTCTTTTTCCTGCATTCCGCATCCCTCCCGCCGGTTGGCCCGGCCCACCAGATCGTTACCGATCCAGAAAGGGTTCGTTTGCATCTTCTGTTTTTAAGTGTTTGCCTTCCGGCGAAACTTGCTCCGTATCAACGCAGCGGGCAAGATTCTACCACGTTGAGCAAATGAGTCAAGGGATTCAAGGGACCAATTTCCAGATTCGTGACACCAATTTACTGAATCAACCGTAGATTTCATAGATAACACCGATGGAGAATGCGTCTAGCGCTTATTTCCACGGAGCAAATAAACAATCACAGAAAGAACCTGGGAGGAGACTGATCATTAAGCACGCAGAATTTATGGAGAACGCTGATTATTTTTTATCTGCACTTATTGCAAAAACATTTTACGCGAAGACCCAAAGACGCCAGGTTTTTTAGAAAACACTTTGCGCCTTTGGGTCTTTGCGTTAACCAAGCCTCGAAATTTTTGTGATGAAGACTTCCTCAGAAAGTGGCAATTTCTGCGTTCATCAGAAAAAAACGGCAACATTTTCCCATGCAACCCTGATACTTATCCGTACCCTTCATATATTGATTTTCCGTGTTCATCCGCCCCCTTCGCGAAAAGCCGCGTTAATTAAATGTTCCACCTGCGGAACAAGCCTTGCCGGGAACTTTTTGCACACCAAACTTGTCCTATTTCCATAAGGACGTATAATAACCTCATGAGCACAACCACTATCTCCCTTCCCCGCAGCCGGCCGCTCGGCGAGCAGCTCCTGCTGGCGCTGGTGCTGGGCCTGCTGCTGTTCCTGCTCCTGCTGGGGGGCGGGATCGTCGGTTATCAACTGCGTTATGCCGGCAAGATCTTCCCCGGCGTGCGCGTGGCCGGCCTGGATGTGAGCGGCCTCAAGCCGGAGGCGGCTGCCGCCCTGGCCCAGGCCCGCTTCACCTATCCCAAATCCGGGCGGATCCTGCTGCAGGACCAGGAAAAGGCCTGGCTGGCAGCTCCCGCCGACCTGGGGCTCTACCTGGACCCGGAAACCACCGCCCGCGCGGCCTTCGCCGTGGGGCGTACCGGCGGCATCGGTGAGCGGCTCTCGGCCCAGTTGCAAGCCTGGCAAGAGGGCGTGGAGCTGGCCCCGGCGCTGGTGTTTGACCAGCGCGCCGCCTTCAATTACCTGACCGCCCTGGCGCAGCAGGTGGACCAACCCGTGGTGGAGGCCAGCCTGAGCCTGAACGGTACCGAGGTCAACGTAACCCCCGGGCAGCCCGGCCGCCAGTTGGACTTGCCCGCCACCCTGGAGCGCATCACGGCCCAGGTGCAAACCCTGCAGGACGGCAGCGTGCAATTGGCCGTCAATCCCACCCAGCCCTTCATCCTGGATGCCTCAGCCCAGGCCGAACTGGCCCGGCGCATCCTCGCTGAGCCGCTGACCCTGACCCTGCCGGAAGGCTCTCCCGCGGTGGACGGCCTGCCCTACACCTTCGACCAATCGGCCCTGGCCTCGATGCTCAATATTGAGAAAGTGATCGGTGCCGATGGCAAGCCCACCTACCAGGTTACCCTGAACAGCGACACGCTGCGCGAGTTTCTCTATCAGATGGAGCCCAAGCTGGTGCTCTCTCCGCAGAACCCGCGCTTTATCTTCAATGACGACACCCGCCAGCTGGAAATCATACAGAACGCAGTCATCGGCCGCGCCCTGAACGTGGAAGATACCGTCCAGCAGGTGCAGGAGAAGCTGGCCGCCGGCGAGCACAGCATCCCCCTGGCGCTGGACTTAGCCGAGCCGCCCGTGACGGATGCCAGCACCGGCGCCGACCTGGGCATCACCGAGCTGGTGCATGCCGAGACAAGCTACTTCTACGGCTCCAGCGCGGAGCGCGTGCAGAACATCAAGGCCGCCGCGGCCCGGTTCCACGGGCTGCTCATTCCGCCGAATACCACCTTCTCGATGGGTGAGGCGATGGGCGATATCAGCCTGGATAACGGTTTTGCCGAGGCGATGATCATTGTCGGCGGGCAGACCATCAAAGGCGTGGGCGGCGGCGTTTGCCAGGTGAGCACCACCCTCTTCCGGGCGGCCTTTTTCACCGGCTTCCCCATCGTGGAGCGCCATTCCCACGCCTACCGGGTGTATTACTACGAAAAGGTGGCCGGCAACAAGGTCAATCCGCGCCTTTCCGGCCTGGATGCCACGGTGTATTTCCCACTGGTGGATTTCAAGTTCACCAACGATACGCCCTACTGGCTGCTGATGGAGACCTATGTCAACCCGGCTGCGGCCAGCATCACCTGGAAGTTCTACTCCACCAAGGACGGGCGCACGGTGGAATGGGATACCACCGGGCCGACCAACATCGTTCCCGCGCCGGATGACCTGTACCGCGAGAATCCCGACCTGCCCAGCGGCAAGGTTGTCCAGGTGGACTGGTCGGCGGATGGGGCGGATGTGACCGTGGTGCGCAAGGTCTACAAGGACGGCAACCTGTACCTGGATGATGTGATCCGCACGCATTATGAGCCCTGGCAGGCGGTGTATGAGTACGGCCCCGGCACTCCGGGCATGCCGCCGAATGATAATCCGCCGCCGGAGTAAAACACCCTACAAATCCGGTGTTGCATTCCGAAATTTCAATGCATAAAACCAAGATTGCGCTCGGTCGGCCTCCCTACGGGGGTGCTACGCGAAGACCGGCGCAATCTTTTTACGTCACATCACGGGCATGGGGTCATCCGGGTTGGTCTAGGGGCTAATGGTGTTCGGCCGCAAGGCTTGACCGCCCCGTCCTTGGGTTGAGCTGCCGACAGCCAGGTACACCCCCGCCCTCCCTGCCCGTGCTATAATCACCCCATGCGAAGGCTTCGCGGCGTAATCATCCTCTTGCTGACACTGGCGCTGGCCGGCTGCGGCACGATTCACCCCGCACTCTACCCCACTTCCAAACCCACCCTGGACCTTTCCGCCACCCAGGATCCCCGCTACCTGACGGCCCTGGCGCCCCTCGCCACGCCCTCCCCCACCCCCACGCTCACCCCCGACCCGGCCCAACCCTGGGGCAGTTACGCCGGACCGCGCCTGCCGGCGGCCACCGCCATCCCCTCTCCCGTGGAAAAGATCAGCGTTCCGGACGAGGTGCGCATCCTGGCCCTGCTCGGCACTGACAGCAGCGCGCCCTTCATCAGCCGTACGGACGAAGTATTGCTGGTCATCTACCATCCGCGCCTGGCCAAGGCCGCCCTGCTCTCCCTGCCGCCGGATCTGCTGGTCTACATCCCCGGCTACACCATGCAGCGCCTGGGCGTGGCTTATGCCGTCAGCGGGGCGCGCGGCTTCCAGCGCACCATCCAGTACAACCTGGGCATCCGGCCGGATTCGTGGGCTTTCGTCCACTACGACGATTTTGCGCGCTTCATCGATGACCTGGGCGGCATCCAGGCCACCATCCTGGAGCCGGTGGTGAACCTGTGCGGGGGCATCCCCGAGGGCACCTGGCTGTTGAACGGCCAGCAAGCCCTGTGCTATGCCACCTTCCGCATCGGTGCAGATGAGCCCGCCCGCAACCGCCGCCAGCAGGAGATCCTGCGCCTGACGCTGGAGCGCCTGATCACCGGCGGCAACCTGGTGCGCCTGCCCGAACTGTGGGAGACCTACGCCAAAACGGTGGATACCAACCTGACCCTCGACGACCTGCTGCAGAGCATCCCCCTGGCGCTCAAGTTCGGCGACCCGGCCCGCATGCGTTACTACACCCTGCTGACGGATGAACTGCCGCGCTGGCATTACCCCAGCGAGGACCGCACCGAGGTGTTCCTGCCGGACTATTCCGCCCTGCGCGCCCTGGTGCAGGATGCGCTGGCCTTCGTCCAGGAGCCCGCGCCGCTGGCCGAACGGGTGGTGACGCTGCAATACGAATTGACCGTCTCACCGACCCCCTCGGATACACCCACCGCGACGGAGACCTTCACGCCCACCTTCACCTCCACGGCCACGCGCACGCCCTATCCGACGCGGACCTACACCCGCACAATGACGTTCACACCTTCGTCCACCCGTACAACAACGCCCACCCGCTCCCAGACCCCCACGGTAACCCAGACGCCGACACCCACCCTTTCGCCGACGCTGACACCTACACCCTCCGAGACGCCCACCCCCACACCGACTTTGACGTCGACACCGTAAAGAACGGTTACACGACCGGATCTCGATCCAAATCGCTGTACGGATAATATCCTTTTTCCTGGAGCTTGCGGATGATGGAGGATGATCCGTGCTGCATGGCGTATTCCATTTCACTTCTGAACACTTCCACCACCAAAAGCAAGCCGTGCCTTCTACCACCCACCAAAAACTCCACACCATCCTTTTTGTACTCGTCCAAGATCAGGCAGCGGTTGGGTTCATCTTTTCCACCGGGGAGTTCAACGGTTTCCAGCGGGTTAAGCACTGCCTCCCGGGAGTAATTTCCCAGAATGGTGAAAATTCCGCACATCCGTCGTTCAATCCGGGCGAAATTCTCTTTTTCGTTTTCATCCTCAATTTTAAATTTTGTGAACCCAACCAGCTCATACGTGCCTATTTTTGAGGGCTGAGGCCCGGAGCCATCCGGTTCCAGCAATTCCATGGTCGCGAAGCCTGTACCTGGAATTGCATGGGTGAAATAATACATATCAACCGCTCCACCGATCTGAAAGGGGATAATGGCATGTCCTACCATGGGGTACATTTCACCAAGGATGGTTTCCAGCCCCTTCTTCTTTGCTTCGTAGTCCTGGTTATATTGCTCTTCTGTGAAGCGGGATTTCGGTAGAGGCTTCTTCGAAAACAATCCTTTACGTCGTTTGAACATGGAGCCATCTCCTGGAAATATGTGGGGGATGCGATAAATAATAGCTGATCCCATCACCGAAGGTCAAGTATTCGCAGCGCCTAAACGATGAAAACGAGCATGAAGTTGTGTTATACGTGAGGATTCCCTCCGTGTTCTCCGCGGTTAAGCCTCTACTTGCACGGAACAAGCATCTCAAGCATCACGTCCTGCGGGTCCTGCCCGTAATCCTCCGCCGCATCCAGGGGAATGAAGCCGTACTTGACGTAGAAGCGGATGGCACGCGCGTTCTCCGGGCGCACCCCGGCGATGATTTTGCGA
>CAYOOA010000110.1:0-5917 GCA_964405455.1 uncultured Anaerolineaceae bacterium | reverse complement strand
AAGGGGTTCAGGTTCCGGCTGGCCGGAGTTTTCCGCGGCCTGCAGCCAGGCAGGGGGTTCATACCCGCCGGCCGGGGCCTCTTCTGCCGGTTCAACCTCTGGTTCAGGAGCGGGCTCGGCAGGCGGGGAAACTACTGCCTCCGGCTCTTCCGGGATGGATTCGACTTCCTCTCGCGGTTCTTCCGGGGCAGGTGCTTCGACCGGGGACGGTTCGGCAGCAATCCCCCGTCCGCTGGGAGCGGTATCTCCGGTGATTCGGCCGGCTGACACCCGCAGGGTGGTCTCGCCGATACGGATCAAGTCGCCGTCCTGCAGGCGGACTGCGCCCTGGATTTGGATATGGTTGGCATACGTCCCGTTGGTGCTGCCCAGGTCGGAAAGGACATAGCCGCCGTCCATCAGGCGGATCAGGGCGTGGTGGCGCGAGGCGCGCGGGTCGGCGATCTGCACTTCACAATCGCTGCCGCGGCCGATCTTGGTATCGTTGGCTAAATCAAAAACCTGGGTGGGGGTGCCGGGAGTCGAGACTTCAAGCTTCCAGACAACCGGGTGCGGCGGGGGCAGCGGCAGGGCATCCGGGTGGATCAGGTAATGTTCCACCAGGTCCAGCAGCCCGGCCGCGGAGATGCTCTCCAGGCGGATCAGGCCGGCATGCGGCTCGATCAGCAGCAGGTCATTGATGCCGTCCTGCAGGAAGAGGGTAGAAGCCCGGTTCACGTCTCCTTCCGGGTTGGCCCGCGCGGCTGCCAGTTGCAGGGTATTCACCACCACCAGCAGGCGCTCGGCCAGGCGGGCGGGCGTTTCTGCCAGGATGAAACTCTCTCCGCCGGCAAAGGCGGCCGCCAGGCCGCGATTGACCAGGCTGTGCAGGGCCGCAGCCAGGTGATCGCCGTCCGGCGGGGTTTGCACCCCGGCCGCCTGGCGCAGGGCAGCCGTCAGCCACTGTGATGTGTTAGTTTCGGCAGCAATCTGTTCGGCTGCCGCGCCCGGTGTGAGTGCGGCCGTTTCCGAGCCCACCCCGGCCGCCAGGGCCAGCAACAGCGAGCGACGGCGCTTATCCAGCAGGGCTGCCAGGGCCAGGGCTTCATTTATGGGTAGGTCGGCGGCCAGGGCGGAGGATTGAATCAGGCTCTCGCCGGTGTACTGGCGCAGGATGGCCAGCAAATCCGCCGGGCGGGCCGGGACGGTGAGGACTGTTTCGGCTTCATTTTCCATCAGCGAAACGGTTTCGCCCTCCAGCCCGGAGAAGAAAATTCGGTAGGTGAACGACTTGGAATCCCCGCTAAAATCCAGGCGGACGTTGGCCGCCGGCGCAGCCAGCAGATCCAGCGCGGCCAGGAAGACGGGCGTGGGCGAACCGGAGGACTGGAGCGCACTCTCTTCCACCAGCAGATCCACAGCCTCCTGCGGCAGCGGCGCGCCCCGGCCGTCCGGCCAGGCGGACAGGATGCCCGGCGGCAGGGAAGCCAGGTTGGCCAGGCCGGGCAGCCATTCCGGTTTGAGGGTCAGGCGAAAAGGAGAAAAGATCACCGCAACCTCCTTGGATGCTTGCATTTGCTGCTTTATTATCTATCGTTTTAAAAGAAAAGGCAAATGTCATCTCCAGGTGAGGCGGGAGGGATGGCCTAGTAATTCGTGGTCAGGTCAATATTGCCGCGTTCGCGGGCGGCATTCTCCAGGATGCGGAACATCCAGATTGAGAAAACGGTATAGAAGGCAGTCATCGCCACCAGGATGCCGAGCAATTGGGCGTTGGAGAGCGAGGCGAAGCTCCAACCCTGGGCGGATTGCGCCCCGAGCAGCGAGCGGCGGATCAACTCCAGCCAGAAGGAGACCGGGAAGATATAGCCGATGGGCTGCAGGAAGCCGGGCAGCACGCTGAGCGGGAAAATAGCGCCGCTGAAGAGGAACAAGCCGCCGCCGACTGCCTCGCCGATTCCGCCGGCATGCTGGGCCACCCGCAGGGTGATCCCGGCCAGCAGCAGACCGAGCATGGCCAGCATGTACACGCCCAGCAGCAGCGAGAGGATGAACAGGCCCCAGTCCACCTGGGCCAGGTGGATGGGCAATTTGAAGAAGATCTTGCCCATCAGCAGGGTGATCACCACGGCAAAGGTGGCTGTCAGAAAGCGCGCCACACCGCGCCCGAGCAGAAAGGTTGGCATGTTGAGCGGGGCGGTGTAGATGTACTTGAGGGTGCGGTAATGCTCGCGGTCGTCAATAATGGCCCATGAGACCCCGGTCAGGACGGCGGCCACGTACTGGTAAAAGGCGTTGCCGATGAACAGGTAGGCAAAGTAGGGCGACTGGAAATCCGCCTGGCTGATGATGCTGTACATCACCACCAGGATGGCGGCCCCGGCCAGCGGCTTGATGATTGAATAGATGGCGAACAGCAGCGGGTCGGTCCAGTTTGATTCGATTTTCCAACCCAGCCAGGTGGCCGACAAAAAGGAACGTAATGAAATGGAGCGGTGCATGCTTACCTGCGACTTTCTGTCAGGCGGCCCTCGCGCACGGCCAGCCGTTCCATGTACCCGAGCAGGAAGCGGGCGGCCAGCAGGAAGACGGCCGCCAGCCCGACCAGGATGAGCAATTCAATCCCTGGCGAGAGGAAACCCAGCGAGGGCCCGGTGGCAAAGGCCAGCTGGCGCATGGCATCCAGGCCGAGGGTGAGCGGCAGGATGGATGCAGCCGCAGCCACCCAGAAGGGAAAATTCTTGATCGGAAAATAGAAGCCGGAGACGAAGAAGATCGGCTCCTGGGCCAGGTTGGCGATATGCCAGGCCTCGCGGCTGAGCAGCAGAAAGATCGAGGCGGTGGCCATGCCCATGCCGTACAGCGCCACCATGGCGATGAAGAAAACGCCCAGCAGCATTGGCAGAGAGACCACGACGTAATTTACATCAAATAGCAAACTTCCCAGCAGGATGATCACCCCGGCCCGCAGCGCGGTGGAAACCAGTCCGCCCAGCGCCATGCCGAGCAAAATGGACATCATCGGCCCGGGGGCGATGATGTAGAGCGCCAGGTTACCGGTTTCCTTTTCCCAGTACAACTGGCTGGACATGCTCCACAGGATATTCATCCAGAAGGCCGTCATGGCACCGCCGACCACCACAAACCCCACGTAGTCCTCCGGGGCCTGCAGGGCGCGGTAGACGAACACATAACCTGCCACGCCCAACATGGGCAGGAAAACATCGAAGAACAACCAGGATTTTTCGCGCTGCATGCCAATCACGCGCGGATAAGCCCGTCCCGCGATGGTCATCAGGAACAGGCGCCAGCCGCTCATTTTCTCAGGAATTGGCGGCAGGGTCGTCATCTTCCACCTCTTCCACTTCTTCCATGCGCTGGCCGACCAGGGCCATGAATACATCCTCCAGGGTGGGCTCGCGCTTTTGCAGGCTGAGGATGCGCCCCTGCTGGGCGGTGAAGGCAGCCACTACCCCGGAAAGGGCGGCCTCTTCCGCCAGGGAAACCTCCAGACGGGTGCTGCCGTCCTCCTCCCACAGCCCCAGGCGGATGACACCCGGTAGATCGCGGATAGCCTGCGGGTCCAGTTTCTGCGGGGTTTGAAGGCTGATCTGGAAGATTGCCTCGTGCTGCAGGTCCTGCTTGAGTCGGGTGGGGGTATCGCAGGCCAGCACCTGACCCTTATTGATGATCGCCACCCGGTCGCACAACTCATCCGCCTCGACCATGTAATGGGTGGTGAGCAGCAGGGTGCGGCTGGGATCTTCGTCCACCCAGCTGCGTACAAAGCGGCGCACATCCAGCGCCGCGCTGACATCCAGGCCCAGGGTCGGCTCGTCCAGGAACAGGACGCGCGGATCAGTCATGAAGCCGCGCACGATGTTCATCTTCTGGCGCAGGCCGGTGGAAAGCTCGGAGGACTTGGTGTTGATCCGGTCCAGCAGGTTGACCTTCTCCAGCAGGGCGCGGATGCGTGCATTGGCAACAACGCCGGGGATGCCGTAGAACTGGCAAAACATCCACAGGTTCTCGCGCACGGTCAGCAGTCCGTAGCCGGAGGCTTCTCCGCCGGAGACCATGTTGATTTGCTTGCGAACTTCTTCGGGCTGCTTCATCACGTCAAAGCCGGCCACCACGGCTTGCCCCTGGCTGGGGGCCAACAGGGTGGTCAGGATCTTGATCAGCGTGGTTTTACCGGCCCCGTTGGGACCCAGCAGGCCAAACAGCTCGCCCTGCTTCACTTCCAGGTTCACGCCCTGCAGGGCGACCAGTTGTTTTTCTTCGTTTTTCTTGCGGTTGCGCAGTTTGTAGATTCGGCCCAGGTCATGGGTTTCGATGGAAAGGCTCTCGGTCATGGATACTCCCGTGAAAATTAGTCCACTTTGCGGAATTGTACGGACAGCGTAGGGTAAGCGTAGGGTAAGAGTCAAGCACCCCGAGGAGGACCCTGCTAAACTAGACTGCAAGGGCGACTTCTCTTCTTCTCCTCCTTAAATGAGTGCCGGGGTCGGCGTCCCCGGCACTCACCGATTCTAACACCAAAGCCTCCCGCAGAATCATCCATTTTTGGATGATTTTTTGTTTACACGGTGTATTACTTGAATATTCTCCGGAAATTCGGAAGATTCAAAAAATGATGTATAATGAATCTGAAAATCGGAAATTCGGAAAAGGAGAAAATTGATATGTCTCCCATCACTGTTCAAATTCGCAAGAAGGGCAGCCTGACCCTGCCTGTGGAATTGAGGAACAAATATAACATTGATGAAGGTGATACCCTGACCCTGGTAGACCTGGGCGATGGTTCCTTTTTGCTGACTCCCCGCGTACTGCAAGTCAATCGCCTGGCAGACCGGGTGGCAGAAAAGCTCTACGAGGCAAATGTTTCTCTGGATGATTTATTGACCACGCTGGATGATGAGCGTGAGCAATATTATCGAGAGCATTATGCCAAAGAGTGATTTCTTCTTTGATAGCAGTGCCCTGATTGCCGGGATCGTCTCCGCCCAGGGGGCTGCCCGGGCTCTTTTGTTACTGGCAGAAGATGAGAAAATCCTGATTACCGTTTCTGAGCAGGTGATCGTTGAAGTGGAGAGAAATATCGCCCGCAAGGCTGCCAAAGCCTTGCCGTTTGCGCGCCAGTTGATTTTGGCCACCAACTTGCGCATCGTGCGCGATCCACCGGTGGATCTGGTCAGAGAACGCCTGGATTGGATACACCATCCAGCAGATGTGCCCATCCTGGTGGCGGCTGTCCAGGCAAGGGTGGATTTTCTGGTGACCCTGAACACCCGGCATTTCCTGGATGACCCGGCGGTGGCGGAACGCAGCAGGTTGCGCATCGGCACCCCGGGAGATGCCCTGGCCTGGGTGCGAAATCAATTGTCGGGGAGAGAAAAGGAAAGTTAACGGCATTTCGGAAACTGGCGGGGATTGATGAAAATTGAGCTGACAATAACCAGGGTTTGACTAGTCAAAAAATAGTCTCATTTTTTAATGAATCCAAATTATCTACGTGATAAAGTATAGACAACCAGACAAATTTTCGTTTGGGGATGGTATAGGAGGTACCCATGAAAGTCAAATTACTGGTTGTGTGTCTCATCGTGGTGCTCATTTTCGGCGGAGTTGCGCCCACCCGGGTGATTGCCCAAAAAGAGGTGAAAGGCATTCCCCCAACCTGGACGCAGGTCAATACAAATGGCTTTGGAGAGTTTTATGATGCGCAGATACCCTCTTTGGCAGTATTTGGCAGATATCTTTACGCCGGAACCTGGGGTGTGGAGGAGGATGGGCTGGGTGATTACTACTCTACGGCCCAGATCTGGCGGACGGAGGATGCTGAAAACTGGGTAAAGGTGTTTGATGTGGATGAAAATGGGGCGGCAGCCCTGGTGGTCTTCAAAGATTACCTGTATTGCGGCAGTTGGGGACCAAA
>CAYOOA010000109.1:4551-6184 GCA_964405455.1 uncultured Anaerolineaceae bacterium | reverse complement strand
CCGTGGAAGTTGCCCAGGGCCTGCTCAAAGCGGCCGCGGGCGGGGATATCCAGGTGGTTGACGGGCTCATCCAGCAGCAGCAGGTTGCAACCGCTGCCCACCAGCAGGGCCAGCGAGAGCCGCGCCCGCTCTCCGTAGGAGAGCTTGCCCACCGGCGTGAAGACGTCATCCCCCTTGAACAGGTAGAGCGAGAGGAAGGAGCGCGCCTCGGTTTCGTTGAAGGCACCCACCCTGGACAGGCTGGTCAGCGGGTTGAGGGCCGGGTCCAGGTCGGCCTGCTCCTGGTCCATGTAGCCCAGGCGCACGCCGCTGCCCAGACGCAGCTTGCCCGCCAGCGGCGGGATCTGCCCGGTGACGGTGCGCAGCAGGGTGGTCTTGCCGCAGCCGTTGGGGCCGATCAGCACAGCGCGCTGGCCGTAGCGCAGGGTCAGGTCCAGGTCCGTGAGCAACGGGTTGCCGGGGTAGCCGGCAGTCAGGCCGTCCAGCACCAGCACGTCCCGCCCGGATTCGGCGGTGCCGTCCAGGTCGATCTTCATCTGCCACGAGCGCGCCGGGCGGTCAATGCGGTCTTCGCCGGTCAACTGGTCGATGCGCGCCTCGATGTGTTTGGCGCGGGCAATTGTTCCCTTGCCGCGGTTGGCGAAAAAGGCCTTGGCGAACTTGTCGCCGGTATCCGCCTTGCCGCCGACGCGGAAGCGCCCGATCTGGCGGAAGTGCAGGGCGGCCTGGCGCAGGCGGGCAATCTCCACCTGCTGGTCGGAGTATTCCTGCAACTGGCGGGCGCGCTCGCTTTCCTTGAATTGCAGGTAATCGGAGTAATTGCCGGGGTAGGCGCGCAGTTCGTGAGTGTGGGAGTCAATCTCCAGGATGCCGGTGGCGACCTGGTCCAAAAAGGCGCGGTCGTGCGAGACCAGCAGCACCGCCCCGGGAAAGCCCAGCAGCCAGTCTTCCAGCCATTCCAACATTTCCAGGTCCAGGTGGTTGGTGGGTTCATCCAGCAGGAGCAGGTTGGGGTTGGAGAGCAGTACCCCGGCCAGGGCCAGGCGCGTCTTTTGACCGCCGCTCAGGTTGCGGACGGGCATCTCCGCGGGCAGTCCGTCCAGGCCGAGGGCAGCCAGGGCGGGGGCACCGCGCCCGGCGTTTTGGGCGGCGGATTGCAGCTCCGCCAGGGTGCGGTCGTATTCGGCCTGCAGGTCCGGCTGGTGGGGATCCTCCCCCAGGCCGGCGGCGAGATCCGCCAGGCGCTCGGAGAGCCGATCCAGGCCGCCCTCGCAACGCTGGATGTAGCCGCCCAGGGTGTCATCCTCCGCAAAGGCGGCACCCTGCGGCAGGTAGCCCACCCGCGTGCCAGGGGAATCGAAGAAGAACGTGCCGCCGTCCGCCTGTTCAGAGCCGGTCAGGATGCGCAGCAGGGTGGTTTTGCCGCAGCCGTTGGGTCCGATGAGACCCAGGCGCTCGCCGGCATTAATGGTGAAATTGATGTTGGATAAAACGGTATCCAGGCCGTAGGATTTTGAAATTCGATTGACGCTCAACATATGCACAACCTGCCTTTAAAAACGAAAAACCAGAGGCTCTGCCTCCGGCGCGGTGAATCCGAACATGCCAAGATGCATTACCTGAAAAGTGGGTG
>CAYOOA010000109.1:0-4451 GCA_964405455.1 uncultured Anaerolineaceae bacterium | reverse complement strand
ACCGCCCCCTTGCGTAACGGAGAGCGTTATTTGCTCACAACTTTGATCAGCTTGGGCTGGGCTTCCTCGGCCTTGGCCACCCGCAGGGTCAGCACGCCGTCCACCAGGTGGGCTTCGGTGTTGCCCGCGTTCAGCGCATCCGGCAGGTTCAAGATCCGGCGGAACTTGCCGCCCGGGCGCTCAGCCAGCAGGTAGTTTTCCTTGTCATCGCGGCCGTTGGAAATCTCGCCTTCGATGGTGATGGTGGTATCGACGATGCGGATATTGATATCATCCGCCTTGACGCCCGGCAGCAGCGCGCTGATGACATAGGCATCATTTTCGACTTTGACATCCACCGGGAAATAAACATCCACTGACTCGGCGCTGTAATTCTGATCGCTCAGCATCCGCTCGAGCATCCGGCGGCGCATGTGATAGAAAGAAGGTACGTAGTAAGTCATTTCATCCTCCAAATGGTAAGGTTGTTATTTTGGTTTCACCTGGCGTTGAAGTTCCTTGTTTCAACTGTCCCTATCTTATCCTGCCCGTGTTGGAAAAGTATCAACAAAATATCAATAAATTATTAATTCTGCTGCGGGCTAAATTGTGGTATCATCCTGACCGTTACGAGGTAAGAATGGATGATCAAATCAACATCATTGAAGGCCCGCCGCCCACCTTCGAGCGCATCGAAGCCGGCTGGGTAATGGGATTAAGCGAAAGCCCGCTGGAATACGACCTGGCGGTGACCCATCTGCGCACTTTTAACGGTCCGGCGCTGGTGGAGCGCTGCCACCGCGCGTGGAACAAACAATCGACCATGTATTTGAATTACCGCAACAGCCTGGGGTTGGAGGAACGCGCCCCGATCTTTGCCGCCCGCTCCGTGGAAACGGACGACGGCCATGTGCTGCTGCTGTGGATCCGCCGCCTGCCGGAGGAATTGGAAGACGAAGCAGGTGACGACGACATCAGCGACGACGATCCGGACGATAACGACGATCTGCCGTTCTAAACGGCCCGGGAGTGAATACAAGAAATCAGAAATCTTCGCGATTTCTGATTTCTTGTATAAAAATGCGATCCGGTTCCGGGCAAGGGCGAAGCGGCCGGAGGAATCGAAATCGAAGAGAAGCGGTGGTACTTCCCGGCTGATTCGTCAGGGGTGCACACCGTGTGCCCCATCCGACACAGACTCTTCGCCAGCGCTCAGAGTGACAATCTATCAAGACAGGAGCAAACCATGACCCTCGAAAGCGAACAAATCCGCGCCCATTTCCCGGCGCTCAACCGCCCGGCCGTCTTCTTCGACAACCCCGGCGGGACGCAAATCTGCCGCCAGAGCCTGGAGGCCATCTCCGCCTACCTGGTGGAGTGCAACGCCAACCACGGCGGCGAGTTCGCCACCAGCCGCGAGTCGGATGCCCGCGTGGAGGAAGCCCGCGCCGCCATGGCGGATTTCCTCAACGCTGAAAGGCCGGAGGAGATCATTTTTGGCGCCAATATGACCACCCTGACCTTCAGCATCAGCCGGGCCCTGGCGCGCACCTTCAACCCCGGCGAAACGCTGGTGCTGACCCACCTGGATCACGACGCCAATATCTCGCCCTGGCTGCAGGTGGCCGAGGATCGCGGCATGCACGTGCGTTGGGTGGATTTCAACCCGGCGGATTGCACCCTGGACCTGGAAAGCCTGAAGGATGCCCTGAAGGACAAGCCGCGCCTGGTGGCGGTCGGTTACGCCTCCAATGCCGTGGGCACGATCAACCCGGTGGCGGAGATCACCCGCCTGGCGCACGAGGCCGGTGCGCTGGTCTACGTGGACGCGGTGCAATACGCCCCGCACGGCCCGATTGACGTGCAGTGGCTGGGCTGCGATTTCCTGGTCTGCTCGGCCTACAAGTTCTTCGGCCCGCACCTGGGCGCGCTCTACGGCCGCTACGAGCTGCTGGAGAACCTGCGCGCCTACAAGGTGCGCCCGGCGCCTGCCCTGCCGGCCGGCAAGTTTGAGACCGGCACCGGCAACTTTGAACACATCTGCGGCCTGCACGGCGCGCTGCAGCACTTTGAGTGGTTCGGCGAGACCTTTGGCGGACCGCATTTCAAGGCCCTCAGCCAGCGGTACAGCGGCCGCCGCCTGCTCTACAAGCAGGCCATGGTCGCCCTGCAGGATCACGAGACGCACCTCAGCCTGGCGCTGATCCAGACTCTCTCCGGCATCCCGGGCATCCAGTTGTACGGCATCCTGGATCCGGCCCGGGTGCGCGAGCGCGTGCCCACCTTCTCCTTCACCCTGCAGGGGCACACCCCGGAAGAAGTGGCCCGCAAGCTGGGCGAACAGGGCATCTACGTCTGGAACGGCAATTTCTACGCCCTGGAAGTCACCACCACGCTGGGCCTGGAAGCCTCCGGCGGCCTGGTGCGGGTCGGCGCCACCCACTACAACACGCTCGAAGAGGTGGAAAAGCTGGGGGAAGCGCTACTGAGCTTGTAAGAGAATAGCCAGAATTTACAAAGGCGCATTCACTGATGAATGCGCCTTTTTTCGTAATTAAGCAGGTGAAACTTGATGGAACTCTACTAATTTCCTTCGGGCCGGGAAAGCCCGCGCCAGTAATCCGCCAGCAGGATGAAGCTCATCGAGATCAGCAGGATACACAGGGAGGGCAAGGCCAGCATCAGCGGGTTGCTGTTCAGGGCCGAGCGGCCGGAATAGAACAGCCCGCCCCAACTGGCCACGGTGAACTCGCTGCCGTCGGTCGCCCAGGTGACGCCGATGCCAATATAGCCGAGCACCGCCTCCAGCAGGATGACCGCTGGGATGTTGTTGATGACCCAGACCAGGATGATGTGCATCACATTTGGCAGCAGGTGCTTCCAGATGATGTGCACCGGGGTTCCGCCCAGGGAAACCGCCGCCTCCACGAACAGGCCGGATTTGATCTGCATCACGCTGATGCGCACCAGGCGGGCCAGGCTGACCCAGCTGACGGCGGCAAATCCAATCACCAGGGTGAGCAAACCGTGGAACCAGGTGGGCGTCAGGCGGGTGCGAAAGATCAGAACGATGAGCACCATGAACATGATCCCCGGCATGGATTGGATGATATCGGCCAGGATCATCATCGCCGAATCCAGCTTGCCGCCGGCATAGCCCGCCGCCAGGCCGAACAGCGTGCCCAGCAGGGCCGCCAGGGGCACGGCCGCCAGCGCCAGGAAGAACGCCGTCCGCGTGCCGTAAAGCAGGCGGCTGAGCACATCCCGGCCGTAGCGGTCGGTCCCGAGGGGATATTCCGCCTGGCCGGGGCGGCTGGTGTTTTGCACCCACATCGGCGGCAGGCTGCCCACGGTCACCCCGAATTTGTACGGGTCGTGCGGAGCGATCCAGGGGGTCAGCACCGCCACCAAACTGAAGACCAGCATCACCAGCAGGCTGAACCAGACTGCCTTGCTGCGCAGAGGACGCCTCACGGTATAAGCGCTCATTGCAGGGCCGCCTCCTCTTTGAGGATGCGCAGGCGCGGATCGAGCAGGTTGCACAGGATCTCCACCAGGATGTTGACCAGCACGATCGCGATTGCAAAGATCAAGGTCAAACCCATGATCATCGGGTAATCCAGCGCCAGGATGGCCGCCCAGTATTCGCGCCCGAAGCCGGGAAATGAAAACAGGTTCTCGACAATGAAAAGGCCGGTGAACAGCTCCACCAGGGTTGGCCCCAGGAAGGTAATGATCGGCACCAGGGCATTGCGCAGTACGTGGGCGAAGGTCACGCGGGCCTGTGAGAGGCCCTTGGCGTGGGCCGTGCGAACGTAATCCTCCCCGCGGATGTTGGCCAGGGCGGCTTGCGTCACGCGGGCGATGCTGGCCATGGGCATGGCCGCCAGGATAATCGCGGGGATGATCCAGTGACCGGGGATATTCCAATCCGGCAGGACGCGCATGATCTTCAGCCCCACCGCCAGCACCAGGATGGCCAGCAGGCCGAGGACGAAATTCGGGATGGAATTCAAGGCTGCCAGGCCGAGGGTGACCATCCGGCTGAGGGTGGATTTTGACCCGCGTGCGCTGAGGATGCCCAACGGAACGCCCAACCCCACGGCAATCAACGCGCCCAGCAGCACCAGGCGGATGGAATAGCCGAAGCGGCTCTGCCAGAAGGTCTGATTTTCCGGCAGCGCAAAGAGAATATCCTGGACGGTACGCCCGCGCTGACTGGCGGAAGGCCCCAGGTTGCCGCAGACGGCGCCGCAAAAGAACTGGCCGTTCTCATCAAGATCCCCCAGCATGTAGCGGGTGTACTGGCGCCAGAGCGGCTGATCCAGGCCAAAGTGTTGGGCCAGCTTTTGAATGGTTTCTGAATCCATCTCCAGGTTTTGCAGGGCCATGGGCAACTGGGAATAATTCTGCCAGGGGTTGCCCGGGATGGCGTGCATCAGCAGGAACGTGATCACGGTCACCCCCAGCAG
>CAYOOA010000108.1:0-6305 GCA_964405455.1 uncultured Anaerolineaceae bacterium | reverse complement strand
AGCGCCTCCACTGCGGCGAAATTCAGGTCGTCGGTGCGGGCCTGTTCCAGGTTGAGGGTGATCTCCAGGTCGGTGCGGATGCGCGCCAGCTGCTGTGACAGATAGGCTGATTCGCGCCCGGTCTCCAGTTTGGTCTTGACCCGGTTGGGCACTTCCTCCAGGTGGGCATAGATCGTATCCAACGTGTCAAACTGGGCCAGTAAAGCGGTGGCGGTCTTCTCCCCCACCCCGCTGACGCCGGGAATGTTATCGGAGGTATCGCCAACCAGGGCCTTGTAATCCACCACCTGGTCTGGACGCACGCCCAGGTA
Source organism: uncultured Anaerolineaceae bacterium (assembly GCA_964405455.1). Taxonomy (GTDB): domain Bacteria; phylum Chloroflexota; class Anaerolineae; order Anaerolineales; family Anaerolineaceae; genus CALESS01. The sequence goes on along the minus strand of CAYOOA010000108.1, from coordinate 5,994 downwards.
TTCGAACACATCCGGGGCGGTGTAATCCTTGGCCTCGGAAAGCTTGTTACCCGCCAGGTTGACGATCACCCGCTCCTCCACCAATTGCAGCAGGTCGCGGTCGCCGGTGATGATCTTGACGCCCAGGCCGCGTTCCACCGCATGCCGGGCGATGCTGCCCAAGACATCATCCGCCTCAAAGCCCTCCATCTCCAGGCGCGGGAAGGGGAAGGCATCCACCAATTGGCGAATGCGCTCGATCTGCGGGCGGAGATCATCGGGCATCTTGGCGCGGGTGGCCTTGTAGGCTTTGTATAAGTCATCCCGAAATGTCTTCCCGGTATCAAAGGCCACGGCCAGGTATTCCGGGCGGTCTTGCTCCAACAGGCGCAGCATCACGCTGGCAAAGCCAAACACCCCGGCCGTCGGCTCACCGGCATGAGTGCGCATGCTGTCGGCTGTCCCGGCCGTCAGGGCAAAATAAGTGCGGTACGCCAGGGCGTGCCCGTCAATCAGGTAGAGAGTCGGGGGCATCAAGTTCTCCGGATCATTTTCATTTGTTGTAAAGTCCCTGCTGCCGGCGGGTTTGGATGAGAAATTCCCGGACCAGGCGCGGGGAGGGTAATTGCGTCCCACTAATGATGAGGTATCCCGGCGCCCAAAAATCGCCGGAGGGATTTTCCAGGGCCAGCCAGTTGAAGTGATCAAACAGGCGTTGGGAGAGAATCTGGCGCACGGCGCGGATCATCTGGGCAGGCGGCACCGCCGGGGAAAGCTGCGCCACCCACTGGCAGGTATCCGGCCGGATGTGGATTTCCGTCAAGCGCCAGCCAAAAGCCAGGCACAACTCCGGCAGCCAGGCCGTCAATTGCTCGGCAATTTCGCCATTCAAGTAATGATAGGGCAGCCGCGGGATCAGGCAGGCCGAGTAGCTCAGCGAGGCAAAGGCCGGACTGGCGGTATCCAGCAGGCTGAGCGGAATGGTTCGCCGCAAAGCCAATGGACGGGTTTCGGCATGGGGATCCACCAGTTCAATGGCGGTTTCGGTGGAAAGGGGGCGCGTCCATTCCAAGGAAGGATCATCCGCCTGATCTCCCCCGGCGGGGGCCGGCGGAAGCATTTCTTCCAGGATTTCTGTTTCTTCAGGTTGGAGGGCCGTATCCACCGCCTGCTCAATTTCAGGGGTTTCAACGAACCCCGGAACGGCTTCCGCAACCGGTGCTGAATCCAGGATCTCTCCAACCAGGGGGACCTCAGTAACTTCAGGCTGATCCGGTGTTTCTGCCACCATCCAGACGGGCGGAGTCGCCAGGCGGTCCTCCGGCAGGGTATCCACTGCCGCCGGGTTGGCCTCCAGGGATGCCTGCGGGGCAGGCGCGGGGGATTCGGGCTCATCCGGAGAGATCCAGCCCAGGTCGGCCGGCGAAGACGGCAGCGTAGCCGGGTTTTCCCCCCCGGCGGAGGATGAATCGAGCTGCTGTGGGTCCGGGGAGGGCATCTCGGAAAGCCAGGACGCCAGGTTGGCCATTTCGTTATCCGAAAGGCCGTCCTCACCACTGCCGGCATCCACCGCCCATTCAAACGTGTTTTCCCGGGCAGCTTCCGGCGCAGCGGGAGCAGCCGGGGCCGGAGCTGGCGCCTGGGCAAGGGTCTTGATCACGGCATTCATCTGGCTGCGGATGCGCGAGAGCGGCGTGGAGACTTCGTAGATCAGCGCCAGGCGGGCTTCATTCGTCAGGGCGCGGGCGTAGAGGATGTAATCCACCGGGATGTTGCTCAGGCGGAAGTAGCGCGCCAGGTCACCTTTCAGACCGGATGGAGCGCTGCGCAGCAGGATGCCTGCTATTTCCTGCGCCGCGGGACGATCGAGCGAGCCGAGCGAAACCAGCACCTGGTCCCCCCGGATGACCAACACCAGGTGGGCGGTGCAACCCACCAGGGCTTTTTGCAGGTGTTCCTCCGCCAGGCTGGGTTCCTCCAGCCAGGCAGGCGGGGCAGTCTCATCGGTCGGCGGAGGCGCAGGCGGCAGCGTGGAGGGGCGCATCAGGTCGCCCACAGCCTCCAGCATGTCCGGCGTATAGAACGGACGGTAGACATACCCGTGAATCTCAATCCCCTGGAGCATGGGATGCTTTGGATTGTTATCCGGCGGGATGACCATCAGGCGCGGGCCGCGCAGGGCAATCACCCGGGCGGCTGCTTCTGCCAGCGGGGTGTCCGCCAGGTCTGCATCCAGGATGACCAGGTCAAACGGCAAGCGGCCCAGGGTGCCCAGGGCTTCGGCGGCCGTCTGGACCAGGCGGACGCGGTAGTCACCTGTTTCTTCCAGGCTGATGCGCAGCAATTCACCATAGGCTGCGTGCGGAGTTGAAATCAATATCTGGTATGGCACGTTAAAAGTGTATCACGCCCCTTCCAACGAGGCAACCCACCCGGCACGACTTTCAAAAAAGAAAACTCCGGGCGCCTTTGGAGCGCCCGGAGGATTGGTTATGCCGCTATTGAAATCAGCGGGTGATGATTGGCAGCCACAGGGAGTACGGATTGACGGTGATGTACACCCAGGCATCCGCAGTCCAGGGGGCCTTGCCGGGGGCCGGGTAGGTCACAAACTGGTACTGGAACTTGTCCGTACCAAACCAACCGGCATCCGGGATGTAGACAAAGGAGCCGTCCCCGTTGAGCATCAGGGTACCGTGTTCCACGTCCACCAGCAGGGCAACCGCGCGACCATCGCCGTCAACTTCGGTATCGTTGGCCAGCACACCGGGAGCATCGACCGTCAGGGTTTGCGCGGCCTGCATGGTGTAGTAGTCGTCCACCGCTACGGGCGCATCGTTGACCGGGTTGACCGTGATGGTGACTGTGGCAGGGGCGGAGTCGACCAGGCCGTCATTGGCCTTGTAAGTGAAGGTCACCACGCCGTTGAAGTTGGCAGCCGGTACGTAGGTGAAGGAGCCATCGGTGTTGAAGGTCAGGGTGCCTTCATCCGGGGTAATCCCATCCACCAGGATCGCCGTCAGCGTATCCAGGTTGGCATCGGTATCGTTAGCCAGCACGCCGGGGGCGGGCACCGTCAGGGTGGTGTCCTCATCCGTGGAGAAGCTGTCAGCAACTGCCACCGGGGTAGCATTTTCCACCGTGATGGTGGCGCAGATGGTTTCATTATCCACCGCGGCGCAGACCTGGTAGTTCGCATCGGTTGTCGGGGCGGTGAAGACAGTCCCGGCAATGCCGTTTAGTGTACCGGCGCTGGTCGGCAGAACGCTGCCGCCATCCGGGGCGGTGAAGGCCGCCAGGATGCCGTCGGGCACAAAGCCGCCCGCCGAGGTATCCGCAGCAGCCGAATTGAAGACCAGGCTGGCGGCCACATTGGCGGTGGCGCCCGGCAGAACGGAGGTCGGCGTGGAGGTCACACCCAGCACCAGCCAGGGATCGGCATCGACCAGGCCTTCGGTCGCATCACAATCATTGACCGGGGTTGCCGCTACATCCAGCGGGCCTTCGTTGCAGCCCCACCAGTTGTTCTCGGCATTGGCAGCCAGTTCAGAATACAGGCCATCGGTGACATTGTTGAAAATGCGGTTATAGGTCACCACGGCGCCGTTGCTGCCATCAATTTCCACACCGTAATCATTGCCAAACACGTTGTTGGAGCGGATTAAGGCATTTTCAGAACCGTAGGTTGCCACAATGCCCATATTAGAATCGGACACCTGGTTGTTTTCCACAGTCACATTGGCGGCCTGGTAAAGCAGAATGCCTGCAGCCACGCCGTTATTCGGATCACCGGTGTACCAGTTGCCGGAAGTCACATTGCCCGAAACGGTACCCGTGGCGCCAAAGCCGATCTGGATGCCGTTCATGGCGATCTGCGAAGTGTGGCCCGCGCCGGTGGCGGTGTTATCCTGTACAACGGCCGTCAAGCCGATGCCGTTGAAGGTCAGGCCGCCCTTCTGGTAATCAAAGACTGTATTGTTGGTGGCGGTCACCGTGCGTGGAGTGCTGTCATCATTGTAGGTATAGATGGCCACGCCGCTCTGGGTCCCATTCAATGGTTCGTTGCGGATGCTCTTAACAGTCAGGCTGTCGATCAGACCGCTGGAGTTGTGGTAGAAGAGGCCGAAGAAGCGGTAATTCGTATTGCCGCGGCCAGCGCCATCGATCGTCAGGTTGTGTACGGTGACGTTCTCGCTGCTTTCAATTCCCACCACCGGTTTACGGTCGCCCACCAGGTTGGCCAGGGTGACCGGGGATTTAATGATGGTGGTAGCCATATCGTGACCAACCAGTTCCAGGTTATCCTTATCCACTGCGATGACCTGTTCCTCGTAGGTGCCCGGCCAGATGTAGACCGTGCTGCCGGAGACCAGGTTCACAGCTTCCTGGATGCGGGCCACTGAACCGGTTTGCGCGCTGCCATCATCCACGTTCAGGTAAGAGTAATCGCCCTGGAAGCCGGCCGTCGCAAGGTCGGCATCCATGCCGGTATTGAACCAGGGGGTATAGTCCACAAGGCCGCTGATCAAACCGGCCACAACCACTGCATCGTTGCTGCCCAGCCAGTTGGCGGAAGCATCCACCAGCTGTGTGCCGCTATTGGTGATTGCCGAGTGGCTGTTGTTATTCAGGCGGTTGTTGTGCATCACCAGGGCTGCATCGCCAGCCACCACCACGCCATCCGTACCGTTCTCGATGACGTTGCCGGTCGCCTGGGCTGAAGCCTGGGCTCCGCTGACCTGGATGCCCGTAGTGGCATTCAGGATGGTATTGTTGAGGAGATTTGCAGTGACGGTCGAGCCGTTGGTATTGGAGGGGCTGTCCCAAACATTGATGCCAACCTTGGCACCATTAATGGTCACACCATTGATGGTGGCAGAGGTATTGCCGGCGTCGCTGGAGTAGCCTTCATAGTTATTAACCCACACACCGTAATCGCCGCCGGTGATGGTACCGCCCTGGATGATCAGCGGATTGGTGGTGTGATCGTTCCAGAGGCTGATGCCCGCCGAGTAGCCGGGTGCGGCAAATGAAATGCCGGCGGGAATATTGATGATGTTATCGGTAACGATGGTGTTGGCTGCCCCGTCAAACGAGGAGATCAACATACCGTTCCACTTGGTAGCGCCGGGGAAGGCGATGGCATTAATCGTGTTGTGATCCACCGAGATGGTGCTGGCATTGGAGTACCACAGGTTGTGGAAGATGCCCAGGCGCCAGACATTCAGGGTGTTGTTGCTGATGCGGCCGGTCGTCCCGGGATTGACTTTTTCAAAGTTGCCAGTTTGCACACCGGTGCGAACCACATTGAAGACGTTGTCCGTCACATCCGCATAGAAGTTGTTGTAGACCAGCACACCAATACCCCAGTTGTAGGTGGTGTCGCCGATGTTCTGGAGCAGGTTATAGCGGATGTAGTTGTCGGATGTTGCATGGCCGGCCGTATTGTAGAAGTCCATGCCGGCATAGGTGAAGTTTTGCAGGATGTTGTTTTCCACAACAATCTGGCCAACATCATCATAGGCGCCGATGCCTTCAATGGCATCCACCCCGCCAGCAAGTGCCGGGTTATCGCCATCGATGGTCAGGCCGCGGACGGTGACATCATTCACGCCGATGTAGAGCACAGCATGGGAAGTCACGCTGCTGGGATCCGGGTCATGTGTGACCGGCAGCAAAACGGCTTCAGGGCCGCGGGTGCCAGTGTTCGGGTTGACAGCCGCATTGGGACCCAGCAGGTCCAGTGCTTTACCGATGGTCACATCTTCCGCGTAGGTTCCGGCCAATACGTAAGTCGTCCCGCCGGCAGACACGGCATCCACGGCGCCCTGGATGGTGCGGAAGGCGTCGTAGCCGAAGACATGCATCTCACCGCCGCCTACATCCACCGGGTCACCTACCGACTGGGTCGTCCAGTCGTCATTCGCCCAGGTGACCAGGGGTTGAGCAATATCCACATGGGTGCAGATGTTTTCGGCATCCAGGGTTGCGCAAAGGTCAAACACAGCTGGCGTT
>CAYOOA010000107.1:0-6347 GCA_964405455.1 uncultured Anaerolineaceae bacterium | reverse complement strand
CCTGGACTATAAAGCCCGTACGCCGTTTTTGTTCCCGAAAAAGCCGAGAAGCTGAAATCCACCAGGATATTCTATCCACCGGCCATGGCGCCGACGATTCGCAGTGGTTCCTGGCCGCTCACCACGGCAGCGGGTAGGGGTGTATCCAGCGGCTCGAGGGAGAGATCCAGCCCGCAGGCAAAGTAGCGGATGAAAGCCCGCCGTTCCCTGGAGGCGTGATCGCGGATGGTTCCGCGCAGCACAGGGTAGGCCTGCTCCAAGGCATCCAGGGCAGCCCCGAGGGTGGGGGAGCCGGGCAGTTCCACCAGAACTTCGCGCTCAGTTCGAGCCAGTCCGCGCAAGTGAACCGGCAGCAGGATGCGGATCACGGCAGGGTCTGCACTTCCACGGATAACACGCCCGGCAGGTCGTGGACGATGGCCTGCCAGTGGTCGCCGGAATCGGGGGAGACATACACCTGGCCGCCGGTGGTGCCGAAGTAGATACCGCAGGAATCAAGCGTGTCCACTGCCATGGCATCCCGCAGGATGTTGACATAGCAATCGGATTGCGGCAGTCCGTCGGTCAGGGCCTCCCAACTCTCGCCGCCGCTGCGGCTGCGGTAGACGCGCAGTTTGCCATCCGGCACGAAATGCTCCGAATCGCTCTTGATGGGCACCACATAAATGGTTTCCGGTTCGTGGGCGTGCACGGCAATCGGAAAGCCGAAATCCGTGGGCAGATTGCCGCTCACTTCACGCCAGGAATCTCCGGCATTGTCGCTGCGCATCACATCCCAGTGCTTTTGCATGAAGAGCACCTGCGGGCGGGAGGGGTGCATGGCCAGGTTGTGCACGCAGTGGCCGACTTCAGCGATGGGATCCGGCAGCTCGAAGGGCGAAAGCAGGCCATTATTGATCGGCAGCCAGGTCTGGCCGCCATCCGTGGTGCGGAAGGCGCCGGCAGCCGAGATGGCCACATAGATCCGGTTGGGGTCCTGGGGGTCGAGCAGGATGGTGTGAAGACACATCCCGCCGGCGCCGGGCTGCCAGAGGTGGCCCTTGGCGGCGCGCAGGCCGGGGAGCTCCTGCCAGGATTGCCCGCCGTCGGTGGATTTGAAGAGGGCGGCATCCTCCACCCCGGCATAAACGGTGTTGGCATCCGTCAGCGAAGGCTCCAGGTGCCAGACCCGCTTGAACTCCCAGGGGCGCTGGGTGCCGTCATAATACTGGTGGGTGCCCGTTTCGCCCTGGTACTTGAACTCATTGCCGCCCGGGTTCCAGGTGCGCCCGCCGTCATCCGAAACCTGGATGACCTGGCCGAACCAGCCGGATGTTTGCGAGGCGTAGATGCGGTCGGGTTTGACCGGCGAACCTTTGAGGTGGTAAATTTCCCAGCCGGCAAAGTGCGGCCCGCTGACCTGCCATTGTTTGCGCTGACCGTCGGAGGTCAGGATAAATGCGCCTTTACGCGTGCCAACCAGAACTCTCACACTGCTCATCTACCTGCTCCTTTCGGGTGGTAACCGGCACAGAAATACGGATGAAATATACTAATTTATATCAACTTAATCAAGGATGAAAAAAGTGACTGGGCTGGAAAGATGGAATCCTGCATCGGTTGCATAAGAATTGTTGGAGAGATGCTGAATCGCCCTCCAATGTCGAATGGATGGTGCTTCTTTAAATGCTATACTAACAATTATTGGAAACCGCAATCGGCTTTATCTGGCGCTGAATCTCCGAACGCAAAGGAAGAAATGGTTACCAGGTGGATTTTGCATGTGATTTCAATATTTCTGCTGGCAGCGCTTCTCACAGGGTGCGGAAGCGCTCCAGCTTCGAAGCCAACGGCAATCGCGATGCCCGCGTCAAGCACGATAACGACTTCCAGCTCCCCAATCCCCACTTCCACTCAGCCGATCCCCACGCCGACGACAGAATTTTCAAAATATGCATTTCCAGTCTCGATTGATCCCGGGGGACACTACCTTTTCTACCTGCACGGGAAAATTATCGAAGACCAGGGCCTGCCGGCGGTCAGCCCGGATTATGGCGCGTATCAATACCAGGCCATTTTGGAGAAACTTGCCGGTTACGGTTTTATCGTCATCAGCGAGGTGCGGGCTAAAAACACGGATGGCATGGAATACGCCAAAAGGATTGCAGGGCAAGTCACTGCCTTGTTAACGGCAGGCGTCCCGGCGCAGAATATCACCCTCATCGGCGCATCCAAAGGGGCAGGAATTGCAATCTTAGTCTCCAACTTGCTTGAAAATCAGCAACTGAACTTTGTGATCATGGCAATCTGTGAACCTGATTTTGTTGAGGAATCAATCCATAATAATACAGTTCTCTATGGGAATATTCTCTCGATTTACGACTCGACGGATGAATTGGCCGGCTCCTGCCAGGATCTCTTTGCGTTCTCAGAAGGGAAAGGCATCTCAAGACATGATGAGGTTGTTTTACAAGTGGGCAGCGGGCACGGCATTCTTTTTAAGCCATTGGACGAATGGGTGCTGCCTGCCGTAGAGTGGGCTGGAATCCCATGATTTGAAATTCCAGGGATTCGTTCCATCCAGCCGGAAGGTTATGTCGTGCACGGTGGAGATCAGGTTCTGCAGACCAGTACCGGGCAGCTTGTAAGCTGGCGGGAACTGGATCGCCTCCGTTCTTAAATTGCAGAGAGAATGCGGCCAATGAATCAAGGCTCTCAACTCTCAACTTATCCAAAACTGCCAAAAAAAGAGTATTGAATTCCGATTTATTCACTCTATAATGTATGAATACATCGTTGAGTGAATTGATCAAAATTTCATCGCCGAAGCCGTTTACTCAACCCTAAATTTCAAACCAGGGAGAGAAAGATGAAAGTCGCTTCGAAGGTGTTCGTTGTCACCGGTGGTGGAAATGGAATGGGGCGTGAGCTTGTGCTCCTGCTGCTGAAAATGGGTGCCCGGGTTGCAGCCGTGGATATCAGCGAGAAAGGCTTGCAGGAAACGGCCGACCTGACCGGGAGCATGAAAGACCGGCTTTCCACCCACATGGTCAATATCACCGACCGGGCGGCGGTCGAAGCCCTGCCGGAGGCCGTGCTGGCTGCCCACAAGGCGGTGGACGGACTGATCAACTGTGCCGGGATCATCCAGAAATTTGTCAAATTCAACGAACTTCCCTTTTCCGAAGTTGACCGGGTACTCAACGTCAATTTTAATGGGTCAGTGAACATGACCAAGGCCTTCCTGCCCCTCCTGTTAGCCCGGCCGGAAGGACACATCATCAATTTCTCCAGCATGGGCGGTTACCTGCCCGTCCCCGGTCAGACCGTCTACGGCGCGTCCAAGGCGGCAATCAAGCTGTTCACCGAAGGATTGTATGCCGAGTTGATGGGCACAAACGTGCATGTCACAGTCGTCTTCCCGGGCGCGATTGCCACCAACATCGCTGCCAATTCGGGCGTTTCCATCCAGGCGCCGGAATCTGCCCAGAGCAGCAAGATAAAGACCACCAGCCCACAGGTGGCCGCCCAGGTGGTGGTGGAGGGTATCGAGAAAAACAGCTTCCGGGTGTTTATTGGCAGTGATGCCAAAATGATGGATTTCCTGGTTCGCTTGATGCCAAAACGGGCGGTAAAGATCATTTCTGACCAGATGGCATCGCTCTTAAAATAAAAACCTCGGTCATAAGACCTCCGTTCTGAAATTTGAATAGAAGATCTAACCGACAGGGTGCATTCATTATCGGTGCACCCTGTTGATTTCATTTTGAATGGAAATGTGAATAAAGGCACTTCTTCCCAGGCCATAATTAAGGTATAAAAATATCAGGTTTCACCGGATGATTGTGGCCGAAACTGGAATGAGAAAATTCATACTTGTAGAAGGAGAATTGGATGTCTGCACCTGCCGCCAGAACGCTTCGTTTCACCCAGCAGCGCAATTTTCAAAAAACGCTCAATGAGCGGGTCAATACATATTTGCGGGAGAACAACATCCCTGCGCGCGATATTCGGGCCATGTACCTGAAGACAGGGGTGATCATGGCCTGGTGGTTGGGGACGTACCTGCTGCTGCTCCTCGGCCATTTCCCCTGGTGGGCAAACCTCATCCTCTGCCTGGTGTGGGCGCTGTCGATCGCCTCGGTCGGCTTCAATGTGATGCACGATGCCAACCACAGCGGCTATTCCGACAGCCCGCGGCTCAACAAATTGGTAGCCCTCAGCGCAGAACTGCTGGGCATGAGCGGATTCCGATGGCGCACCAAGCACAATGTTTGGCATCACACTTACACCAATATCGCCGGCTACGATGATGATATCGAATCGTTTGGCCTGATCCGCCTCTCGCCGCGGACGCCGTGGCTGCCGCATCACAGGGCCCAGGTGTGGTATTACCCGTTGGTGTACAGCCTGATTGGATTCGACTTCTTTTTGCGAGATTTCATGATGGTACTTTTCGGTAAATCGGATGCCAACCACGTGTATCCGAAGATGAACACAGCCGATAAAATCACTTTCTGGATGGGTAAGTTGTTTTATGTTGTGATCATGTTTGTCCTGCCAATGTTGGTTTACCCCTGGTGGCAGGTGCTGATCGGCTTTTTTGTCGTCATGCTGACTGTTGGCATCGTGATGGGGGTGGTTTTCCAACTGGCTCACATCAACGGGGATGCTGTTTTTCCTCAGCCGGTGGGGGATCCGCCGCACATTGAAAACGAGTGGGCCGTCCACCAGGTGGAAACCACGGCGGATTTTGCGCACGGCAACCGGTTGTTGAGTTTTTACATCGGTGGATTAAATTTCCAGATCGAGCACCATTTATTTCCGCATATTTGCCATTTGAATTATCCGCGCATCGCGCCGATTGTGCGGTCAACCTGCGAGGAGTTTGGCATCCGCTATACCTGTTACCCCACCTGGCGCCAGGCGTTCGCCCGGCACCTGCAAGAATTGCGGTTGCTCGGCCGTGCACCCGAAGAAATGATTGAATGAATGGTGCAGCGGCTTCACATTAGAGTTCCACCAGCCAAACACTCCAAAAATCCGGGATCACGTTCAACTCCTCGCGAAATTTCCTCCGACGAAAAAACAACCACAAAAATACCTTTCTCTTGATTGGAAGGGAAAGGTACTATTGTGGGCCGGTTTCTCCCATGCGGAAGGAGAACGGCAATTCCAGGTCTTCAGACGGCATGTCGAGGAGCTGACTGAATCCGCCGGCCTGGCCGATTGGAGAGACGAAACTGATCATTAATTGGTCTGCATAACGATTGGCAATTTGACCGTTGAGATCGGGATAACCCGGCGCGGAAACCGTGAATTTCACCTGCACGCCGGCATACAACGGCAGCTTGAACTCTCCGGTGTATTTCTGGATGCCCATTCCATTCTCCAGGGTGATCTGCGCCCCGGGGAGGCGTTGCCCGGATTGTGCATCGATTACATTGGCAACCAAAGTCCCATATTCCTGGCCAAAATAGAGGCAAATCTCTTCCGGTTGCTGGCACAGGGTCCCGAAGACGAACGGATCTCCCTGTTGCAGTGGTCCTTCGCGCAGGATCAATTTTGCAGGGCGAAGTTTTTCGCTCCTGGCCCACATTTCGCACGAAACCATCAGGATGGGATCTTGCATATGGACTGAGCCCAACCGCAATTCTTGAATCGACAGAGGGAGGTATTCCATCGAAAATTGATGCTCACAACCGATGACCTGGGCGACTTTGCCGAGGGGCACCGCCAGCTCTTGTCCGTCCAGGAATTGAATGACCACCTCGCCAGCCGAACGATCAACATTGAGACGGGCGATTTGCGAATCCAGCGGGGGTTGGAGGGGATCATACCTGACCGTGTCGTACATATAAACCGAGGCGGCGGGCAGGTAACTGCCGTCGGGCAGGGGAACCTTTTGGGGAAAAATGGGCAGAAAAAGGATCAGGCGGTAGAGGCCATAAAGGATGAGACTGATGACCGCAAGGATAATGATCGTTTTCCAGATCGCCCTGGTCGATTTCACGGAAAGATCCTTTTCCCAAACATCTCTTACGTGATTGGGTTGGAAGAAACATCAAGTCTGACCAAATCGTACAACAATCCTTATGTTCATTCAAGTCCATGCCGGAAATGGAGGGATTTCAGTTTTGCTCATCCGACAGGTGACTCTGTAAAAAGAGGAGAAGCCTGGAAAAACCATGGGATTATGAAGGAATCCCAGTAGAAATGAACCGGGTGATGTAAAATCTATCCAGGATTCAAATTACTCGATTTGAAGGTAACCATGCTGGCAATCCCTGCGACCGATGATTGGAGAGCCCACCATCCCGGGGCAACCTTTGGGCTGCTGGAGCTTTCGGGGGTGAACAATACCGTTT
>CAYOOA010000106.1:3296-6357 GCA_964405455.1 uncultured Anaerolineaceae bacterium | reverse complement strand
GCCATATTCTCCAGCACGCCCCAGGTGCGCAGGAACTGACCGGTACCGATGTAGTAAATCCAGCCGCCGTCATTGGCTATCACATAGCTGTCAGTGTATCCAACCACGACAACCGTGTGTTCGCCGTATGCCACCCGGCTGGTCTCTCCGGTGGACGCAGCCGTATATTCGATGGCATAACCGTTGATGAAGCCGGCAATTACCCAGACTATCACCGGGCGGCCGGCGGCAATTTCCTGCTGCAATTCTTCATAAGACATGCCGTAATGCTCGTTGGCCGGTAATCCATAATTGCGCAGCAGGGCGGCCACCGGGGCGGCATAGACACCATAGGAATAGGGCGGAATCTGCCCGCCAGGCCCCCAGGGTGAACCAACGAAACCAACATTGGGGTCATCTGACGTGGGCAGGCTGGCCTGGAAATCGGCTTCACTGACGGGTACGCCAAAAAAAGCAGCCAGGTCGGCAGCGGAGCGGGATTCGCACGAGAGGGGATAGGACTGCGGGTGACCGATAAATCCATTCACAAGCACAAGATCGGAAGAACTGGCCGGTGGATTGGTTGGCTCTACCCGCTCGGTGGGCGTCGGGAGAGGTGTTTCAGTGTCCGTGGGGGAAGCTGTCGGCGAAGATGTGAAGGTGGCGGTTGGGGTTGGCGTGGCTGTCGAAGTCGATGTGGGCGAGGGAGTGCTGGTGGGCGTGGTAGAAGGCGGTGGGAGAAGAGGGGTGGTCTTGACGGCGCTGTTCAGGTTTTGCGGGGCCGGGAAAGCGCTGGCTGCCGGGGGGTTGTTCCGGGACCTATTTAATAATTCTGGATCACGCGACATTAAATATACGGCATATCCACCGGAGGAGATAGCCCCGGCCAAGACGATCAAAATGAGGGCCCATTGCCAGGCAGGAGTGGATGGCCGATTCACGTCAGGGTTGGGTTACAACAATGTTGATAAAGAATTGATCCCCGAAGGGCTGCCCGGCAGGAGTGAAGGCTTGCCAGGCACTGGTGTAGGTACCCGGATCCGGCGGAGCAGTGAACTGGATGCGGATGACCGTATCCGTGCCGCTGCGGGCAGGCACCAGGGCTTGCTCGGGGGCGGCGCCCATCTCCGACCCTGAGACCAGTCTCAGGGTATATCCTTCACCCCAGTTGCAGGTGCCATTATTCCGCACAGACCAGCGCTTGTCCAGCGAGGCATTGGGCGCCACCTGGCTGCCGTCCGGGATGGAAAGATCCTCGATGAAGGATAAAACATCCGTGCATGGCAGGGTGGGGGTGGGTTGGAGATTTTCCCCAACAGAGGAAGTAGGAAGGTTGATCGGAGATTGGCTGCTGGTGGGAGCCAGGGTAGGTGGAACAAAAATGGGTTCCTGAACAGCTCCGGGCGCATTGAAAGAAGCCTGCTGGGCGCAACCCGCAAGTAAAATCAACAAGCTGAACAGCCAGAATATTCGGCGCATTTGAAAAGAAATGCGCCCCTGTCACTTCCAGGCAGGGGCGCAATGAACTTAATCTTCGTCGCCTTCTTCAGCAGACAGGGCTAGGGGGATATCGCCGCCGCTGGCTCGCTGGCGGATGGCCTGCTCGATCTCATTGGCGAGATCAGTGTTTTGGCGCAGGAATTCCTTGGCGTTCTCACGACCCTGGCCCAGGCGGATATCGCCGTAGGAGAAGAACGCGCCGCGCTTGGTGACGATATCGAGCTGGGTGGCCAGGTCGATGATATCGCCTACCTTGGAGATACCCTCGTTATACATGATGTCAAATTCGGCCGTGCGGAAGGGCGGGGCCACCTTGTTTTTGACCACGCGCACACGGACGCGGTTGCCGATGATCTCCGCGCCAACCTTGATGGATTGAATCCGGCGCACATCCAGGCGGACGGAGGCATAGAATTTAAGGGCCATGCCGCCGGTGGTGGTTTCCGGGTTGCCAAACATCACGCCGATCTTCTGGCGCAGCTGGTTGGTGAAAACCACGGCGGTCTTGGTCTGGTTGATGGCGCCGCTCAGCTTGCGCAAAGCCTGGGACATCAGGCGGGCCTGCATACCCATGGTGGCGTCGCCCATATCGCCTTCAATTTCGTTGCGGGGCACCAGGGCAGCAACCGAGTCGATCACCACGATATCCACTGCACCGGAGCGGACGAGGGTATCGGTGATTTCCAGGGCCTGCTCGCCTGTATCCGGCTGGGAGATGTAGAGTGTATCCAGGTTGACGCCCAGGCGGGCAGCGTAGACCGGGTCGAGAGCGTGCTCCATGTCAATATAAGCCGCAGTACCGCCCATGCGCTGGGCTTCGGCGACAATATGCAGACAGAGGGTGGTCTTGCCGGAAGACTCGGGACCGTAGATCTCAGTGATACGTCCGCGCGGGATGCCGCCCACACCCAGGGCCAGGTCAAGTGATAGACTGCCGGTGGGGATGGTTTCAACCTGCAGGGATTGGGCTTCTCCCATGCGCATGATGGCGCCTTCGCCGTAGCGCTTGGTGATTTCGCCCAGGGCTTTTTCCAGAACCGCCCGGCGGGCGTCATCCTGGTTGGAATCGGATCGAGCAGGAAGTTCCGGGTTGGGGGTCGATTTTTTTGCCATCTGGCAAGCTCCTTGAATTGTTTGGGCTGAATTAATTATAGTCGGATTATCTGGTTTGATTATAGTACATTTGTTCAAAAGGTCAAGAGGAAAAATATAACAGCCTAAGAGACTCGAAGTCCCTTAGGCTGCTAGAAAGCAGTGGAAAATCTGGTTATTGCGGTCGATCGCGCAGGATGAGGGCGGTGTAGCGGGTGTTCTCCTCCAGGGCCAGCAGCAGGGTGACCAGTTCACCCATGGCATAGATGCTGACCGAAGCCAAACCTGCTCCCAGCAGGCCGAAAATAGTCACAAAGATCACCCCGATCACGCTGACACCGGTTCCGGCATTGAATCCGTAATCCGAGCCAAGCATGCTGTTGAGAGATGAACCGCCGGCGATCATGGCAATATCGGCAACGATAATGCCGAGAACCGCAACCACCAGGACGATGATGGCAATCACCTTATACAATCCGCCGATGAAGCG